>JAISTX010000076.1 GCA_031272365.1 Eubacteriales Family XIII. Incertae Sedis bacterium
GCACTACAACAATGAGAGGAGAGAATACTATGGGCGAAGCGATGTTTGGCTATGGCGATTACAGGGACTACGAGGATTTCCGGGACAATTTCCGGATCCGCGTCCCGGACAATTTCAACTACAGTTTCGACTGCCTGGACGTGCTGGCGGCGGAGTCGCCGGACAAGGTCTGTCTGATCTGGGACAGTGACGACGGGGGCGGGCGCACGTGGACCTTCCTCGAGATGAAGCGGCACACGGACGCGGCGGCGCGCTTCTTCAAATCGCTCGGCATCGGCAAGGGCGACCGCGTGATGCTGATCCTCAAGCGCAAGATCCACTTCTGGTTCGCGATCCTCGGGCTCATCAAGATCGGGGCGGTCTCGATCCCGGCGACGCATATGCTCATCACGAGCGACATCATCTACCGCAACAAGTCGGCGTCCGTGAACGCGATCGTCTGCTGCGACGACGACCGGCTGCTCATGGCGATTGAGGAGGCGCAGAGCGCGTCGGCGTCGGTGGGGCATCTCATCCGGGTCGGCACGCAGGAAGCAGGATGTCCGTTATTGCATCACTGGGAAAACTTCGACGCGGGGATCGCGGCGCATATGGAGGGGCCGGAGCTGCCGCGCGTGACCGTGAACGAGGATCCGATGATGCTCTACTTCACGTCGGGGACGACGGGGTACCCGAAGATGGTGCTGCACAACCACCTCTTCCCGCTCGCGCACATCGTGACGGCGAAATATTGGCACAATCTGCACGAGGGCAGCATCCACTTCACGCTCGCGGACACGGGCTGGGGCAAAGCCGTGTGGGGCAAGCTGTTCGGGCAGTGGCTGTGCCGCGCGACGGTGTTTGTGTACGACCACAACAAGCTCGTCGTGCAGAAGCTCATGAAGATGCTCGCGAAGCACCGCGTGACGAGCTTCTGCGCGCCGCCGACGGTGTACAAGGTGCTACTCACGGCGGATTTCTCCAAGTACGACCTGTCGGCGCTGGAGTACGCGACCTCGGCGGGCGAGCCCTTGAACGAGTCGGTGTACGAGGAGTTTCTCAGGCGCACGGGCATCCGGATCCACGAGTGCTACGGGCAGACGGAGACGGTGCCGGTCATTCTGACGAGCCCGTACACGGAGCCGCGCGCAGGGTCGCTCGGCAAGGCGAACCCGATGTACGAGCTGCTGTTCCTGAAGCCGGACGGCACGGAGCTGAAGGGGCCGGGCGAGGGCGAGATGTGCCTGCGCATGAAGCCGGGCGACCCGGGGGTGTTCATGGGGTACTACCGCACGCCGGACCTGATGAAGCTGGTCTGGCAGGGCGGCGTCTACCACACGGGCGACCTTGCGGAGATCGACGCGGACGGCTACGTGTATTTCATCGGGCGCGCGGACGACATCATCAAGTCGGCGGGCTACCGCATCGGGCCGTTCGAGGTCGAGTCGGTGATCCAGCAGCACCCGGCGGTGCTCGAGGTCGCGGTCACGGGCGTGCCGGACGAGATCCGCGGCCAGGCGATCCGCGCGAGCATCATCCTGCGCGAGGGCGTGGCGGGCGACGACGCGCTGCGCAAGGAGATCCGCGCCTTCGTGAAGGCGAACGCGGCGGCGTACAAGGTGCCGCGCATCATAGAGTTTGTGGACGAGCTGCCGAAGACGATCTCCGGCAAGGTGCGCCGGGCGCAGATGCGCGAGGAGGCGGCGAAGTAGCAGCCGGGGCGGGCTCCATCCGGCCCCTGCCCATCACGCCCCGCCCAAGGAAATGCGGTTTTCTTTTCGGGGGGGCGCCTTCGGGATGCGAGCGGGGTAGCCGAACGTCGCCATGTTGACCAGCTCCCCTTTGCCGGGCGCGAAACGCGCCTGCAAATCCTTGTCGACGCCTGTCTCCACGGGGGCGGTCAGCCAACAGGAGCCGATCCCCAGCGACCATGCCGCAAGCAGCATGTTCTGCGTGGCCGCGGCGACGCTTTGGATCATGGTGTTGCGCCTTTCCCCGTAGTCGGGCCGGTACAGGAACGACATCACCACGAGGGGCGCGCCGCCCAGCGACCAGATGAACTTCGTGGACTCCTCGACGACTTCCGGATTGTCCGGGAAGCGCTCGCGGAGCGTGGGCTCCGTCCTCTCCGCCGCCGTCTTCATGATGGAGGTGAGCTCCCGGAGCGCCTCTTCGCCAGTGACGGCGACGAAGTACCAAGGCTGGAGGTTGATGCCCGAGGGCGCCATCGTCCCCGCGTCCAGGATCTTCCGGATCAGATCCGGCGCGATGGGATCGCTTTCGTACTTCCTGATCGATCTCCGCTCAAAGATTGCTTTCTCAACATCCATAGGCCACCTCCACGCAGTCTTCCAATCCAAAGGAACGTTCCCCGGCCAAATTATTATTGCACAAGGGGGTGCGCTCTGCAACAAGATTCGGTGGGGTAGCCGCGATCTGGCAATATGGTATACTATCCCCGGTAGACGGTATTGTTTTGATGGTGAGAGGGTTTGGTCATGGAGTGGTTGCTTTCAAACTTGGTGATATGTTGGATCATCCTGGCGGTTGTCTTCGCGGTCATCGAGGCCGCGGTCAGCGGGCTGGTGACGATCTGGTTCGTGATCGGCGCAGGGGCGGCGGCGGTGTGCTCGCTGGCCGGGATGCCGGTGCCGGGGCAGATCGCGGTGTTTTTCGGCGTCAGCATCGTGCTCCTCGTCTTCACCCGGCCCATCTTGGTGAAGAAGCTCAAGCTCGTGCGCGAGAAAAACTACACGGAGCAGCTGGAGGGGAAGACCGGGCTCGTCGTCGAGGCGATCAAGCCGTTTTCCAGCGGGCAGGTGAAGGTCCGGGGCATCGTGTGGACGGCGGTCGGCGAGACGGAGGACCTGGATGCCGCGAAGGGCAGCCACGTCGAGATCCTGCGCATCGAGGGCGTGAAGCTGATCGTGAAGAAGCTGGCAGAGTCGTAGTTGTTCATGAAAAGGAGAGAATGAAATGTATTATGGTAGTTATCCAAGTGCGGGGCAGATCATTGGGCTGGTCATCATCATCATCATCGCGATCGCGATCGTGCTCAACAACATCCGCATCGTGCCGCAGGCGCGCGCGTTCGTCATCGAGCGGCTCGGGGCGTACAACGGGACGTGGCAGGTGGGGCTGCATTTCAAGATCCCCTTCATCGACCGCATCGCCAACAAGGTGTCTTTGAAGGAGAACGTGCTCGACTTCCCGCCGCAGCCCGTCATCACGAAGGACAACGTCACGCTGGAGATCGACACGGTCATCTACTACCAGGTGACGGACCCGAAGCTGTACACGTACGGCGTCGAGTACCCGATGGCGGCCATCGAGAACCTGACGGCGACGACGCTCCGTAACATCCTCGGCGACCTCGAGCTCGACGAGTCGCTGACGAGCCGCGAGCACATCAACGCGAGGATGCGCGAGGTGCTCGACGAGGCGACGGACAGCTGGGGCATCAAGGTGAACCGCGTCGAGGTGAAGAACATCACGCCGCCGCGCGAGATCCAGGTGGCCATGGAGAAGCAGATGAAGGCCGAGCGGGAAAGGCGCGAAGTCATCCTGAAGGCCGAGGGCGAGAAGTCCTCGCAGATCCTCGTGGCGGAAGGGAACAAGACGGCGGTCGTCCTGCAGGCGGAGGCGGCGAAGTCCGCGCAGATCCTCGCGGCGGAGGCGAGCAAGGAGAGGCAGGTGCTCGAGGCCGACGGCCAGGCGCAGGCGATCCGGCTCGTGCAGCAGGCGACGGCGGACGGCCTGAGGATGCTCGCGCAGGCGGAGCCGACGGAGCAGGTGCTCGCGCTGAAGAGCCTCGAGTCGTTTGCGAAGGCGGCGAACGGCAAGGCGACGAAGATCATCATCCCGAGCAACATCCAGGGCGTCGCGGGCCTGGCGGCCTCGGTCGCGGAGCTCGTGCGCACGGAAGGGGCGGAGCCGGGCAGCGGCGGCGCGCCCGGGCCGAACGCATAGCGCGTTCCCGCATCGAGTCGACCGCATTGCCGAATTGAAAACGAATGGTGCCCCGGCGATCCCCCGGGGCATCCGTTTGTGCATAAATATACATACATATGAATAAATATGCAAAAATCTGTTGACATTCGCCGCTCTCTCGTGTATAAATATGGAATACACTATAGATTGGTGAATGGCGAAGAGGAGCATGTACAAGGTATTCATTGACGGGAGCGCGGGGACCACGGGGCTCCGGATTGCCGAGAGGCTGTCCGGGCGGCCGGGGGTCGCGCTCCTTTCCATCCCCGACGCGGAGCGCAAGGACGTATCCGCCAGGCTCGGGCGGATCGCGGAGGCGGATGTGACGATCCTTTGCCTGCCGGACGACGGCGCGCGGGAGATCGTCCGGGCCGTGGGCGCGGCCGGCGTGGACGCGCGGATCATCGACTGCTCGACGGCGCACCGGACGGACAGGGCGTGGCTGTACGGGCTGCCGGAGGCCGTGCCGCACAAAGAGACGCGGCGCATCGCGAACCCCGGGTGCCACGCGACGGGGTTCATCCTCGCGGTGCGGCCCCTCGTGGAGGCGGGGCTCATAGAGCCGGGCGCGCTGCTCTGCGCGCATTCCGTCACGGGCTACAGCGGCGGCGGGAAGGCCATGATCGCCCAGTACGAGGGGGTCCGCGGCAGCGACGCGCTCCTGCTCGAGGCGCCGCGGCAATACGGGCTCTCGCAGCAGCACAAGCACCTGCCGGAGATGCTGGTCTATGCGGGGCTGTCGCAGCCGCCCGTGTTCTCGCCGATCGTCGCGGACTTCTACGCCGGCATGCTCGTGAGCGTGGCGCTGCCGGGGGCGGAGCCGGGGCGCGGCGCCAAGGTGACGCCGAAAGCCGTGCAGCGGGCGCTGGCGGAATATTATGCGGGCTGCCCGCTGGTCCACGTGCGTGCGCTTGGCTACGACCCCGAGGGGGGCTTCCTGTCGGCAAACGCCTTCGAAAGGCGCGACGACGCGGAGCTGCTGGTCCTCGGGCAGGGCGCCGTGGGGCCGGACGGCCAGGCGCGGGTCACCGTCGTCTGCCGCTTCGACAACCTCGGGAAGGGCGCGAGCGGCGCCGCGATCCAAAACATGAATTTGATGCTGGGGCTGCCCGAGACGGAAGGCCTCGTCGTGGCAGGATAGGAAGCAGCCGGGAAGGAGAAACATGGCTACACAAGCATACAAACCCATCGAAGGCGGCGTCTGCGCACCCCTGGGGTTCCGGGCGGCCGGCGTGCACGCCGGGTTCAAGAAGAAGTCGAAAAAGAAGGACCTCGCCCTCATCTACAGCGACACGCTGTGCGACGCGGCGGCGGCCTACACGACGAACAAGGTCAAGGGCGCGACGCTGCGCGTGACGATGGAGCACCTCGCGGACGGCAAGGCGCAGGCCGTCGTCATCAACAGCGGCTACGCGAACACGCTCGCGCCGAACGGCATGGAGATCGCGCGCAGGACGTGCGCCCTCGCCGGGGAGGCGCTCGGCCTGAAGGCAGAGGACGTCGTCGTGTGCAGCACGGGCGTCATCGGGCAGCCCCCGCAGATCGAGCCCTTCGAGAAATACGTGCCGCGCCTCGCGAAGGTCGTGCTCGCCGGCGACCCGGCGGAGAAGCACTACGGCTCCGCGGCGGCGGCCGAGGCGATCATGACGACGGATACGATCAAGAAGGAATGCGCGATCGAGTTCAAGCTCGGCGGCAAGACCTGCCGCATCGCCGGGATCGCGAAGGGCAGCGGCATGATCAACCCGCAGATGGCGACGATGCTCGTCTTCCTCACGACGGACGCGAACATCGCGCCGACGTTGCTGCGCGACGCGCTGAAAAACGACATCAACCACAGCTTCAACCAGATCAGCATCGACGGGGACACGTCGACGAACGACACCGTCGTCATCATGGCCAACGGCAAGGCGAAAAACAAGCGGATCGAGGCCTTCGGCAAGGACTTCGACACCTTCGCCGAGGCGCTGAACCAGGTGACGGTCCACCTCGCCCGGAGGCTCGCGAAGGACGGGGAGGGCGCGACGAAGCTCATCGAATGCCGCGTGAAGAACGCGCAGACGGACGACCTGGCGATGAAGATCGCCAAGACGGTCATCCAGTCCGACCTCGTGAAGACGGCCATTTTCGGCAGCGACGCCAACTGGGGGCGCATCCTCTGCGCCGTCGGCTACGCGCCCGGCACCTTCAACGTGGACAACGTCGACGTCGTGCTCGCCTCGGAGGGCGGGGAGGTGACGGTCTGCGAGGCCTCCTTCGCCGTGGACTTCGACGAGGCGCTCGCGAAAAAGGTGCTCGACTGCGACGAAATACAGATTTTGGTCAACCTGCACGACGGCCTCGCCAGGGCCCAGGCCTACGGCTGCGACCTGACCTACGAATACGTCAGGATCAACGGGATGTACAGGACATGAATCGTCAGCGGCCCCATAACATCGTGGTCAAATACGGCGGCGCCGCCATGACGGAGGACGCGCTGAAAACCGCCGTCATCGAGGACATCGTGGCCCTGCAAAAGGGGGGCGCAAACGTCGTGCTCGTCCACGGCGGCGGCCCCGAGCTCTCCGCTTTCCTGAAGCGGCAGGGGCACGAGCCGCGCTTTGTGGACGGCCTGCGCTACACGGACGCCCCCACGCTCGAGGCGGCGGTCATGGTGCTTGCGGGCAAGGTCAACAAGGACCTCGTGCGGCGCATCGGGCTCGCGGGCGCCGCGGCGGCCGGTCTGTGCGGCGTCGACGGCGGGATGCTGACGGCACGGCGCCAAACGGCGGCGGGCGGCGGCGACCTCGGCTTCGTCGGCGAGGTCACGCAGGTGGACACGAAGCTCCTCAAGGCGCTCGCGGGCGCGGGCGTCATCCCCGTCATAGCGTCCATCGGCATCGGCGCGGACGGGCAGCTCTACAACATCACCGCGGACACGGCGGCGGCCCGGATCGCGGCGGCCCTCCCCGCGGACGCCTTCATCACGCTCTCGGACATCCCGGGCGTGCTGCGGGACGCAAACGACCCCGAAAGCCTCCTCCCTGTGATCCGGGCAGGGGACATCGACGGCCTCATCGAAGAAGGCGTCATCACCGGCGGCATGATCCCGAAGATCATGGGCTGCCGGGAGGCGATCGCCCGCGGCCTGGCCGCGGCGCACATCATAGACGGCCGCGTCCCCCACGCGCTGCGGGGCTACGCGGGCATCGGTACCACCATCACCCCGTAAAGGAGCGACAGACCCCATGAACACCCAGGACATCAAGACGAAAGAGGACGCCTACACCGCCCCGACCTACGCCCGCTACGACGTGGCCCTCGTGCGCGGCAAGGGCGCCCGCGCCCGCGACCCGGAGGGCCGGGAGTACATCGACTTCACGAGCGGCATCGGCGTGAACGCCCTCGGCTTCTGCGACCCCGCGTGGGTCGAGGCCGTGCAGCGGCAGGCGGCCGCGCTGCAGCACACGTCGAACCTCTACTACACGGAGCCGTGCGCCCGCGCCGCCGAGAAGCTCATGGCGCTCACGGGCATGGAAAACATGTTTTTTGCAAACTCCGGCGCCGAGGCCAATGAGGGCGCGATCAAGTGCGCGCGCAAATACAGCTTCGAGAAATACGGCCAGGGCGAGGAGGGCGGCGGCGGCCGCTACCGCATCGTGACGCTCGAGGGCTCCTTCCACGGCCGCACGATCGCGACAATCACGGCCACGGGCCAGGAAAACTACCACAGATACTTCACCCCCTTCCTGCAGGGCTTCGACTACGCGCAGACCAACAACACCGCCTCGCTCCTGGAAACCGTCACGGACCAGACCTGCGCGATCATGGTCGAGTTTGTGCAGGGGGAGGGCGGCGTCATCGAGCTCGACCGGGCCTTCGTCTCGGAGATCGAGCGCCTCTGCGCCGAGCGCGACATCCTGCTCATCGCCGACGAGGTCCAGGCCGGCGTCGGCCGCACGGGCAGGTTCTGCTCCTACGAGTACTACGGCGTGAAGCCGGACATCGTCACGCTCGCCAAGGGCCTCGGCGGCGGCCTGCCGATCGGCGGCGTGCTGTTCTCGGAGAAGACGAAGGACGTGCTCCGCGCGGGCGACCACGGCTCGACGTTCGGGGGCGGCCCCGTCGTCTGCGCCGGCATGGAGGCCGTGCTGGACCGGTTCGCCGACGGCTCCTTCCTGAAAGAAATAACAGACAAAGGCGCCTACATGCGCGAAAAGCTCGCCGCGATGGACGGCGTTGCGGGCGTGTCCGGCCTGGGCCTCATGCTCGGCGCGGACATCGGGGGCAGGGACGCTTCGGCCGTCGTGAAGGCGTGCCTTGCGCGCGGGCTCCTCCTCCTGACGGCGAAGAAGAGGCTGCGTTTCCTGCCGCCGCTCGTGGTCACGAAGGAGGACATCGACGAAGGGCTCGCGATCCTCGCCGGGGCGCTCGCGGAGGCGCCGGAAGGCAATCAATAATTGTTATTCATGGATCTGCAACTTTTTTGCCGGGATGGCGCCTCTTATACACAGAAGGCGCCGCTTATTTGAGGTATACTGATCGATATGGACAAACAAAGAGAATATTTTGACAGCCTTTACGACGCGCACTGGCTGTCGCTGCGCAAGTTTATCTTCGTGCAGGCGCGGCGCGACGCGGGGTGGACGGACGAGATCTTCCAGAACACCTGGATGAGCGCCTGGAAGGGGCTCTCCGCGCTGAAGGAGCCGGCGTCGGCGCGCGCGTGGCTGTTTGCGATCGCGAAGAACGAGGCGCGGAGGTTTTTCGCGGGGCGCGGGTTCCGGCCCTTCTCGGACGGGGAGGGCGCGCCGGACGGGGAGGCGGAGGCCGCCGACGAGGCGGCGGGCACGTTCCCGGAGGCGCTCGCGGACGCGGACCTGCTCGCGCGGCTCATCGCGGGGCTTTCCGAGGCGGAGCAGCAGCTGGTGCTGCTGCGGTACGCGTACGACATGAGCCTCGTGGACATCGCCAAGCAGTACGGGGCAAACTACAGCACCGTGAAGTCGCAGATGAAGAGGGCGCTCGAAAAACTACGCAGGGCGGCGGAGCCGGCGCTTCCATGACATAGGGGTTGACAAGGAAGGGGACGAATAGGAAAGGATTTCACGATGAGCGAGATCAATGAGAAAGAATTTGCGGACGCGGTGAAGAAGGCGTCGGACCGGGAGGGCTTCGAGTACTTTTCCGGGCTGGAGAAGGAGAAGCCGGAGATCCCGGTGGCGCCGGAAGCCCCGGGCAGCAAGGGCGCGCCCGGGCGCGGCGGCTGGTCCGGCTGGTCCAAGCAGAAGAAATGGGTGCTGGGGCTGTCCGCGGCGGCGTGCGCGGGCATCGTGGTGGCGGCCTCGCTGGCGCTGGCGCCGTCCGGCACGGGCATCGCCGGCGGGGAGGGGGATCTCGCGGCCGGCATCGGCTGGGAGACGGCCGGCGAGAACTACGAAAACCTCTTCCGCGAGATCGAGAGCTACGTTTCGGACCACTCGGGCGCGGAGGTCTACGCGCTGGAGGGTGGGGTAGTGATAGAAGATTCGGCGACCGTCGGCATGGATATGGAAGCCACCGATAGCGGCGCGGCGCCGGGCGCGACGGCGACGGCCCCGGCAGACGACGAGATGAACGCGGGCGCCGTGATGGGCGGCGGCGAGACGGCGGCGGCGGAGGCCCCAGACAGCGCCAGGACCGAGAGCGAATCCCTGGAAAACGCGGCCGGCGTGAATGCCACAGCGGGCGCGGCGCGCCAGGACGATGCCTCTGACTACTCCGACACAAACATCCAGACGGAAGGCGTGCAGGAGGCGGACGTCGTCAAGACGGACGGCACCTACATCTACGCCATCAACAGCGACTGCCTCGGCATCCTCAAAGCAAACGATGGCAAGCCGGAAGTGATGGCAAAGATACCGCAGGTCCTCGACGCGGGGCAGGTCTATTTCGAGATGTACGTCTCGGGCGACCGGCTCGTCGCCGTGCGGCAGGGCTACAACCCGGGGACGATCCGGATGATCCAGGAGCAGCAGTACGAGCAGGCGCAGACCCTGCCGGCGGCTGCGGGCGAGGAGCCCGCAGCAGAGCCCTCTGCGGGGCCCGTCGTCACGGACGGCGCGGACGATGCCGTGGCCGTCGCGCCGGAGCTGCAGGACGTGGTGCAGACGGAGGAGTCCGTGGCCGCCGCGGCCGGCGCGAACGTGCAGACGGAGGAGAGCGTGAAGGCGATGCTCGGCGACGAGGTCCAGACGGAGGAGACGGCGCGGGAGCTGGCCGGCGAGGTCGCCCGCGAGGAGGAAGGCCCGGAGGCCACCGAAAGCCAGGAGCAAAGCGGCGGGGCGGGTGCGCCCGTGGCGCAGGAGGAGCCCGCGGGCGAATCCGCGCAGGAGTCCGCAGGCAGCGCGGGGGCAGCCGGCTCTACGGGCCAGGCGGCGGGCGCAGGCGGCGCGGAGGCGGAAGGCGGCGCGGAGGCCGAAGGCGGCGCCTCGTCCGAAGACCCGGTGGCGCGCATCGAGGCGGGCAGCATCGCCTACCCGCTGCAGGACTACAAGACGGACACGTCCATCGACATCTTCGACATCAGCGACCGCGCGAACCCGAAGAAGCTGCACACGCTGAGCCAGAGCGGCGTGTACGTCGACAGCCGCATGGTCGGCGACTACCTCTACGTCGTGTCCGAGTACGTGGAGCTCATCGCCTCGAGCGCGGAGAAGGACAAGCCGGCCACCTACGTGCCGCTGTACGCGGAGGGCGGCGAGCAGCTGATCGCGGAGCCGGGCGACATCGTGCTCCGCCCGGAGGTCGTCTCGCCGAGCTACACGAACGTCACGGGCATCGACACGTCGAAGGGGTCCTTCGTGTCCAAGAAGGCCGTCTACGGCAGCACGGAGACCGTGTACGCGAGCACGGGGAACCTCTACCTCGCGCAGAGCGTCTACTCGGACGAGGAGGTGCGCCGCGACGACACCTACAAATACTTCCTGTCGAAGAACACGACGCAGCTGTGCCGCATGGCCTTCAAGGACGGCAAGGTCTCCATCGAGGCGACGGGCGAGCTGGACGGCGCGCTGCACAACCAGTTTTCGCTCGACGAGAAGGACGGCGTGCTCCGCCTCGTCGTGACGGAGTGGGAAAACACGTGGGCCGACTTCATCACGCCGCCGGAGGTGTACACGGAGAAGACCTGGGAGGAGTTCCCCGAGGGGGAGACCACGCAGTCGAACGCGCTGTACACGCTCGGGCCGGACCTGAAGCAGCTCGGCGCCATCACGGGGCTCGCGGAGGGCGAGCAGATCTACTCGGCGCGCTTCCTGGGCGACGTGGCGTATTTCGTGACCTTCCGCCAGACGGACCCGCTGTTTTCCGTCGACCTGTCCGACCCGAAGAATCCGGTGGTGCTCGGGGAGCTGAAGATCCCGGGCTTCTCCGAATACCTGCACCCCTACGCGGACGGCCTTTTGCTCGGGCTCGGCAACGACGCCGACGAGGCCACCGGCGCGACCGGCAACCTGAAGCTCTC
Source organism: Eubacteriales Family XIII. Incertae Sedis bacterium (assembly GCA_031272365.1). Lineage (GTDB taxonomy): Bacteria > Bacillota > Clostridia > Peptostreptococcales > Anaerovoracaceae > WRFF01. The sequence continues at coordinate 11,453 of JAISTX010000076.1, forward strand.
GATGTTCGACAACAGCGACCCGGCCGACGTGACCGAGAAGGACAAGCTGCTCGTCGAGGGCCATATGTACTCCAGCGTGGCGAGCAACCACAAGGCCATCCTCGTGAGCGCGGAGAAGAGCCTCATCGCCTTCCCGGCCGACGACAGCTACCTCGTCTACTCGTACGACAAGGCGAAGGGCTTCGCGAAGGTCGCGGAGGTCGCGGTGGACCGCGGCGCGTCCGGGGACGCCGCCTGGATGCCCATGGAAATCAGAGGCATCTTCATCGGCGACGTCTTCTACGTCATCACGCCGAACACGGTGAAGGGCTACGATATGAATAACAATTTCGCCGCCATCGGCGAAGTGAAATGGGGCGAGGACGCCTGGACCGTCTCCTCCTACGACTACAGCTACAACGTCTGGGGCGGCGGCATCGGGATCATGCCCCTGGAAGCCACCGCGGAGGCCGGGGTGGCCATGGAAGACGTGATCGTGGAGTAGCGGGGGTTTTGCGGGCGTAGCGGGCGTCAGCCCTCGGCGAGGCGCAGGATCTCGTCCGCGATCCTAAACAGCGGGAGCTGCGTCTGCACGGCGCCCATCAGGAAGGCGGCCATCGGCATGCCGTAGACGACGCTGCTGCGCTCGTCCTGGCCGACCGTGCGCCCCCCGGCCTCGAGGATCCGCAAAAGGCCCAGGGCCCCGTCGACCCCCATGCCCGTCAGGATGACGCCGACCGCGTCCTTGCCGGCCGCCGCCGCGACGGAGGAGAAGAGCACGTCGACGGACGGCTGGTGGCCGTTCACGGGCTCCCCTCTGGCGCAGCGCACGCGGTAGACGCCGCCCGCCTTCTCCAGCTCCATCTGGAATCCGCCCGGCGCGATGAGCACGGTGCCGGGCCTCACCATGTCGCCGTCCGTGGCCTCCCTGACCTCGAGGTTGCAGGCCTCGTCGAGCCGCTGCGCGAACATCTTCGTGAAGCCAGACGGCATGTGCTCGACGACGACCATGCCCGGCATATTGCCCGAGAATTTCGTCAGGATGCTCGTGATCGCGTCCGTGCCGCCCGTCGATGCGCCGATCGCGATCACCTTGTCGGCGTTGACCGGGCCCGCGACGCCCTCGGGCTTCAGCTCGATGGAGACGTTTTGCTTGCGGCGGAACGCGAACCGGGCCTTGGAGGCCGCGACCACCTTCTCCCTCAATTCCGCGAAGAAATCGCCGTAGTCCTCGCGCCGCTGCGGTTTCGCAATGAAATCGAGCGCGCCCGCGTCGAGCGCCTCGAAGACGCTCACGGCGAGCGAGGAGATGATGATGACGGGCAGCGGGTACTGCGGCATGAGGCTGCGCAGGAATTTGATGCCGTCCATCTTTGGCATCTCCACGTCGAGCAGCAGTACGTGCGGCTCGAGCAGGGGGAGCTTGTCCTTCGTCTCGAACGGGTCGGCGGCGAAGCCGACCACCTCGATGCGGCCGTCGCCCTCGAGGCCTTGGATGACGAGCTCCCGGAAGAGCAGGGAGTCGTCCACGATCATCAGCCGGATTTTTTCCACGCCTGGCATACGCCCCCGCGCCCTATACCGTCGGGGCGATGATCTGGTAGGGCAGGGCGGGCTGCTCCTCCGGCTGCGGCGCCGCGGCCGCCGGCTCCAGCTCCTCGCCCTTCAGCAGCTTGTCCGCGCTGAGGATCAGCTGCACGCCGCCCCCGGCCTTGCCGATGCCCTCGATGAACCGGCCCTCGAAGTCCGTCCCCGGGCCGTCGGGCGGGTCTGAGATCTGCTCCTGGGGGATGGCGAGCACGTCGTCCACGCGGTCCACGACGAGGCCGAGCGTCACGTCCTGCACGTCGATCACGACGATGCAGGTGCGGTCCGTGTAGGGGACGGCCGGCTTCCCGAAGCGGACGCGCACGTCTACCAGGGGGATGATGCGCCCGCGCAGGTTGAAGATGCCCTTCACGTAGCTGGGCGTGTCCGGCACGCGCGTCGCCTCCTGGATGCCGATGATCTCGGTCACGAACCGGATCGGTATCCCGTAGGTGACCCCGTCGAGCGTGAACGTCAGATACCGCCCGCGCTGGGTGTCCTCCTCTCCGCCTTCCGGCATGGTCTGTATGCTCTGCTGGGTGTACTCCGCCATGGTATCCTCCTGCGGCATGCGCCGCGCTCCTACAATTCGCTGCCCGCCTTGCCCGCCGTCTGTATCTTGACCGACCCGTCCGCGAGCGAGAAGAAGACCGTGCGCCCGTAGTCGCCCGCCGTGTCCTCCGCCACGAGCGGGATGCCGAGCCGGTCGAGCTCCAGCTTCACCGCCTCGATGTTGCGGTCGCCGATCGTGTTGATGAAGGCGCTCTCGTGGATGTTGAACATATTCGCCCCGCCCGCGATCTTGGCCCGGATATGCGCGCGGTCGGCCCCCTTGGACTCCATGTCGCGCACCATGTCCGCGATGGCCGTGTCCGCGTACTTCATGCGGTCGTCCACGCCCGCCGCGCGCAGCTTGCTCGTCGGCAGCATGATGTGCGAGAGCCCGCCCACCTTGGAGACGGGGTCGTAGAGGGACACCCCCACGCAGGAGCCGAGCGCGTACGTGACGAGCTGGTCCGGCGACCGGGAGGTCTTGTAGTCGGATATGCCCACTTTGATCGGCTCCTTCACGGCCGCCTTTTCCGCCCCCGCTTTCATATCCCGAGCTTCTCCATCACGACGTTGAGCGACGGGATGTCCGCAAATAGGATCACGTGGCTGCGCAGGCTCTTCGTCTCCGTCTGGAAGCTCTCCTCGATGAACATGATCTTCGTGTCGTCCACGCTGAACTCGAGCATCGGCGCGGCCAGCAGCGCCCCCGCCATGTCGATGGCGGCGTAGGGCACGGAGATGTCGAACGTCAGCCCCGTCAGCATGCCGATCGAGCCCAGGTAGGCGCTCGACAGGATGTTGCCGATCTCCTTGATCATCGAGATCTTCATCTCGGACAGCCCCACCGGCTCGTCGTCCGCCTCCCGCCCGACGAGCATCTGCGCGATCTCCTTGGCGTCCTCGAAGCCGAGCAGGAACAGCACCATGCCGCGCACCTCGCCCGTGAAATGCACGAGGATGCCGACCGCCAGCTCCTCCGGGTCGCCGACCGCGCTGACGACGCCGCTGTAGTTTTCGATGTGCAGCTGCGGGATGCTGATGCTGACCCCCTCGTCGAGGAGCACCGAGAGGCTCGTCGCCGCGTTGCCCGCGCCGATGTTGCCGATCTCGCGCAGCACGTCGATCTGGCGCTCGCTCAGGTCGCTGTAGGATCCGATCATGCGCGGTCCCCTGCGTCCTCGCGCGCCTCGCCGCGCGGGCTCTGCTTGACCTTGAGCGCCGCCCGCGTCAGGTTGGACAGGATGTCCGTCTCGTACTGGTGCCGGTAGTTTTCCACAAACTGCGTGTACGACTTGCCGCCGCCCGTCGTGATGTACTTCGACGGCATCGCGTTCAGCGCGAGCGCGAGCGCGTCCGCCCGGTTCTCCGGCGTGTCCTCGAGCCCCACCTTCCGCATCACGGACGGCAGCAGCCCCTCCGCCATCTGGAGGACGAGGTTGATCGGTTCATGTTTTGCCTGCGTCATGCTTTGTCTCCCTCAGCCAAGGACGCCCTTGACCGTCTGCAAAAGCCGCTCGGGCTTGAACGGTTTGACAATAAAATCGAGCGCGCCGAGCTTGATGGCCTCGATGACCATGTTCTCCTGCCCCATCGCCGAGCACATGACGACCCTGGCGTCCGGGTTGATCTGCCGGATCTCCGTGAGCGCCGCGAGGCCGTCCTTGACGGGCATCGTGATGTCGAGCAGCGTGAGGTCCGGCGACTCCTGCCGGAACGCGGCGACCGCCTCCTCGCCGTTCGCCGCCTCGACGAACTCCGAGAAGCCCTCCTTCTTGAGGTTTTCCTTTATCATCATACGCATGAACGCCGCATCGTCCACAATCATGATCTTCGACATTGTTCCTTCTCCCCGTATTCCACGAATAGCTATACACCCCCGGAGGCATACAATGAATCACATGAAATCAGTATACCATATACATGGATATATATGATATAATTTCCCAATGAGACGGTATAAGTGGGAATCGAATCTCTATCACGGGAAGCCCTATGTCGCCGGCGAGCAGCCGCAGGACGAAGGGCTGGTCAAGCTCAACACAAACGAAAACCCATACCCCCCCGCGCCGGCCGCGGTCAAGGCGTTGCGGGCCTTCGCGAAAAAATCCGAAACTTTGAAGCTTTACCCGCCCACGGACGGCGGGGCCTTGCGCGAGGCGCTCGCCGACTACCACGAGGTGGACACGGCGAACGTCTTCGTCGGCAACGGGTCGGACGAGGTGCTCGCCTACGCGTTCCGCGCCTGCTTCGTCGGCTACGACCCCGTGCTGTTCGCGGACGTCACGTACTCGTTCTACCCCGTCTGGTGCCAGCTGATGGACATCCAGAAGAAATTCATCCCCGTCAAGAGGGACCTCCACCTCCGCGCCATGAGCTACTGGCGCAAGAACGGCGGCATCGTGATCTGCAACCCGAACGCGCCGACGGGCATCGGCGAGGGCGACGAGTTCCTGCGCGACATCCTGAGGCACAACCGGAAGAGCGTCGTGATCGTGGACGAGGCCTACGCGGACTTCGCGGAGTTCTCCGCCATCCCGCTGACGGCCCAGTTCCCGAACCTGCTCGTCACGCGGAGCTTCTCCAAAGGGCGCTCCCTCGCGGGGCTGCGCATCGGCTACGCCATCGGCAACGAGCGGCTCATCCGCGCGCTCACGCTGGTGAAAAACTCGTTCAACTCCTACCCGGTGAGCCGCCTCGCGATCGAGGTCGGCACGGCGGCGCTCTCCGACGAAAAATACTACCGCAAGACCATCGCCAAGGTCGTGAAGACGCGCGAGAAGACGGCGGAGGGCCTGCGCAAGCTCGGCTTCGACGTCCCGCCCTCGCAGACAAACTTCCTCTTCTGCGACGCGGCGAGCAAGGAGCGGGCCCAGGCGCTGTTCGCCCACCTGCGCGAGGACGGCATCCTCGTGCGGCATTTCGACAAGCCCCGCATCCGCAGCTACCTGCGCATCTCGATCGGCAAGGATCTGGACATGGAGGTGCTGGTCGAGAGCGTGAAGGCCTTCCTCCTGAAAGAGGAGTAGGGCGCGTGGCCATGTTATTCAAAAATATCGCTGTGCTGCGGGGGGATTTTTCAATTGCGCGCGGCCTGGACGTGCGGGTCGAGGGGCCCAAGATCGCTTCGGTCGCGGCGGCTGCTTTGGCGCCCGGCGGCGGGGAGCCCGGGTGCGAGGCCGTGGACGGCGCGGGGCTGCTGCTCATGCCGGCGTTCTACAACGCGCACACGCACATGCCGATGACGCTTTTGCGCGGCTACGGCGAGAACATGCGGCTCCAGGACTGGCTCGGGGAGCGCGTCTTCCCGTTCGAGGACAAGCTGACGGCGGGCGACTGCTACCATGCGTCGGCGCTGCAGTGCGCCGAGGGCTTCATGCACGGCGTCGTGTCGCACACGGACCAGTACTTCTTCTGCGACGACATCGTGCGCGCCGTGGCGGAGTCGGGCGCAAAGATCAACATCGCGCGCGGCATGTCGTTCTTCGACGAGCTTTTGGACACGGAGACCTACTCGGCCTTCCAGGAGGCAAAATCCCTGTTTGATGGCAGCAACGGATCGCACGACGGGCGCATACGCGTGGAACTGTCGCTGCACGCCGAATACACGGCGACGAAGAGCCTCATCGCGGCGGTGGCGGACCTCGTCCACGAGACGGGCGCGCCGCTGCACACCCACATCTCCGAGACGCAGGACGAGCACGAGCAGTGCAAGCTGCGCCACGGCGGCAAGACGCCCACGCAGGTCTTCGCCGAGGCGGGCGTCTTCGACAACGGCGGCGTGGCGGCGCACTGCGTTTGGGCCACGGAGGAGGACGCGGGGATCCTCGCGGAAAAGGGCGTTTCGGCGGCCTCCTGCCCGGTCAGCAACATGAAGCTCGCGAGCGGCGTCATGGACGCGGCCATGCTCTACGGCAAGGGCGTGAACATCGCGCTCGGCACGGACGGGGCGGCGAGCAACAACAGCCTCAATTTCTTCGAGGAGGTCAAGGCGTACGCGCTCCTGCAGAAGGTGCGGTTCTCCGACCCGACGCGCATCACGCCGGCCCAGGCGCTCTATGCGGCGACGCGGGGCGGCGCGCTCGCGCAGGGCAGGGCGGACTGCGGCGTGGTGGAGGAGGGCATGCGCGCCGACCTCATCGCGATCGACCTCACCTCGCCCGCGCTCACGCCGATGTACGACCCGGCGGCGGCGCTCGTGTACGCGGCCTCGAGCCGGGACATCGCGCTGACGGTGTCCGACGGGCGCGTGGTGTACCGGCGCAGCGGCGCGGCGGACGCGGCGGGCGGCGCCTTCCCGACGGTCGACCTCGAGAGGACTTTGTTCGAAGTGAATCGCGCAAAGGAGCGCATCCTCGGGCAGCTCGCGGAGGACGCTTAGCGGATGACGGCGCAGGAGAAGCGCAGTTTCCTCCACGGCGCGGGCATCCTCGCGGCCGCGGGCGTCATCATCAAGATCATCGGCGCGTGCTTCCGCATCCCCCTCGGCAACCTCATCGGCGACGAGGGCATGGGGTATTACAGCCTGGCATACCCCATCTACACGATCCTCGTCGTCATCGCGACGACGGGCATCCCGATCGCGGTTTCGCGCCTCGTCGCGGAGCGTATGGTGGAGCGCGACCCCGAAGGGGCGCACCGCGTCTTCCGGGTGACCCTCGCCGTGATGCTCCTCGTGGGCCTCGCCTTCTTTGCGGCGCTGTTTTTCGGCGCGGACCTGATCGTGCTTGTGAACAATAGGTTCCAGGGCGCGATCCCCGCGATACGGGCCATCGCCCCCGCGCTCATCTTCGTGCCGGTGATGTCGGTCTTCCGCGGGTATTTCCAGGGGATGCACGACATGCGGCCGACGGCGCTCTCCCAGATCATCGAGCAGCTGTTCCGCGTGGTGGCCGGCCTGGCGTGCGCCTTCCTGTTGGTGGATTTCGGGCTCGAGTACGCGGCGGCGGGCGGGACGTTCGGCGCGACGGCGGGCGGCATCGCGGGCGTCGTCTTCATGATTGTTATTTACAACAAACGACGCCGCAGGGGCGCCCTAAAGCTGGACGGCGGGGAGGGGGGCGGCGCCCCGCGCCCGCGGGAGGGCACTTCGTCGATCCTGCGGAAGCTCGTGGTCATCGCGCTGCCGATCACGCTCGGCGCGAGCATTATGCCCCTGATGTGGAACATCGACGCGCTCGTCGTGCCGCCCCGGCTCGTCGGCCTGGGGTACACGACCAAGGAGGCGGTGGCTTTGTACGGGCAGCTGACGGGCTTTGCCGAGCCCCTCATGAACCTGCCGAAGGTGCTGACACAGGCGGTCGCGATCAGCATGGTGCCGACGATCGTGCGCGCGTGGAAGGAGAAGGACGAGCCCTTCCTGCACTACAACGTCGCGCTCGGCCTCCGCTTCTCGCTGCTCATCGCGCTGCCCTGCGCGACCGGCTTCATGGTGCTGGCAAACCCCATCCTGCTGCTGCTGTACCCGGCGCAGCCCGAGGTCGCGGCCAGCGCCGCGCCCGTGCTGGTCATCTACGGCGTCGGCGTGGTCTTCCTGTCCTCGATCGACGCGCTCACGAGCGCGCTGCAGGGCGTCGGCCGGCAGATGGTCCCCCTCCAAAACATCGCCATCGGCGCGGCCTGCAAGCTCGTCCTCACCATCGCGCTCACGGGCCTTCCGGCCTGGGGCGTCAAGGGCGCCGCCTTCGGCACCGTCTGCGCCTACGCCGTGGCCACCGTGCTCAACTACCGCGCGGTCGTGCAGTACACGGGCACGCGCTTCGACCCCTCCCTGACCTTCGTCCGGCCCATCCTCTCCACGCTCGCCATGGGCGCCGTCTGCGCCGGCGTCTACCACCTGATGGGCGCCGCGCTCCCGGGCGGCGAGGGCCTCGGCATCGCGGCCGCCCTGAACAAGGACCCGTCCGTCGTGGCCAACGCCGTCTGCACGCTCGTGGCCATTCTGGCGAGCGCCGTCTGCTACCTGGCCTTATTGTTTGCAACGAAATCCATAGAAGGGGAGGAGCTGCGCCAGCTCCCGAAAGGCGAAAAGCTCTACGCCCTCTGCAAAAAACTGCGCCTGATCAAAAAGTAGGGGCGGATGGCAATCCGCCCGCCCGCGTCAAAAAGTAGGGGCGGATGGCAATCCGCCCGCCCGCGTCAATACTAGCTCTTGCTTTTGTTCAGTATGGAGCGGACGAACGCGAGCGTCTCCTCGTCGATCTCGGGCGGGGCGACGGCCACCTTGCGGATCTCCGGGTATCTGCCCACCAGCGCCGCCTGGATCACCTGCTCCGTCGTGATGTCCGCGGCGGGGCAGCCGGAGCAATGCCCCCGCAGCCGGATGCGCACGACGCCGTCCTCCTCGATCCCGACCACCTCGACATCGCCGCCGTCGCGCCGCAGCACGGGCCGCACCTCGTCATCCAAAACCTTCTCGATTTGCTCTATCGTAGCCATGACGTGAGTATACCACA
>JAISTX010000004.1 GCA_031272365.1 Eubacteriales Family XIII. Incertae Sedis bacterium
CTGCTCCAGCGAGCGGCCGCCGCAGAACATCTCGAACGGGATCACGAGGTTGAACGACGAGACGCAGGGCATGCCCGCGTCCGCGAACCGCTGCGTCGCCGTCGGCAGGTACTCGAAGAACGGGGCGAGGTGCGTGGCCGGGTCGCCGCAGCGCTCGGCGAGGAAGGCGTCGTAGAAATCCCCGAAGCCGCCCTCGAGGATCGTGCGGTAGTCCTCGCGCGACATGCTCTCCGCCTCCACGACCTGCCACATCTCGTCGCCCCCGAGCTCCGCGCCGGGCAGGTAGACCGACGAGAGCCACTGCCCGGGCAGCAGCCACGGCGTGAAGAGGTCGCTCTGCGTGCCGTCGTAGCCGCCGACCGCGGCGGCGGCCTTGAGGTTCGTGTCGCACGCGAGGGCCGGGTCGCTGATGTAGTCCTTCAGCGGGACGCCCTCCGACTTCGCGTAGTACGCGTTGGCGACGGGGATGTAGGGCACGCGGTCCTGCGGCTCGAGCGCGACCGCGCGCAAAAAGCGCGCCAGGTTTTCTTCGTAGAGTTGGTTTCCCATCATATTTCCTCCTTCAGCATTTCTATGAACGGCGCGAGCGCCGAATTGGTGTTGCTCGAATGCCAGGCGGCCACGAGGCTCGGGTCGCTGACCTGGTCGGTCTCCAGGAATTTGACGCCGGGGTTGTACTGGAGCAGGTTGCGCGAGTCGAGCATCGTCACGCCCAGCCCGGCCTGGACCCAGAGCGTGCTCGTGTAGATGGACGGCGAGAAGCGGATGGTCGGCATGAAGCCCTGCATCTGGCAGCCGTCGATGATGAGCTGCGGGCTCTTCTCCGACACGTCGTAGCCGACCATGATGAAGGTCTCCTCGCGCAGGTCCAGCAGCTTCACGCGGTCCCTCTCCGCGAGGGGGCTCGTCCGCAGCACCGCGATGCAGTCGCGCGCCGGCGCGATGTACTCGTACTCGATGTATTTGCGCCCCTCCACGTCGAAGCGCAGCGTGAAGGCGATGTCCACGGACCCGTCGTAGAGGCCCGCGATCATCTCGTTGAAATTGCGGTAGCCGATGTCGATCTCGATGAAGGGGAACTTCTCCGTGAATTTGCGGATGCGCCCGGGCAGCACGTCGTCGACGAAGCTGCCGTCGAGCACGCCGATCGAGAGCTTGCCCGAATAACCGTACTGCGCGTTCGCCGCCTTGTAGATGGAGGACTCGTAGGTGTCGTAGACCTTGGAGAACTCCTCGAAGAGCACGCGCGCGGCGGGCGTGAGCCGGAGCTCGTGGCCGGACCGGATGAACAGCTGCAGGTTCAGCTCCTTCTCGATGGAGGCGATTGCCTGGCTCAGGGCCGGCTGGGTCATGTAGAGCTGGTCCGCGGCCCGCGAAAAATTGAGGCATTTCGCGGCGGTGATGAAGTATTTGATCTTCAAAATATCCATGTGCTTAGCGTATATTTGCGGGGCGCGGGTTGTCAACAGGGAATCTGCGCGGGGGTGATAAGCAAATTCCATCGAGCCATCGCGATTACTTATTGTACAAAAGGTTTTGCGGCAATTTATATTGAAATAGCAATTTTGGTTTGTATATTCACGGAGAGGAGGTATGTATGCATTTAGGTATTCTGATTGCCGTCATCATTTACGAGGTCGCGACGATACTGGGCGTGGGGCTCGTCCTCTCGCGGCAGCAGCGGAAGCAGGCGGCCCTGGAGGAGGGGTTCTCCCTCGCGGGGCGCAAGCTGAACACGACGCACGTCGGCATCACGCTCGCGCTCACGATGCTCGGCTCCGCGCACATCTGGGGGACGACGGAAAACGCCTACAGCATGGGGAGCACGGCGGTCTGGTTCGGCATCGCCTGCGCGGTGATGATGGTCGTCATCACGCAGTGCACGGGGCCGTGGATCCGCCGCATCGGCACGACGACCGTGCCGGACCTGTTCGGGAAGCTCTACGGCGGGAGGACGCGGCTCCTCGTCGCCTGCGTCATGGCCCCGCTCGTCTTCGGCTGCCTCTGCCTCGAGACCCAGTGCATCGCCGTGACCTTCGTCGCCCTGACGGGCTGGGACTACACGCTCGGCGCGATCGTCGGGGGCGTGTTCGGCATCCTCTACGTGACGCTCGCGGGCATGAAGGAGGTGTCCTGGCTCAACATGATCAACGCCGTCCTGATGTACGCCGGCATGATCGTCGCGTTCATCGCGCTCTTCATCTACCTCCCGGACGGGTGGCAAGGCGTCGAGACGGAGCTCGTGGACATGGGCAACGGCTGGATGACGAGCATCTTCGGCAACCCGCAGCTGATCGTCGGCTTCGCGATCCCGTCGATCCTCTGCTGCACCTTCTTCCAGGGCATCAGCCAGATGGGCCTGCAGACGGCGATCTCGGCGGACAGCGTGAAGACGGTGAAGAAGTCCATCTGGCTCGCGGGCGGCGTCAACGGGAATTTCTGCATCATCCCGGCCTTCATCGGCATGGCCGCGCTGGTCTTCGACGCGAAAGGCGTGCTGACCGGGGACGGCAGCGTGCTCGGCGCGATGTTCTCCTCGCCGGCCCTGCTCCTGAAGCTGCTGCCGACCTGGGTCGTCTTCCTCGTGATGGCCTCCTTCCTCGGCGCCCTCTTGTCGACGTTCGCGATGGCGTCCCTCTGCCCCGCGACGATCTTCTCGCACGACCTGTACGCGGGGCTGCTGAAGCCGGACGCGACGGAGAAAGAGCGCACGCGCGTGACCAGGATCGTGATCGTCGTGGTCGGCGTGGCCGCCATCTGCCTTTCCAATTTCCAGCCCGCGGTCGTCTCGACGATCAACTGGATCTTCACCTGGGCCTTCCCGATGTTCTTCATGGCCATCATCGGCCTGTTCTGGAAGCGCAGCGCGAAGGCGGCCGTCATCACGATGTTCTCCTCGTGGGCCGCCAACGTCGTCTGGACGACGCTGGGGCTCCAGACGGCCCTCGGCGCGGACATCATCCACGGCGCCTACATCGCCGTCGCCGTCTCGCTCGGGGTCGGGTGCACGCTCACGGCGGCGCTCCCGGGCAAGCCCGGTTATTTCAAAGCAGAAAAGATTGAGGAGGTGGCTTGATGTTTTTCGTCCCGCAGATTATCATACAAGCGGTATGCACGGTTTTCGGCGTCCTCGTGCTCGGCTATATCCTATCGAAGATATTCAGCCGCGAGGACCGGTAGAAAGGGGTGTGCGATGTTTGAGTTTACGATGACGTCCTACTGGATGTTCGGGATCATGGGCATGATGTGCCTGTTCGGCCTGTGCGCCTACGCCTTCAGCCGGAAGCGGCAGAAGGACTGAGGGTGCGGCTGATCCTGTTCAGCGGTTTCCTGGGCGCGGGCAAGACGGTTTCCATCTTGTCCGCGTCCGCGTATTTGCGCAAGCTCTGCCGCCGGGTCGTCATCCTCGAAAACGAGGTGGGGGCCGTTGCCTACGACGAGGCGCTCCTGAAGGAAGACGACGTGGAGGTCCGGAACCTGCTCGCGGGCTGCATCTGCTGCACGCTGAGCCTCGAGCTGGTGGAGGAGCTGGAGCGCATCCGCCGGGAGCACGCCCCGGACGTGGTCCTCTTCGAGCCGACCGGCATCGCCTTCCCGGACCGCATCCTGAAGGTCGTCCGCTTCGCGGGCGTCGAGGTGGAATCCGCGGCCGTCGTGACGATCGTGGACGCCGAGCGCTACGAATCCATCCTGAAAGTCGCGCCGCACCTGGCCGAGAGCCAGATCGCCGCCGCGGACGTGCTGCTCATCAGCAAGACCGACCTGGTCACGGCGGAGCGGGCGGCGGCGGTGGCGGCGGCGCTGGCGGCGCTGAACCCAAAGGCCCCGGTGAAGGCGTCCCCCTTTGGCCTGCCGCCGGGGGATGCCTTCACGTTTTGGGAGGGGGTCTTCGGAGGCTAAGCGCCAGGCTACCCCAGGATCGCCTTCATGTCGCCTGCGGGGGTGGTCGTCGGCGCGATCCCGAAGTTCGCCACGAGGAAGTCGAGGATGGCCGGCGAGACGAACGCCGGGAGCGACGGGCCGAGGCGGATGTTCTTGATCCCGAGGTGCAAAAGGGTCAAAAGGATGCTCACGGCCTTCTGCTCGTACCACGACAGGACCAAGGTCAGGGGCAGGTCGTTCACGCCGCAGCCAAACGCGTCGGCGAGGGCGAGCGCGACCTTGATCGCCGAGTAGGCGTCGTTGCACTGGCCCATGTCGAGGATGCGCGGCAGGCCGCCGATCTCGCCGATGTCGAGGTCGTTGAACCGGTATTTCCCGCATGCGAGCGTCAGGATCATGGTGTCCGCCGGCGCCATCTTCACGAAATCCGTGAAATAATTGCGGCCCGGCCTCGCGCCGTCGCAACCGCCGACGAGGAAGAAATGCCGGATGGCACCGGCCTTCACCGCGCCTACGACGGCTTCGGCGGCGGAGAGCACCGCGCCGTGGCCGAAGCCCGTCGTCACGCTGGTGCCGCCGTTGACGCCCGGGATCGCCCGCGCGCTGGGGTAGCCGCCGAGCCCGATCGCTTTCTCTATGACGGGCCAAAAATCCTTGTCCTCGCCGATATGGGTCAGCCCCGGATAGCCGACGGCCGCCGTCGTGAACACCCGGCCCGCGTAGCTGTCCTTGGGCGGCATCAGGCAGTTGGTCGTGAAGAGGAACGCCGCCGGGACGTCCGCGAACTCCTTCTGCTGGTTCTGCCACGCCGTGCCGAAATTGCCTTTGAGGTGCGCGTATTTCTTCAGCCCCGGGTAGGCGTGGGCGGGGAGCATCTCCCCGTGCGTGTAGACATTGACGCCCCTGCCTTCCGTCTGCTCGAGCAGGAGCTTCAGGTCGTGCAGGTCGTGGCCGCTCACCACGATGAACGGGCCGACCTCGACTTCCTGCGTGACCTTCGTCGGCTCGGGCGTGCCGTAAGCCTCCGTGTTGGCCTTGTCCAGAAGCTCCATGCATTTGAGGTTCGCCTCGCCCGTGCCCAGCACGAGCGGAAGCAGCTCTTCCTGCCCGATGGCGTCGTCGCCGACCGCCGACAGCGCCGTGTACAGGAAGCCGTTCACGCCTTCGTCCGCGTGCCCGAGCACGAGGGCGTGGTACGCGTACGCCGCCATCCCGCGCACGCCGAACAGGATCAGGGATTTCAGCGCGCGGATGTCCTCCGGGGCGCTCCAGAGCTTCTCCATGTCGTACGGGGGGGCCCCGCCGCTTTCCGCCAGGATGCCGTCGATCGCCCTTTCGATGCCGGCGGCGTCGAAATTGACGTTGGTGACCGTGGTGAACAGGCCCAGGATCACCTTGCGGTCGAGCGCCTCGCTCCGCGCCGGGTTCGACTTGGCGAGCGCGATGAGCGCGCCTGTCAGCCTGTCCTGCAGATCCGCCACGTCCGCGGTCTTGCCGCATACGCCGGCCCTGCCTGTGCAGGCGCGCCCGCCCGCCGTTTGCTCACATTGAAAACAGAACATCATTTTCACCTCCTAAATCTTCGTGGTTCGCCTTGACTTGGTGAGGCAATCATAGTATAAAGAAATCAATAAATCGGTTTGATTTCAAACAAAATGGTGAAAAAATGCGAAAAAATTTTTCCGTGCTGACCTCCTCCCCCCTGTTCGAGGGCATCTCCGCCGAGAGCTTCGAAGCGATGCTCGACTGCCTGGGCTGGGAGACGCGGGCCTTCGAGAAAGGCGAGACGATCCTATTCGAGGGCGACGCCGTGTCCGAGATGGGGGTCCTGGCCAGCGGCAAGCTGCACCTCGTCAAGAGCGACGTCTGGGGCAACAATTCGATCATGGAGGAGATCACCCCGCCCGGGATGTTCGCCGAGGCGGTCTGCTGCGGCGGCGCGGGGCGGATCCCCGTGAGCGTGGTCGCCAGGGAGGCGAGCGAGGTCCTATTCCTCGACTACAAAAAAATCGTCACCACCTGCCCGTCGGCCTGCGCCTTCCACGCAAAGCTGGTCCGCAACATGATCGGCATCCTGGCCCGGAAGAACATCCTGCTGTCGTCCAAGATGGAGCACATCACCAAGCGCACGACGAAGGAGAAGCTGCTCTCCTACCTCGGCGACGTCGCACGACAGAAAGGCGGGAAGTCCTTCGACATCCCGTTCAACCGGCAAGAGCTCGCCGACTACCTCTCCGTCGAGCGGAGCGCCCTCTCCGTCGAGATGGGCAAGCTGAAGGCGGGCGGCGTGATCGATTTCCGGAAAAACCATTTCGAGCTGCTGTGAGGGTGCGCTCGCCATCCGGGCGCCCGTGGTCCTAAATATATTTATATGCCGCAGGGTCAACCGGCGCCCGTCAGATCCGCGAACCGCGCGCTTACGGCTTTCGCCAGGTCCTCCGGCGCGATCTCCAGCTGCAGGCCGCGCTTCCCGGCGCTGCAGAAGATCGCCTCCCGGCCCGCCGCGCTGCTGTCGATGAACGTCGCGAAGGCCTTCTTCATCCCCACCGGGGAGCAGCCGCCCTTGACGTAGCCCGTGACCGGCGTGATGTCCTTCGCCGGGATCATCTCGACCTTCTTCTCGCCCGCCGCGGCCGCCGCCCGCTTCAGGTCCAGCTCGCCGGTCACCGGGACGACGAATACGCAGTACGCCCCGCTGTGCCCCCGGCAGACGAGCGTCTTGAACACCCGCGCCGGATCCGCGCCCACCATCGCGGCGACGTCCGCCCCGGAGTGGAACGCGCCGTCGTCCGCGTACTCCGTGAGCGCGTAGGGGATGCCCGCCGCGTCCAGCATGCGCGCCGCATTCGTCTTGTTCACGTCAGCCTTCTTCTTCATATTTTCAATAATATTTTTGCCTACTGCCGCTTCGGCTTCTTCGGCCTTGGCACTGGAACCACCTCTTCGAGCGCGCGGATGACCTGCCCGGTCAGCTCCCGGTCCTCGACATCGAGGATGTAGTGCAGCTTGGCGCCGGGGTATTTCTCCGGGCTGTAAGGGTAGCTCTGCGGCGCGTCCGCCATCAAGTCCGCAAGGCACGGCAGCATCTTCACGAACGCCGTGTCGTCGCAGACCAGCACGAGCGGCTTGTCGTTCACGTAGACCATGTACTCGCCGAACATCTTCTTGTGGCGCACGTCGCCGGAAAACGCCGTCCGCACGCTGTCGCAGACAAATTCAATGTACTCAGGTGATGTAGCCATAATATTATTCCCTCCTATCCAGATCGCAATCCGACCACGGCAATGATAGACTACATCATATCACATCACAGCCAGTGCCTTCTTCGGGCAGACATCCGCGCATCGGGCGCACAGGACGCATTCGGGGTCGTCCATGCGGCCGTCTGCCAGCTTGCCCTGGACGTCGATCCCCATGGGGCATGTTTTCGTGCAGGCACCGCAGCCGTTGCAGCGCGCGCTGTCGCCGCGCAGCCGCAGGGACGGGATGCGCAGCGCCCGCGACAGCTTCGTCCCGAGCACCATGAAGGGCGCCATCCAGCAGATCGAATGGCAGAAAGCGCGCTTTCCGAACACCAGCGAGAGGACGATCACGATCCCCGTGACGCCGAAATAGATCGCGCGGCCGAACCCGTGAAGCAGCGATTCCGTATGGTACATCGGGTCGACCGCGTGGATGCCGCCCGCGCGGGCGAACAGCAGTATGATCGAGCCCATCCACACGCCCCAGATGACGTATTTGAGGAAGCGCGCCCGCCCGTTTTTCGCGGTCTTCGTCGTCATGAGCCCGCACATTTCCGTCAGCCCGGCCACCGGGCAGAGCCACCCGCAGAAAGCGCGCCCGAGGAACAGCGACGCTGCCAGCTGCGCCGCGAACACGATCAGGCACCCCGCGAAAACGCCCTCCAGCCCCGACAAGACCGCGATATAGGGGGAGAGGTGGTATATCGTCAGCGGAAACAACCAAAACGAAATGATGATGATGCGGCGTTGCACGATCTGCCTCTTTGTGTTCATGATGCGGCCTTCCCTTCTCTTTCCATAGCAATGCTCCTCCGTGTTTCGAGAGGATTCTATCGCGCCGGGATTAAATCCGGGCAGGGATTTCATTAAAAGCCGGTTAAAACCTCTGCTCCAGGTACCGGCGCACGCCTTTCCAGAGGAAGCCGCGCGCCAGTTTGTCTATCCGCTGCCACGCCCCCTCCGGTATGGGGCGGCTCAGGTACGCGCCGATGTCGTACCCGCTTTTGAGAACGAAGGTCTGGAAGGAGGCGCTGCGCAAGGCTCCTGCCGGGCAGGCGTAGACGCACCCGAGGCAGCAGGCGCAGCCATCGCCGACCCTGGGTCCACCGTCCGTGACGGTGATGTTCCCCATCGGGCAGGCGCTGGCGCACCGGCCGCAGCGCGTGCAGGCATCCGTGGCTTTGAGGCTGCGGCCGAACTTCGGCGACCACCGCCCGGACACGCCCGTGCAAAGGCGCGAGGCGACCCGGTCGAGCAGCGGCGGGCGGGTGCGCCGGTGTTCCCGGGCGGCCATGCAGGCCGCAAACCGCCGTGCCGTGGCCGGCGCGGCCTCCAGCAGCATCGCCGGCAGCGGATCCGGGTGCTCGACGAAAAAATTGCAGGGCATCACCGCCATGTCCTCGAAAAACACCTCGTAGCCGCGCTGCTCCAGCTGCGCGATGGACGCCCTGCGGCTGGCGCGGTTGGGCGAGACCTCCCCGCCGCCGGAGACGCTGATGACCGCCGCCGCCGTGCCGCGGGATTCCGGCAGGCTGTCTATCCAGCGCCGAACCGGGTGCGGCGCGTTGAACTCGTGCACGCAAAACACCAGCACGAGCAGGCCTTCTCCACCGCCCGGCGCGCCCCGCCCGAAGGCGGCGGGTCCGGCACCGATGCGTTCCTCTGCCACCTTGCAGCCCTGTGCCCGGAACGCGTCCGCAAGCGCCCCCGCGAAATACGCAGTGCTCCCGCTGCCCGAAAAATACGCCAAATGAACCCGGCTCATCACAAGCTCCTATCGTTGTTGTCCTCGATCAGCGCGAGGAGCCATTCACGCCTGCGGGGTGAAACACAGGAAGCTGATCACGTCCCTCAGGTAGTAGGCGCCCAGGGAATCCGGCATGAGCTTCAGAAGCACCAGGAACGAGACGGCTATGATGGCGCAGAGGATGATGCCAATGATGCTGAGCACGCAACCCGCTGTCGTTTTGTAGCGCGCCGCGTTCTTCCGGGCCACCACGATGCCGATGATGCCGCAGACGATGCCCACCAGGCCGAGCGTGAAGGCAACTGTGACGATGCCGCCGACCAGCGATACCAGTCCGAGCACCAGCGATGGCGCGTGTACCGGCCGGCTGTCTCTATATCCGTACTGCCCGGGATATGGCGGATAACCTTGCCTGTTTTCATTGTATAGCATACGAAACCCTCCTTGCCCTTGGCCATGATGATTGCATTGTATCATATTTGCGAAATGGCCGATTGAGCCAAAAAGGCTATCTATCGCTTTTGAGACAAGTCCCCATGCGTAGCTCCTGTCATGATGAACATACTCACCCCAAAAGCCAGTCAATCAGATTGACCCTGTGGATGCCTTCGTTATCGCCCGTTATGAAATCAAGCGTGATGAGGAATTTTGGATAATTGTCGCTGACTTTTTGCAGTGGGGCAAGCTCCCTTGCGAGAACAGCCTCGTCAAGTGCAGACAGAGCCACCTGATAGTATTCTTTTGTGTTTTGCCTTGTCGCGATAAAATCTATTTCTTTGTCATCAATCTTGCCGATATTGACGCGGTATCCGCGCCTGAGCAATTCCAGGTAAACGATATTTTCGATCTGATGACCGACATCGCTGTCTGTTGCCGACAATAGATGATTCCGCAACCCTGTGTCAACAATATAATATTTTCCAAGCGTTTTGAGCAGACTCTTGCCTTTGATGTTATATCGTTCGACATGATAAAACAGAAAGCTGTCCGCCAAAGCTCCCACATACCGGTCTACAGTCTTCTGCGCGATTTTTCTGCCTGTGCGGCCTATGTGTGCTGTGATGTTCGCCGTTGATACCGGACTGCCGACATTACTGCAAAGAAACTTGACGATGTTTTTCAGCAGATTGGCATCGCTGATACCTTTTCGCGCAACGACATCTTTTACAATGATTGTATTGTAGATACCCTCCAAATACTGGTCGGAGAGTTCCATGTCGCTGCCAAGCTGCGTTACTACAACAGGAAAACTGCCGGAATTCAGATAGTCCATGAACAGCTCACGCTTATCGCGTCCATCATCGCTCTGTTTCTTTGCCGTATAGAATTCCGCAAAAGAAAACGGCAGCATCTTTATCTCTACGTAGCGTCCGGATAGAAGCGTGGCCAATTCCCCGGATAACAAGTCTGCATTGGAACCGGTAATATAGACATCCGTATTCTCCCTGATGTAAATGCTGTCTATCGCCTTCTCAAAACCCTCGCAACGCCCGGCCTCGTCCACGAAAATGTAGGTCATCTTGTTTTCAACCAGTCTTGATACAAGGTATTCGTAAAGAGCTTTGTAATCATGAAGGCACTCCATAGAAACGTCTTCGAGATTGATATAGACGATTTGGTTTTGCGCCACCCCTGCTTCAAGCAACCATGCGATATACAAATCAAACAATGTCGATTTGCCGGAACGTCTGACGCCCGTAACGACCTTGATAACGTCAACATCGCGGAGCTTGATCAAATCTTCCAAAAAATGCGTACGCGGTATTAGTTCATTCATTTGCATATCACCTCAAACACATTATGCCTAAAATCTGCATAATAATCAAGTTATTTTCCAAATGGAAAATAACTTTCTCTATAAAAACGGATTCGACGCGGGAAAATATATCTCATTCGAGGAACAAATCAACAACGGAAAGTCTGACTACTATGCGGCGCTACGGCTTTCGTCGGACGGCTGGCACGACAGCAAAAACAGTTATTTCCCGTTCATTGAGAACTTCATCACAACCCTGCTCTACTGCTACAAGGAACTTGATAAACGCTTTGCTGCCATGGGTGCCATGGGGGAGTGTGTCAAATTATACGTCCCCATGACATGCGGTATCTCGTCAAACACAAGATAAAATATTGCCTACTGCATAGAGCGGCAAGTTGAGAAGCCAATCTTGCTGTTTGTAATCCGTCATGGAAGCGCGGACAGAAATCGGCATCTTGTACTTGTCGGAAAAGGCTTTCAG
>JAISTX010000006.1 GCA_031272365.1 Eubacteriales Family XIII. Incertae Sedis bacterium
GCCCTCGCTGCCGTACTCGATGGGGGTGGTCTCCTGCACGGTGATGACGGCTTTGTGGCCGCCTTTCTCGATGGTCAGTTTGTCGCCGCGCGCGTAGAACTGGCCGGCGGCGTCCAGGGCGAAGGTGCCGGCGACGGGGGTGTTGGTGGCCTCGCCGGGGAAGAGGGCCCTGAGGGTCAGGGCCGCGCCGGCGCCGTGGCCGCCGGCGGCGCTGTAGGTGCCCTCGGTGAGGTTCACGAGGCCGGCGGTGGCCCGGATGGCGGTGACGGCGCCGGGGCCCGCGACGGGCTGGCCGTAGCGGTTGACTTCGTTTTTGTCGACGGCTTTGACTTCGACGCTGACGGTGTTGCCGCCGGCGTCGGTGAGGGTCAGGACGTCGCCTTTCCTATACCACATGAGAGTCGAACTCGTCGCCAAAAATCGCTTGTTTTGCGCTTTGGCTGCGTTCTCGTCCTTGCCGTACGTCCAGTACGGCTGCGTCCTGCGGCCTTGCCAAACCACAAAACAAACGATTTTTCGGTCGAAGAGTCTGGAAGCGTCGGATTCGTTCTGTGACACAGGCAAATGGCACAGCCGTACTGGTTGTACGGCGAAGGCAGTTGCCGAAGTCACAGGGCGAATCCGTCGTTTCCAGACCGACGAGTTCGACTCTCATGTGGTATACTACCCCTTATGAAACGAGTGGCTATTTTGGGGTCGACGGGGTCGATCGGGACGCAGGCGCTGGAGTTTGTAAGGGAAAATGAACGGTATCTTTCGGCGGTCTGCCTCGCCTGCAAGAAGAACGTCGACCTTTTGATCCGGCAGATACGCGAGTTCCACCCGGAAGCGGTGGCGGTGGCGGACGAAGAGGGCGCGCGCCGCGTGCGCGCGCTCTTCCCGAAGCTGGAGGTGTATTCCGGCGAGGGGGCGGCGGCGCGCCTCGCGGCGGAGCAGGACTACAGCGTGCTCTTGAACGCGCTCGTGGGCATATCGGGGCTGCGCCCGACGGCGGCCGCGATGGAGACGCTTTCGCGCAACGGCGGCTATATCGCGCTCGCAAACAAGGAGACGCTCGCGGCGGGCGGGCGCCTCATCACGGAGATGGCGTGGCTCGGCGGCGTGCCGATCGTGCCCGTCGACAGCGAGCACGGCGCGGTCTACCAGTGCATGACGCCGTGGCCCTCCGGGGGCGAGGACGGGGCGGAAGGGATGGCGGGCCCGCCCGCCGTCGGCAACGTCCCCACGGCGGGGCCGGTGAGCCGCCTGATCCTGACGGCGTCCGGCGGCCCGTTCCGGGGGCGGACGCGCGAGGAGCTCGTGCACGTCACGGTGAAGGACGCTTTGAAGCACCCAAACTGGGATATGGGCGTGAAGGTCACGATCGACAGCGCGACGCTGCTCAACAAGGGCCTGGAGGTCATCGAGGCCCGGTGGCTGTTCGGGCTGCCGTCGAAGCAGATCGAGGTGCTGGTCCACCCGCAGAGCATCGTGCATTCGATGGTGTGCTACACGGACGGCTCGGTGATCGCGCAGCTCGGCGTGCCGGACATGAAGGTGCCGATCGCCTACGCGCTCGCGTGGCCCTCGCGCTGGACGACGAACGTGCCGACGCCGGATTTCGCCGCGCTCGGCGGCCTCACCTTCGAGGAGCCGGACATGGAGACATTCAAATGCCTCCGGCTCGCGCGGGAGGCGCTGAAGCAGTCCGACCGGCTCGGCTCGGACAACGAGACGATCGTGCTCAACGGCGCGGCGGAGGCGCTGACGACCGCGTTCGTGGAAGGGCGCATCGGCTTCCTCGACATCGGCGACTTCCTCGAGGCGATCATGGAGCAGAACGCGCCGCGCAAGACGGCGGACCTGGAGGAGATCATCGGCATCGACGCCGAGGCGCGGCGCAGCGCCGAAACGCTGATTGCGAACCGGGCTCGTTTGGTATAGAATCAGTCCTATGAATTTTAGCGCAATCGGCATCATTGAAACCATACTGGCCTTGCTCCTGCTCATCTTCGTGCATGAGACAGGTCATCTTCTCGTCGCCAAGCTCTTCCGCGTACAGGTCAACGAGTTCATGCTCGGCATGGGGCCGAAGATCACGTCGTTCAAGCGCGGCGAGACGGAGTACGCCTTCCGTGCACTGCCGATCGGGGGCGCGTGCGTGCTGGAGGGCGAGGACGAGGATTCCGACAACCCGCGCGCCTTCACGAACAAACCCGCGCGCGTCCGGGCGCTCGTGCTGGCGGCGGGCTCGCTCATGAACTTCGCGCTGGCCATCGTCGTGCTCGCGATGGTGATCTTTTTCACCTACATCCCGCAGATGCAGGCCTCGTTCGTAGAAGGGCTGCTCTTTTTCTTCCGGTCGTTCGGGTACGCCGTGGAATACGCGGCCACCCTGATGCGGATGATGGTCGAGGTGCTCGGCCAGCTCGTCACGCGGAAAATCGGTATGGACGGGGTGACGGGCCCCATCGGCATGGCCAGCGCCTTCAGCGAAACGGCGGAAATGGGCCCGGGCTACCTCTGGCAGCTCGTCGCGCTCATCAGCCTCAACCTCGGCATCGTGAACCTCCTGCCGTTCCCCGCGCTCGACGGCGGCCGGCTGATCTTCCTCGTGATCCGCAAGATCACGGGCAAGCGCGTCACGAACCAGGTGGAGGGGATGTTCCACCTCGTCGGCATCATGCTCCTCTTCGCCTTCATGATCTTCATCACGTTCCAGGACGTGGGGCGTTTCATCGTGCACAAAGAATGAACGGCAGGCGGAAAACGCGGCAGGTCTCCTGCGGCGGCGTCGCGATCGGCGGCGGCGCGCCGATCCCCATCCAGTCGATGACAAATACGTTCACAGAGGACGCGGACGCCACGCTCGCCCAGATCCGGCGCCTCGCGGACGCGGGTTGCGACATCGTCCGCTGTGCGGTGCCGACCCGGGAGGCGGCCCGTTCCCTTCATGCCCAAACCGCGGCTTCGCCGCTCCCGGTCATCGCGGACCTCCACTTCGACCACCGCCTCGCGCTTGCGGCGATCGAGGCCGGCTGCGCGAAGGTGCGCATCAACCCGGGCAACATCGGCGGTGCGGGGAGGGTGCGCGAGGTCGCGGACGCGGCCGGGCGCGCGGGCATCCCGATCCGCATCGGCGTCAACAGCGGCTCCGTCGAGAAAGACCTGCTGGCCCTGCACGGCGGCCCCACGGCGGAGGCGCTTTGCGCAAGCGCCGAGCGCGGGCTGGCGCTGCTTTCCGGCATGGGGTTTTCGGATGTCGTGGTTTCCATCAAGTCCTCGGACGTGCGCACGGGCATCGCGGCGCACCGGCTGCTCGCGGGCCGCACGGACGCGCCGCTGCACATCGGCGTGACGGAGGCGGGCATCGGCGAGGATGCGCTCCTGAAGTCCGCGGCGGGCATCGGCGCCTTGCTCGCGGACGGCATCGGCGACACGGTGCGCGTCTCGCTGACGGGCGACCCTGTGGCCGAGGTCCCTGCGGCGCGGGGCATCCTCCGCGCGGTGGGGCTGCTCCCGGGCGCGATTGAGGTGGTGTCCTGCCCGACGTGCGGGCGCACGAAGGCCGACCTCGCGCGCATCGCGGGGGAGGTCGCAAAGGCCGTCGGCGCGCTGGAGGCGGAGCGGATCCGCCGCGCGAAGGGCGCCCGGGCGGCCGGAGGAGGCCCTGCGGCCGCGCCGCTGGCCGTGGCAGTCATGGGCTGCGCGGTGAACGGCCCGGGCGAGGCCGCCCACGCGGACGTCGGCGTCGCCTTCGGCGACGGCCGCGCGGTGCTGTTCCGGAAGGGCGAAAAAATCTTGACCATCCCCGAATCCGAGGCGGTCTCGGCTTGCGTCGGCGCCGTCCAGGAATTGTTATTGCGGGAAGCGCCGCGATGACGCTTCGCACGCGCGGCATCCTGATCACGCTCTGCGCCTCCTTCCTGTACGGGGTGCTGCCGGCGGTCATGCAGCGGTCCTATGTGGCGGGCGGCACGATGGAGTCGGTCACCGCGCCGAAGCAGCTGTTCGGGCTGATCCTCATCTGGCTGTACATCTTCGCCACGAAGAAGCAGTGGCGCGTCTCGCGGGGCGATTTCCTGCGCCTGATGGGGACGGGCGTGATCGTCACGGTGATGCTGTATTTCGTGAACAACAGCTTCAGCTACGCGCCGGGGTCGGTGTGCATGGTGCTGTTTTTCCTCTACGTGCCCATCGTCAACGTCCTGGAGATGCTGATGGGGCGGCAGCGCTTCACGGCCATACGCGCCTGCTGCCTCGCGCTCACGCTCGGGGGCATGTTCTTCGTCGTGATGATGCCGGATGGGGGGCTGGCCATCAGCACGAAGGGGCTCGTGCTGGCCATCTGCGGCGCGCTGTCCTACGGCGCGTGGGTCCTGATCATGGGCGCGCCGCGCCTGAAGGGCGTCCCGCCCGAGGCGATGACGGGCTACTGCTTCCTGGTGCCTGTAGCCGTGCTCGTCACGCACTGCGGGGTCACGGGGCAGAGCCTCGTGCCGGAGAACCGGGTGCAGTTCGTCTGCTTCCTCGTGCTGGGCTTCGGGTCGAGCTTCCTCGCGCCGATCTTCTTCCTGAAGGGCGTCCGCGCCATCGGCGCCAGCAACGCAGGCATCATCGACACGATCGAGCCGGTGATCGCCTACGCCGCGGGCGTCCTGGTCATGGGCGAGACCATCACGGGGCGGTCGGCCTTCGGCTGCGCGCTCGTGATCGGCGGCCTGCTCCTGCTCAACCTGACGCAGCAGATGGCGCCGCGCGCCATGGGCGCAGGGCCGCCGGGGGATCCGGGTGCTGCGGGCTTGCCGGGCGCAGGGCCGCCGGAGGATCCGGACGCTGCGGGCTTGCCAGGCGCCCCGGGCGACCCCCCGCCCCCCGCTTGCGAAACGGACAAGCACGTGGTATGATAGCAGGGCGTTTTCACAAACGCCCATTGTGCACCCATAGCTCAGCTGGATAGAGTGCTGCCCTCCGAAGGCAGAGGTCGCGCGTTCGAATCGCGCTGGGTGTACCAACGGCACCAGCGGTGAAGCGCCACACGGCAAAGCCGTTGCGCTTCTCGCAGGGGACGTACCGGCGGTCGCAAGCGACCGGGTTACGTCTCCCAAACTCGAACTGTCTCACGATTGTCAAGATC
The DNA here is from genome assembly GCA_031272365.1 of Eubacteriales Family XIII. Incertae Sedis bacterium. Lineage (GTDB taxonomy): Bacteria > Bacillota > Clostridia > Peptostreptococcales > Anaerovoracaceae > WRFF01. Next base: position 5,117 of record JAISTX010000006.1, read on the forward strand.
GGAGACAGCGTCGGGTTTGTTGTTTTTCTGGATGAGATTTTTCGAGGAAAGCGTAGCTTCAATATGCTATGACACTTTGTGATAAATACCTGGTGTTGGAGCAGCCGTATGGGCGCCATAGTCTTCCATCAAAAACGTCAATTCCTCGGACGCTGCATCATAATGGCATTCATTTGGAAACGGATCACTTGGGACATATCCATATCCGGAGTCGTATTGACAATCCTCAAAGGAGATCAGCACGTCTTTGCCGTTTTCAACGAGCCATGTTCCCGAACACCGATAACGATAGCCGGCAATAGAAACCGTGCCGTCGGACTTGAAAGTCAGAAAATAATCGGCGGTGGCCCAGTCGTCGCTATTCGGCACTTTGCCGGTTTCTAAATAGGCCGCCGCGTCGGCGTCCGATGCCCCGTTGTACCAGATGCCCACGATCGGACTATCTGCAAAATGAAACGGCGAACTGCCAAAGATAATCCTCTTTTCGCCGCTCACGGTCCCGTCCGGGGCTTTGGCGTTTTCGGGGACGAGCAGGAGGTACCCCTTCTGCCCCGGGATCGCCACCGCGTTTGCGCCGACCAAATACACTTCGTAGCAATCGCCCACTTTCGTCGGTGTCTTCCCCGATTCGTATTCATACCATGCGTGCATCGAACCATACCGAAAACCGTCTTCACTCAAGCTGTCGAAATCATCCGAGGTGAGTTCGGATTGCTTGCTCGGATCATAAGGGTATTGCCCGTAAAATGCGGACAGGTCGCCCTGCAGGATCTCGTCGTATGCGCCGATTTGCGCAGGAGGTGAGGCGGTGTTGGCGGGAGACGCGCCGCCGCCCAGCGCGGCGATCTGCTCGTCGAGCCAAGCGATGGCTTCGTCGTAGGTCAGGGCGGCTGTGCTGGCGGCAGCGATGGGCTCCATCGCCGATTCCGGTTCGTAGAACTCACTGTCCATTCGAATCGTGCTTGCGAGATTGTCGCTGGCCAATATCGCCGTGCTCGCCTGATCCGTGATTTCAATCGCCATTTCCTCGTATGCCGCCTTGTCAAGCTGCTTCCTGCCCGAGAACCATTCGTCACGGCTCGCCTGCCAATTTGGGTCGTCCCCGTCGTATACGGGCGACAGGCTGTCAATCCAATAGTATTCGTACGGCGAGTCGGCATCCCATGTCGGTATCTTCGCCAGCTCGTAGCCCCACGTCAGTTTTCCGTTTGAAAATTTGTATGTGTTATAACAGTAGTCCAATCCCGCCTGACCTGCCGCAGAAAATTTCACGAGTCCACCATCACCGTCAAGGAACAACGCAGCGGAACAATACGCATCGGACGATGCCCACGCCCATGGGAAGCCATAATAAGTGCGTCCGTCTTCAAAAACAACCTCAACGGCGCCGTTCCCGTCATACCAATATAGATGAATAATCTCCTGAGTCAATCCCCCAGAATCAGGGATCAGTCCGCTTGTCGAGAAGAACAATTCCGGAACGCCATCGCCGTCGATATCGACGAATGCCACGGGGCGGCTCATGGCTTCGTTGTCGTCATCTCTTTCGAGTCCGACCTGTTCCTGGCTCAAGATCCCCTCCCGGTTCTGCTCAAGAATGTCCCGGTACGCCGCGTAGGCCGCCGCTGCTTCGGAATTCGTCGCGTCGCCCTCAGCGTCTGCCGTCCCCGGCGACGAGATCGTCTCGATTTCCCCGCCGTTTCTGCGCACCTGGATTTCGCGGTCTGCGGTTGCTTCCGGCTGCGTTTCGCTCCACTCGCTGTATTCGCCCCAGCGGTAGTAGTAGTACACCGCCGACGCGGATGCGCCGCCGGATACCGGGCTGCGGTACTCAAGTATCTCTCCGTCCGGGAAGAGCTGCGTGAGGATCGGCTTCCAGTCGGACAGCTCGTCGTTGACGGTCAGCACGACCGCCTCTACGTTGCCGGAGTTGTAGCCCTGCGCGTAGTTGCCGCCGTCGTAGTAGTCGCCGACCGCCACCTTCGGTGCCGCGTCGTAGGTCGCCTTGTCGATCTCCAGCGACCGCGAGGCCTCCCCGTAGCCGGTGTCAAGTCCGAGGCCGGAGAGGTTGTCCCGTACGCTGAAATTTCGGAAGTGGCGCTTCTTGGAGTCCGCCTCCCGCGTGACGTACTGCGTCAGCGCGTAGCCCCAGACGCGGGTCTCCGCCGCGCTTGCGTCCGCCGGCGCCGTGCGGCTCCACTCCGACCACGCGGTCTCGGCGACCTGCGTCCTCGTCGGGTCAAGCGTATAACCGTCCGGCGCGACGCCGGTCGCGTTGGTGGTCCACTCGCGGTCGCGGTAACGGTACTCTTCGACACCGCCGCTGCTGCTGGCGCCGCAAGCGCCGAGGAACGAAACCACCGCCGCCAGCACGACGACCAGCGCCGCCGCGAATCCCTTAGAACGGCTCAGGGGCGACGCCCCCCCCTGTTAAAAATACCCATATAGCAAATCCTCCGTTCACCGGGGCGCGCGCCCCGCTGCTGCAATCATCTGGTTGGTTGGTAGGCTTAGTATAGCACGTCTTGACTTGCAGGAATGAGCAGCCTACTGCGCTTCGTAGAACATCGTGATGACCTGCGCCGTCGCCACGGGCGCATCGTCGATGAGCATCCCCGTCACCGTCCAGCCTGCGTCATCCCGCATCCACTGGATCAACACCGTTCCGTATTTCGATTCGCCGCCGCGGTACTGCACCATGTCCGCGTAGCCCGCGTCCACCGCCACGCCTTCTTCCCATACGCCGCCGGGGCACATCGCGTCGATCGCCTCGCCATAGGTCTTGCCGCTGTCCGCCGCATGCACCCCCGCCATGTCGGCCGCGTAGGGCTGCGCCTTGACCTCGCCGACAAGCGAGCCGTCCGGCAATCCCGCCGCCGAGTCGTTCGCTGCCGTCGACCCGTTCGGTGCCGTTTCTTCGAGCTCCTCGGCGTATGTTTCCGCCGGTTCTCCATCCGGTTCGTCTACGTACTCTGGCGGTTCTTCGTCGTATGCTTCAAACGACCCGCCCTCAACGGCGGGGGGTTCATACGCCGAGGCCTCCGACCCGCCGCCGCCCGATGCCCCGCCGCCCGCGCCACCCCCACAGGCGGCGAGCAGCAATACCCCGGCGGCCAAAGTCGCCGTCATGAAGCAACTTCGCATATTTCCCAACGTCTTCATAACAATCTCCCTTCCCGCGAACCTATCGTTCTTTCGCAAGCGGAACAATTTCTATCGTGTAGCCAAGCGGATGCAGGACTTTGAACAGCGTATCGATTTGCGGCGTCGCCTTCAAACTTTCGAGCCTCGCGATGGCCGGTTGCTTCACGCCGGAGATTTCAGCGAGCTCTCTTTGCGACAAGCCTTTTTGTTCCCGCGCCTCTATCATCTTTCCGATCAGGGAAATCTCAAAATAGATACGCTCCTTCTCAGCAGGGCTGACCCGCTCTTCGTCATTCATGTAATCAGAGAACGTCTCAATTGCTTTCTGGCTCATCTCATTCACCGTACCTTTCTATAAAATCCTTCAATTTCGCCCTTGCCGCATCTATCTCGCGCGGCGGTGTTTTCTGCGTTTTCTTTATATAATAATGCAGGAGCACAAATTTGTTGTCCTTCCAATAAAAGAAGAATATCCGATTTGCAAGCGGTCTGAGTTCCCACAGATTCCCGTCGATGTGTCGGCAGGTCGGAAGCCCTATGCGTGTTCCAAACTGCTCCGGGGCACCAATATAGGCAAGAATCTTGTCACGATTCACGCGGTCGGTTTTGCTCGCTTCGCTTTTCTCTTTCAGACTATCGAGATAGTCTACGATTTCGGACTTCCCGTCCTTGTCGCGATAAAATCTCACTTCATACATAGAACGACCTCCTTGAGAAGTATGATAACATATTCGTTATCATCCGTCAACGTGTCATGGGGACGCGGGCGTGTCATGGGGACGGGCGTGTCATGGGGACGCGTGTCATGGGGACGTATAATTTGACACACTCCACTGCCTCGGCACCCTCGAACTCTTTGTGCTCGTTGCTCGTCCTTTCCGTGGGCAAAATTTCAATTATTGCGGTATCGTAGGCTTCCATCGGGCTGGTTTTCGGTCAATATTTCAATTCCTGTGGTATGTTTTTCCGATTGCTTCCGGCGCGCCCAGTTCTTGATACAGCAATAGTTGAAATTTTGCCCACCCGGCGGCGGGGGCGCGGAAGCCAGGCGGGCAGTGGAAATCATTTCCGGGGAAATTGCGAACATTTGAAATGTTGTGGTACAATTCAATGTATTAATATTGGAGAGGCACGTAAGGAGGTGTGTTTTTCATGAGGAGATTGATTTCAATAACAGCGGGCCGCGCCTTGGGGCTTGCGTTGGTGGCCGCGATGGCGTTTGCGCTGGTGGCTTGCGGCGGCTCGAAGGAGGTCGAGCCGCAGACGGTTTCGCTTCCGGACCAGGGATTTTCCATCCAAATCTCGGGGGATTGGGTCGACGAGGCGGCGCCTGACGATAGCATGGTCGTCAAAGTCTCGCCGAACGGGGAGGACTGTTTCATCCTCGCGTTTGAATTGTTCTCCGCTGCGGACGGCTCGATCACGGAGGAGGATTACCTTGGGATCATGGGTAAAAACGTCATGGACGCGAGCCATGGGACGGATGTCATGTATGGCGCCATCGGGGCCACGACGGTCGGGGCGGATGCCATCCCCGCCGCGCAGCAGACGGCGACCGCGAAGGTCGATGGCGCGGATGCCTCGGTGCTGATCACGGTGGCGCACAACGACGCGTATTATTTCACGATGGCGTTCGTTGCCCCGACGGCGAAATACGAAAAGGCCCACGCGGAGTTTGATGGCTACCTCGCGACGGTGGCGCTCGAAGAAGTCGGCGCGCCTGAGGTGCTGACGCCGGACGTGTCGCCCCTCTCGATGAAAACGGTCGAGTCCTCGCAGGGGACGGGGCTGACGATGCAGATCCCCTCTGACTGGATCGAGGAGTCGGAAGTTGCGGACGCGTCTTTGGAATACGCATCGCCCGGAGACGAGGTGGCGATGGTCGTCATTGAGGACATGAAGGTCGATATACAGGAAGGCATGACCGCGGAGGATTACGCGGCGATCCTGGCGGACAGCACGAAAGCGAACCTTGAGGGCATGGAGGAGGTCTCCGATGTGGCGATCGGGGAGCAGACCGCGACGACCATCGCGGGGGCCCCGGCGGTGCAGGTGGACATCACGTACTCGACGCAGGGGGTCAACCTCGTCGAAAGGCTGACGGCCATCGCGTTCGAGACGGGCGACAGCTACGTGCAGGTCACGTTCTACGGGCTGCCGAGCTACATGGCGCAGTACGACGACGTCATGGGGACCATCCTGAACAGCATCTACACCGGGGGCGCGGAAGACGCGGCGTGACCCGCGTTCTTCCCTTCACAGCCAATTTGTGAACGCCACATAGGTGACGATGACAGGCGGAGGGGCATCCCCCTCCGCTTCGTCTTCGGCGGGCAGGAGCAGCCCCCGCAGGCTTTCGCCTTCCAGGTCGAGCCAGTAGCAGTCCTGCGCGGCGCCGACGGGCGGGTCCACGGGGAGGTTCCCCCCGTCCTGCCCGCTGAGGGTGTTTTCGCAGTAGTTGTCGAACGCCTGGGCCGTGTCGATGGCATAGGCGCGCCGGCCGGCGCCTTCGCTTTCCACGACGAAGGCCGCCACGCCGTTTTCGTAGATGAAGCAGCCCGTATCGAGCCGTTCGTTTTCGCCGGGCGTGAAGAAATCCCAAACGGGGTCGCCGTCCGTGGGGAATACGGCCACCCGGTCCACGCCGCCATCGTCGCGGTAGTACGCGCAGAATTCATCCGTCACCTCGTCGTAGTCCGCTACGTAGACCGCCTCGGGCGTCAGCTTCTCGGCCGGGCTTTGGATCTTGTCGCGCTCCGTCGCATGGTACAGGAAAAACGCCGGGGTGGCGTCGTCCACGCCGCCGACGAGGATCTGCGGCCCCTTCGCGTTCAGGAACGCCATCGGGTGCAGGGGCGCACCGTCTTCGCCGGGGTTGAAATTCCACGACATGATCCGGTTCTGGTAGCCCGACCCCGCGCGGTATTCCGTCAAATGGTCGTAGTGCATGCTGTAGTCGTACTCCACGAAATACACGGTGTCCCCGTAGACGCCCAGGTCCGTCAAGGCCTCCTCGCCGGCCGCGCTGTCCAAATCCGCCTCGTACACGGTCACGACCTCCTGCTCTTCGAAGACGCTGCCGCGGTCCCACAGCATGGCCTTCAACGCCACGTGGCTGACGCCGCCGGCCCCCTCCGTGCGCTCGAACCACGCGATCAGCGTATCGCTCACGCCCATGCCCTCGATGCGGCAGCCCGGCTCCGCCTCATAGAGCGTCACCTGCATCGAGCCGTCGCATTCGACGCCTTCCTCGTAGTCGATCCGGTTGTGGCCGCTGCCAGCCTCAATCGGGCTCTCCGAAAAAAGCAGGACCGTGCCCCGCTCGGTGTGGAAGACGCGCGTCGGGGACATCCCGAAGGCAAGGCCCTTGTCCGCGTCCTTCGTCCAGACGGCCTCGTAGGCCAGCTCGTAGGGCCCGCCGGGCTTGCCGCTTCCCAGTGCGCCGAAACCGCCCCCGGTATCCGCGCATCCGGCCAGGGCCGCCGTGAGCGCGAGTGCGAGCGCGGCGGCAGCGGCACGCGTATGATTATTATTCAATAACATAACAAACCCTTTCCTTCTTTGCTGACCGTATATGCCATTATACCTTGCCGGGGCGCGGAACATTACGCTCTTTGCGGCAAAAAAGCTTGCCATTTGGGGAATTTCGTGGTATTTTATGTAGGACGATACGGTAGACAAAAGAGTGGGCAAGTCCCGCTCTTCTGTTTTGAAAGGCGGGGAATGAGCGCAGGGAAGGTCGCAAAAGCTGTCGAGGGGATGATGCAGCCGCTGGAGGCGGAGGGCTACGAGCTGTGGAATGTCGAGTTCGCGAAAGAGGGCAAGGACAAGCAGCTGCGGGTGTTCGTCGACAAGGCGGGCGGCATCACGGTCGACGACTGCGAGGCGGTCAGCCGGTTCCTGTCGGACAGGCTGGACGAGTCGGGGCTGATCAGCGAAGCGTACAGCCTCGTCGTCAGCTCGCCGGGCATGGACCGCGTGCTGCTGAAGGACGAGCATTTCGCGCGCTACGCGGGGCAGCCCGTGGAGGTGTCGCTCTACAAAGGGTTTGAAGGCCGGAAGAAGTTTGCGGCCCTGCTCGGCGCGAGGACGCCCGAGGCGCTGCACGTGACGCCGGTGGACCCGGTGACGCTCGCGGCGCAGGGCGAGGAAATGCGCGTGCCGATCGAGCTCGTGAGCAAAGTGAATCTATTGGTGGTTTTTTAGGAGGATTGAAGGAAATCAAATGAACAAGGAATTCATCGCGGCGCTGGATCAGCTGGAGAAGGAGAAGAACATCCCGAAGGACCAGATCCTGGAAGCCGTCAAGCGCGCGCTCGTGTCGGCCTACAAGGGCAAGAACAAGACGGAGGAGGACAACGTCTTCGTGGAGATCGACGACAAGGACGGCACGATCGAGGTCTTCCACCGGAAGACGGTCGTCGAGACGGTGGAAAACCCGGAGCTCGAGGTGTCGCTGGAGGAGATGCGCCAGTACGACGACAGCTACGAGATCGGCGACGTCGCGGAGTTTGATTTCCCGGTCGAGGATTTTACGAGGATTGCGGCGCAGACGGCGAAGCAGGTCGTGGTGCAGGCGATCCGGGACGCGGAGCGCGGGCAGATCTTCGAGGAGTACAAGGACCGCCAGGGCGAGCTCATCACGGGCACGGTGCAGCGGATGGGGAGCGGCACGGTGTACGTGACGATCGGCCGGACGGAGGGCGTGCTGCCTGTGAACGAGCAGGTCCGGAGCGAGCGGTACACGCCGAACGCGCGGATGAAGTTTTACATCGTCGAGGTCCGGGATTCGCAGAAGGGGCCGCAGATCTTCCTGTCGCGGACGCACCCGAACCTCGTCAAGAAGCTGTTTGAGCTCGAGGTGCCCGAGATCCGCGAGGGCATCGTGACGATCGAGAGCCTCGCGCGGGAGGCGGGGAGCCGCACGAAGATGGCGGTGGCTTCCTCGGACGAGAGCGTCGACCCGGTCGGCGCGTGCGTCGGCAGCCGCGGCAACCGCGTGCAGGCCGTCGTGGACGAGCTCATGGACGAGAAGATCGACATCATCCCGTGGACGGACGACCCGGTGTCGAACATCATGAGCGCGCTGTCGCCAGCCCAGGTGGAGAAGATCGTGCTGAGCGAGGAGGACGGGCACTCGACGGCCGTCGTGCCGGATTTCCAGCTCTCGCTCGCCATCGGCAAGGAGGGCCAGAACGTGCGCCTCGCGGCGCGGCTCTGCGGGGTCAAGATCGACATCAAGAGCCACTCGCAGTATTACAGCGTTTCCGAGGAGCTCGCGGAGACGCCGGACGTGGCGCTCGACGAGGACGGTTTCTACAACGTGGAGGATTTCCTCGCGGAGGCGTCGGAG
>JAISTX010000042.1 GCA_031272365.1 Eubacteriales Family XIII. Incertae Sedis bacterium
TCTGCTGTGAAAAGCGGTATCTGCCGATGGATTCGATCAATGAGCTGTATGCCCAGCCGTTGCAGTTGGAGGCAGCTTAGATGGTACAGATGGTTTTATCGAATTTACACCACTTGACAAGACGCAACCTTGTGCGTCATCATATTGTACCTTCGGACATCGTCTCGACCCTGCCATTTTGCGAAAAGACGCGGCATATGGGTCAAACCTTGCACCGCCTCATAGAATGCGGCTTCGAACCGCTCGGCGTATTTTATATCACCTGTGGTTTCATAATAAAAATTATCCAAATCCACGATGTCTTCTTTGGTTTCATCGAGGATGCGGGCGGTATACTTGATGATCTCAGAACCCATACTTCTCCGCTCTGCGGATTTTCACCTGCTGCGCAAATTCTTCAACAGATAGCCTGTGTTCCTTGTGAATCGCCCGGGCAATTCTGTTCTCGACATGCTCGATGAACTCAGGAGATTTTTCATCCACATTCACAGACATGCTCTTTATGGTTTCAATATCACTCATCGCAATTGCCTCCTGCTAGTATTATAGCCCAAAAACAAGTACCAGCAAAGTTTTTTGAATGTTGCCGGTGATTCCATATATGTCCATCAGCGTCTGGATTTGCGGGAATTGCTTGACGCTTGGGCTTTCACTTTCTATGATGGGATTTCGAAACCGGGGGGGGGCACAAATCAATTGCTGTTGAAGGAAGGAGAATACCATGTCCGGCGGACACGATGATTGCATGTATCTTTATGCGCAGATTGCAGAGGCGGCTCGTTTTGTGCGAAACGACATCGTCAAAGAACCAACGAAAACTGCATACGGTGAAATGATGACGCCCCATTCCGATGCCTTGAATATGGTGTACGAAAGCGTCGCCGACGAACTGGAGAGGGCGAGCGCGATGTACAAATCCATCGACTGGTGCGAGTCCGGAGATACCGGTGAAGACTCTGTGCTGATGGACTATTGGAACTTCGGATACGTGAAATCGGAGGAGGAACGTGAAGCCATCCTGGACCGTCTGGAAGAGCTGTCGCAGGAATCCCGTTGGTACACATACGATGTCTGGAGAGATTCGGGAAAACGGATTGGAAACCACTCCGTGCACTATCGAGGGGGATGGTCGATATCCGAAGTCGAGCTGACGTATCGCGATGACGACGGAAAAGAGCAGACGATAGAGTATCCGACCTGGAATGACTACGAGGCAGCCGTAGAAAGCATCAAGGCGCAACGCGATACCCCGGAAACTGTATACAAACTGGTTGACGGGAAGCTGAAGAGAGAGCGCGTCAAGTGAGGAATTCGTCAGCTTCCGGCGCCTCTGGTCAAAAATCGTCGGGATGTGCATTGGATCGGGGCTTTTGACGCGGGTTTACGTCAAAAATCGCCGGGATGTGTAGATTTTTGGAATAATGTTCCTTGAATTCTGCACATCCCGGCGATTTTTGGCACGGGCTACCGGCCGAGGGTGTTCGCACTCAAAAAAAGCCCTTGAAAACGGTTGGCTTTCAAGGGTCTTGCGGGTTGCGGCTTCTGTGGTCACTCCCATTCGATCGTCCCAGGCGGTTTCGACGTCAAATCGTACAGCACTCGGTTCACCCCGTCTACCTCGTTCACGATCCGGTTTGCGATCGTCTCCAGGACTTCGTAGGGGAGCCTGGCCCAGTCGCTGGTCATGCCGTCGACGGACGTCACGGCGCGGACGCCTATGGCGTAGTCGTAGGTGCGGGCGTCGCCCATGACGCCGACGCTGCGGATGTTGGGCAACACCGTGAAGTATTGCCAGACGGCGCGCTCGGTGCTGTCGCCGCCGTAGCCGGCGCCGTAGTTGCGCTTGCCGGTGCGCGCAAACAGGCCTTCGTTGTAGGCGTCGATCTCCTCGCGCAGGATGGCGTCGGACTCGCGGATCAGCGCCAGCTTCTCCTCTGTCACCGCCCCCAGGCAGCGGATGGCGAGGCCGGGGCCGGGGAAGGGCTGGCGCCAGACGAGCTCGGGCGCGATGCCGAGCTCTTCGCCGACGGCGCGCACCTCGTCCTTGAAGAGGGTGCGCAAGGGCTCCAGCAGGGTCATCTTCATCGTGTCCGGCAGGCCGCCAACGTTGTGGTGGGATTTGATGACCGCCGCTGCGCCGCCGCCGCCGCCGCTCTCGACGACATCGGGGTAGATCGTGCCTTGCAATAAAAAGTCGATGCCGCCTTCCTCCTCGGACAGCAGGCGCGCCTCCTCCTCGAACACCGCGATGAATTCCGCGCCGATGATCTTGCGTTTTTGCTCCGGCTCCTCCACGCCCGCGAGCGCGGACAGAAACCGCTCCGCCGCGTTCACGCGGTGGATCTTCATCTGGAACCGGCGGCCGTAGACCTCCATGACCTGGTCGCCCTCGTCCTTCCGCAAAAGGCCGTGGTCTACGAAGAAACAGGTGAGCCGGTCGCCGATCGCGCGGTGGGTCAGCACCGCCGCCACCGACGAGTCGACGCCGCCGGACAGGGCGCAGAGCACCTTGCGGTCGCCCACCGCCGCACGGATCTCCTCGACCTTGTCGCGGACGAAATTTTCCATCGTCCAGTCGCCCGTGCAGCCGCAGACCTTGTATAGGAAATTGACGAGCAGCTCCTGGCCGAACGGCGTGTGGTGCACCTCCGGGTGGAACTGCACGCCGTAGAGGCCGCGCGCCGAGTCCTCCATGGAGGCGGTAGGGCAGTGATCCGTGCGCGATGTCACCACAAAGCCCGGGGGCACCTCCTCGATGTAGTCCGTGTGGGACATCCAGCAGTGGCCGGGGTCGGCGATGCCGGAAAACAGCCTGGATTCCGGGGACGGGCCCTTCGCCGCTTCCGCCGTAGCAATTGCCACGCGGCCGTACTCCTTGAAGTCCGGCGACACGACGCGCCCGCCGAGCGTGTGCGCCATGAGCTGGGCGCCGTAGCAGATCCCGAGCACCGGGATGCCGAGCTCGTAGAGGCGCAGCGGCAGCGACGGCGCGCCGGGCTCGTAGACGCTCGACGGCCCGCCCGTGAAGATGATGCCCTTCGGGAGATCACCTGACCCGTCCAGCCGCCCCATCACCTTCTCAAAAGGCACGATCTCCGCGTAGACGCTCGCCTCGCGCACGCGCCGGGCAATGAGCTGATTGTACTGCCCGCCAAAATCGACCACCCAAATCGTATCGTTTTTCATCCAATCTCCTTACAATAATATCCCTGATTCATACCCAATTGATTCACATCCCGACATGATAGCTTTCGAGCAGCGTTGTCAACTGATGCGCTTGACCCGTGAGCGTGTCCACGATCTTCGCGCTCTCCTCGGCGGACTCCGTCGTGCGGGAGATCATCTCGTTCATGCGCCCGATGTCCGAGCGGATGCGCTCGACGCTCTCGCTCTGGACGACAGAAGCGGCGGAGATCGCGGACAGCATCTCGCTGTTTTTCCGGATGCCCGCGACGATTTCCGCGAATGTCTCAGAAGTCTCATTTGCGATTTCCACGCCGGCCGCGACCTGCTTCAGGGAATCCGCGATCAAAAGGTTCGCCGAGTGGGCAGATTCGGAGCTCTTCTTCGCGAGGCTGCTCACCTCGTCCGCAACGACCGCAAAGCCGCGCCCGTACTGCCCCGCGCGCGCCGCCTCGACCGAGGCGTTGAGCGCGAGGATGTTTGTCTGGAAAGCGATCGCGTCGATGCTGGCGGAGACCGTGCGGATCGCCTCCGCGCTTTTTTGGATCTCGCGCACCGCCTCGACCATCCGCGCGATCTCCTCCGCGCCGCGCCGCGCCTTGCCCGCGATGTCCTCGATGAGCACGTTCGCGGTGCTCGCCTTTTCGGCGTTGTCCTGCGCCTTCTGCGTGATCTCGTCGACCGACACGAGGATGCCGCGCGACACCGAAAGCTCCCCGTTTGCGTCGTGCGCCAGGCGCGCCGATTCCTCCGCGATTTTCCCGGCCGTCTCGTTGAGGCTCTCCGCGTTGCCGGAGAAAACGGAGACCATATGCCGCAGGTTTTCCAGCGTCGTTTGCACCGCGAAGGCGAGCTCGTCCTTGTCCGAGCGCGGCGTCACCTGCACGGAAAGGTCGCCCATGCTGATGGTCTTGAAGCCCTCGACCTGCGTGCGCGTGCTCTGTGTCATGCGGTTGAACGAAGAGAAAAGCGCCCCGATCTCGTCCTCATGGTTGTACGAAAGATCCACGCCGAAGTCCCCGGCCGCCAGCCGGTCCGCCGCATCCTGCACGAGCCGGATCGGGCGCCGCATCCATTTTTCGATGACCCGCAGGGCCAGCAAAGCAAACAACAGGCAGAGCACTGCGGCGACCACCACCGCGCGTAAAGCAAAAAGATTGACACGGTTCAGCGCGCCCTCCATCGAGACATCCGCGCCTACGAAGCCGACGACCGTCCCGTCGTCCTTCACGACCGGTGTGTACGAAGACACGATCCATCCGTAGTTTTCGTCGTCGTGCAGGGGCGACTCCTGCTGCGTCCCCGTCTCGATCGCCGTGAATGCATACTCCGAATAGATATCGATGGGCTCCTTGTACAGGAAGTCGATCGGATCGTCGCCTGTCGCCGGATTGTAACCCTCGCAGTAATAGGTGAAATACCCGTCCGAATAGTCCGAGCCGACGATGTACAGATACATGAGATTCGTCGCAACCGCCGTCCGATCCGCCGCGCGCTTGATGTGATCCCACTCGCTGTCCTTCACGCCGGTCGCCAGCGCCTTCTCCATGGCCTCCGCGTCGATCTCCGCCGCCACGCTCTGCGTGATCGCCTCCGCGCGGTTCATATATGCCGCGATCGTGTCCTGCCGGTACAGCCAGTACGCAAGCACCCCGATCGCCGTCGTACTGACGACGATCATGACAATCACAAGCACAGACAACCGCGACGCAATTGAATGTTTCACAAGTCCCCCTCCAACAAATTTCCATGAAAAACGATACTCATCTACCGAGTATTATATCACGCTGCGCCGCCCCGCGCCGCGCCTAACGGATGACGGCCTGCTGCTCCTTGAGGATCACGTCGTGGGCGCCGCCCTCGACGATCGAAGTCGCGCTGACGAGGGTGATCTTCGCCTTCTCCTGCAACGCCCGGATCGACAGCGCCCCGCACGAGCACATCGTCGACCGCACCTTCGCCAGCGTCTGGGACACGCCGTCCTTGAGCGGCCCCGCGTAGGGCACGTACGAATCCACGCCCTCCTCGAACGAAAGCTGCCCGCCGTCGCCGCCGAGGTCGTAGCGCTGCCAGTTGCGCGCGCGGTTGGACCCCTCGCCCCAATACTCCTTCACATAGCTGCCGTTCACGACAAGCCGCGTCGTCGGGCTCTCGTCGAACCGCGCAAAATACCGCCCGAGCATCATGAAGTCCGCGCCCATGGCCAAAGCGACCGTCATATGGTAGTCGTAGACGATGCCGCCGTCGCTGCAGACCGGCACGTAGACGCCGGTTTCCTTGTAATAATCATTGCGCGCCGCCGCCACATCCATGACCGCCGACGCCTGGCCGCGGCCGATGCCCTTCTGCTCGCGCGTGATGCAGATCGAGCCGCCGCCGATGCCGACCTTGACGAAGTCCGCGCCCTTTTCGGCGAGGAAGCGGAAGCCCTCCCTGTCCACCACGTTGCCCGCGCCGATCTTCACCGAATCCCCGTAGCGCGATCGCACGAACGCGAGCGTCCGCGCCTGCCACTCCGTGAAGCCCTCGGACGAGTCGATGACGAGCACGTCCACGCCCTCGTCGACGAGCGCTGGGATGCGCTCCTCGTAGTCCCGCGTGTTCACGCCGGCCCCGACGATGTAGCGCTTCTGGTCGTCCAAGAGCTCGTTGGGGTTGCGTTTGTGCGAGTCGTAGTCCTTGCGGAAGACAAAATACGTGAGCCGCCCGGCCTTGTCGATGATCGGGAGCTGGTTGAGCTTGTGGTCCCAGAGGATGTCGTTCGCCTCGGAAAGGGAGATCCCGTCCTCGCCGTAGACGAGGTCCTTGAGCGGCGTCATGAACTCGCTCACCTTCGCCTCCGGCGGCGTGCGGCTGACGCGGTAGTCGCGGCTCGTCACGATGCCCACGATCTTGCCCTCCGCCGTGCCGTCCTCCGTGACCGCCACCGTGCTGTGCCCGTTCTTCTCCTTCAGAACGAGGATGTCCGCGAGCGTCTGGTCCGGCCGCACATTGCTGTCCGAGCGCACGAAGCCCGCCTTGTGGTCCTTGACGCGCCGCACCATCGCCGCCTGGTTCTCGATGCTCTGCGAGCCGAAGATGAACGCGATGCCGCCCTCCTTCGCGAGCGCGATGGCCATGCCGTCGTCCGACACCGCCTGCATCACGGCGCTGACGAGCGGGATGTTCGCCTTGAGCCCCGGCTCCTCCCCCTTGCGGAACCGCACGATCGGCGTGGAGAGGTCCACGGCCGCCGGCACGCACTCCGCGGACGAGTAGCCCGGCACAAGCAGGTATTCGTTGAATGTTCTCGACGGTTCGTCGAAGTAGCTCGCCATGATCCCTATCTCCTTTTCACTGCCGCCCCTATTTTGTCAGGACGCTTTCCCCCGTGATGCGCGAGCCCTTCGGCACGCTCGTCGTGATGAAAGCGTTCGACCCGATCACCGACCCTTCGCCGATCACCGTGTCGCCCCCGAGGATCGAAGCCCCCGAGTAGATCGTCACATTGTCCTCGATGTCCGGATGCCTCTTGTTGCCGGAGAGCTTGCGGCCGCCCTTCGTCGAATGCGCGCCGAGCGTCACGCCCTGGTAGATCTTCACATTGTCCCCGATGCGCGTCGTCTCGCCGATGACGATGCCCGTCCCGTGGTCGAGGAAGAAGTAACGCCCGATCGTCGCGCCGGGGTGGATGTCGATGCCCGTCCCCGTGTGCGCGTACTCCGTCATGATGCGCGGGATGAGCGGCACCTGGAGGTCCCACAGCACGTGCGCGAGCCGGAACACCATGATCGCGAAGATGCCGGGGTACGACAGGATGATCTCGTCCCGGCTCGTCGACGCCGGATCCCCGTCGAACGAGGCCTCCACGTCCCAGGCAAGCAGCTTGCGCACCTCCGGGAGCTGGGCGAGGAAGGCGTCGGCGGTCTGCGCCGCCTTGATGTACACCGCCTCGTCGGCCACCTCGTCGGAGCTGTGCCTGTACGCGCGCTCCAATTGAATAACAAGCGTCGTGCGGACGTCTGACAGGGAATCCCGCACGGAGAACTCCTTTGTGTACTCGCACATCGTCCCGCTGTCGAAAAACCCCGGGAACATGAGCTGGCGCAGGTTCCCGATCACGCCGATGATGCGGCCGCGGTCCAGGTGGTTGCGCTTGCCGATCCGGATGATCCCCGGGTGCTCCTCGTAGCTCTTCAGTATCGCGCCGACGAGCTGCTCCGTCGCTTTTTCTCTTTCCTCGTACACCATATCTTTGCCTCTCCTCCGTTTCAGGCCCCCGCCTCTTTCATCGCCACGATGAAGAGCGTCACGCCGACGCTCCGCGGCAGGTAGTAGGGGAAGTCGAACCGGTTTGTCTTGACGATCCGCTCCTCCGCGTCCGCCGCGCGGCGCTCCGCGTCCTCCCCGGCCGTGCCCTCCACCTCCGCGAGGAACAGGTGGATGTCCTCGATCCTCTTGAACGGCTGCCCAAACTGCATCTCCATCGCGCTCTTCTTGTACGCATAGCCCCTCTCGTTCAGGAAGGCCTCGAGCTCCGTGCCCGAGGGCGTCGTGCATTCCCCGCCGGCGCCGAGCAGCTCCATGCCCGGCGTCTGCGTCCGCGCCTTCGTGTAGATGAGCGCGCGCTCCCTTGCATGCCCGAAGGCTTCTTCAAAAAAATCCATATTCGCGCCGAAAAAGGCGAGGAGTATGGCGTCCCAGCGCTCGTCGCCCAACGCGCGCGCGTCCATGAGGCGCGGCTCGATCTTCTCCGCCACGGCGCGGTTTTGGTAGAAGATCCGGTCGAGCTCGGCTTCCAGCGCGCCGATGCAGAGCTTGTTGTTGTCGATGGCCGTGATGTGCCGCACCATCGGCGCCAGATGGAAGGACAGGAGGCCGGGGCCGCAGCCGATGTCCGCGAGCGACCAGCCGCCGTCCAGGTAGGGCTGCGCGAGCACGGCGAGTTTTTTGTGGAAGGCGGTGTATTCGCTGGCCTGCTTGTAGTGCTTGATTTTTTCAGGTGCCCATTGTAGATCCAAGCTATCTCAACCCGGCGTCACCGCGCCGCCTCCTCTGCACGTTCCCGCAATTTGTACTTCCCGACGAGCGACTTCAGGCGTTCCGTCAGCGAAGCCATCGTCTGCGCGGCGGCGGCGCTTTCCTCCGCCATCGCCGAGTTTGCCTGGACCACGCTGGAAATCTGCGAGATGCTCGCATTGATCTCCGCGATGGCGCTGCTCTGCTGCGCGGAGCTCTCGGAGAGCTTGCCCATGTTCTTTGCGTTGCCGACGGCGATCTGCCCCATATTGCTGAAATTTTCGCTCGTCTGCTCGACGATCTCCTTGCCTTCCTCGATGCGCCCCACGCTGTTCTTGATCAGCAGCCCCGTTTCGCGCGCCGCCTCCTGCGAGCGGTTCGCAAGGTCGCGCACCTCGTCCGCGACGACGGCGAACCCGCGGCCGTGCTGGCCCGCGCGCGCCGCCTCCACGGCGGCGTTGAGGGCGAGGATATTTGTCTGGAACGCGATGTCGTCGATGACCTTGATGACCTTCTCGATCTGCCGGGCGCTTTCCGTGATGGCCTGCATCGCCTGCGTCATGCGCTGCATGTCCTTCATGTTCTGGCTCATCATGCGCGTGTTCTCGCGCACCGACTCCAGCGTGTCGTTCGCGATCTGGGCGTTTTGCTCGCTCATCTCCTTGATCTCGGAGATGATCTCCGAGAAGCCGTCGATGGCCGCAGCCTGCTGGTTCGAGCCGCTCGCGAGGCTCTGCGCCCCGTTTGCGATCTGCCCGACGCCCGCGGAGATCTGCATCGACGTTTGCAGGAGCTGCGGCAAAAACGCGTTGCCCGCCTCGAGGATGCCCTTGATCGCTTTGCCGACGACATCGTCCTCCCCGCGCAGGCGGATGCCGCCCGAATAGTCCCCGTGCGCAATCCTCTCGAGCGCCGCCGCCTCCTCGTCCATCGCGCGGATCGTCTCGCGGATCGCGTCGGAGAGCTGGCCGATCTCGTCCTTGCTGGCGTAGGCCGGCACCACCTTGGTCTCCCCCCGGGCGACCGCGCGCGCCGAGGCCTCGAGCTCCTTGATCGGCGTGACGATGGAATTTGCGAGGTTGCGCCCGATCACGACGGTGACGATCAGGTAGACGGCGGTGAAAATGCCGGCGCCGATCGCGTAGTAGGTGAGGGTCAGCCGGATGGACCCGACGGCGACCGGCCCGACTTTGGATATGACGACGCCCGCCCCGACGATCATGGCCACCGTAAAGATCGCCATCTCCACGTAGAGGGCAATCATCTTTTTCTCGATGGGCAAATCCTTCATCTCCGCACCCTTTCAGCCTCCGCGCCCTGTCTCATCAAAAAATATAGTCAAAAAAGATGATACCACATCGGTGCTCAACAGACAAGAGACACTGGTGTGGTATCATCGGCTTATAAGGTGTGTTGGGCGAAACACGCAAATGCACTCTTCGCCCCGTCACGCTACTTGTACGGGATCTGTGATATTCTTCGCAGATTCACTTACCCACTAATGAAGTGTACAACCGTTTCAAGCCCTTGTAAACCATTTTTTTCATTTTTCACATATTTTTTATAAATATGTTCAGCCCACTATACCGGGTTCGCGCGGATGTTTTCCATCTCCTCGTAGAAGTCGGAGCCGAGGAAGTACTTCTTCGGCGGCTCGATCGACTTGCCCGCCGCCAGCGCGTCCAGGCCCGCCTTGACCTTCTCCGGCCGCGCCGGCAGCTCGTAGATACGGACGCCGCACGCGTCGTAGATCGCGTTGATGACCGCCACGTGGCCGCTCGACTGGAACGCCTCGGAAGCGCCCGACGACCCGAACGGGTTTTGGCGCCGCGGGTTCTCTATGAAGTCCACCGAAAGCTCGTCGGGGACGTCGAGGATCGTCGGGATGCCCGCGCCGAGGATGTTGTAGTGCTTCTTCACGTCCTCGTAGTCCTCGGAGAGCGCGAAGCCGATCGTGTGGCTCATGCCGCCGAAGACCTGGCCCTTGACCGCCGCGACGTTGCCGACGACGCCGACGTCCGCGACCGCCTTCATCGACAGCACCGTGACCTTGCCCGTGGCGACCTCGACGGCCACCTCGGAGAGGAACATCGCGAACGTGTAGTCCGGCGTCGGGTTGCCCTTGCCCGTGTTCGGGTCGAGGTCCGCGAGCCCTTCGAACTCCTCGTTGAGGAACTGGTTCTCGTACTTCACCGGGATCCCTTCCGCCTCCATCTCCTCATGCGTGCGCAGCGTCCCGTCGGGCTTCAGCATCGCGTTGTAGAGCTTCTCGACGCACGCCTTCGTGGAGATGCCGTTCATGAAATGCGAGCGCGAAGACGCCGACGCGCCGTGGTCCGGGCAGTACTTGCTGTCGTTCTGCACCAGCACGACGTCGTCCGCCTCGATCACGCGCTTGTCACCAAACGTCGTGCGCAGCGCCTCGAGCGTCACCATGAGCGAGCCGATATCGCCGCCCTGGCCCTGGTCCTGCCACGTGTCGTATTTGTAGAATTTTCCGTCCTTGCCGAGCTCGACCGCGACGGTGCACTGGTCCGCCGTGCCCTCCGTGACGTTGTAGCCGCCCCAGACGAGGCCGACGCCCCGGCGCACCTCCGGCGTGTCCGCCGCCTTCGCGTCCGCCACCGCCTTGTCGTACATCGGCTTGATGGCCTGCATGATCTGCTCGCCCGGGTAGTCGGTGAACGGGTAGCCGTTGATGTTGAGGTCGCCTTCGCGGGCGACGTTGCGCCAGCGGATCTCCCACGGGGAGATGCCGACCTTCTCCGCCATCATGTCCATCACCGCCTCGGACGCCGTGTAGGCCTGCGGCGAGCCGTAGCCCCGGTACGCCGTCCCGTAGGCGTGGTTCGTCGCCGCCACGCGGGACAGCCCCATGCAGTTGGGCACGTTGTACGGGAAGTACATGAAGCGCGCGATCCGCGTCGTGAGGTCGTCGCCGAGCTCGCTGTAGGCGCCGTGGTCCAGCCCGTTGTCCCACTCGGCCGCGATGATGCGCCCTTCCTCGTCGCACCCGAGGCGCGTGTTCGTGAAGCCCGGCGCGCGCTTGCCCGAGAAGGCCATGAACTCGCCGTACGTCATCGAGAACGCCACCGGCCGGTCGTCGCACGCGATGCAGGCGATCGCCGCCAGCGCGTAGGTCGCGCCCGCGATGCCCCAGCCGAACGTGCCGCCCGTCGGGTTCTCGACGACGCGCACCTGCTCGGCAGGCACGCCCGTCGCCTCCGCGATGTCGCCGATGTTCGCGTATACCGCCATCGCCTTGCAGTGCACCGTCAGGAGCCCGTCCTCGTCCCAGTAGGCCTGCACCGTGTCGCCCTCGATCGGCATATGCGGCTCGCGCTGCGAGTAGAAGCTCGCCTCCACGACATGGGGGGCGCCGTCGATGAGCCCCTTCACGTCCGGGTCGCCCTTGACCGTCGGCTGCATCGACCAGACGTTGGGGTGCTCGTCATGGACGCGCACCGCGTCCGGCAGCGCCGCCTCGAGGTACGACAGCATCTCGGGGAGCTGCTCGTACTCGATCGTGACCGCCGCCGCCGCCGCGCGCGCGTTCGCCTTCGTGTCCGCCGCGACGAGCGCGACGATGTCGCCGTAGTTGAAGATCTTGTCCTCCGCGAGCAGCACGTGCGTCTGCTTCGAGGCGCCTTCGACCGTGCGCGGCAGGAACTGGAACATATTGAGCCGGTTCGAGCCCTTGACGTCCTTGTGCGTGATGACCTTGTACACGCCCGGCATCTTCTCCGCCTCCTCCGTGTGGATGCGCAGGATCTTCGCGTGGTGCGCCACCTTCGGCTGCGCCATCGCCACATGCAGCGTGCCCTCGGGCATCTTCAGCTCGACGTCGTCGCCGTAGTCGCAGACGCCCGTCACCTTCGCCAGGGCCGCGGGCCGCACGAGCGGCTTCCCGTAGAAATGCTTGTCCTCCGGCAGCTTCACCTTGATGTCCTCCACCGTGCACTCGCCGCGGAGCACCTTCGCCGCGTCCATGACCGCGTCGACGATCTGCCGGTAGCCCGTGCAGCGGCAGACGTTGCGGTGCTTCTGGAACCACGCGCGCACGTCCTCGCGCGAGGGCGACGGGTTCTCGGCGAGCAGCTGGTAGGCCGACACGATGAAACCCGGCGAGCAGAAGCCGCACTGCACGGCGCCGTTGTGCATGAAGGCGACCTGCAGGGGATGCAGATGCATCGCCGTGCCGACGCCCTCGACCGTGATGATGCGCTGCCCGTCCTTCATGGATGTGATTTTGCGCGTGCACGAGCGGATCACTTTCCCGTCCATGATGACGGAGCATGCGCCGCACACGCCGGTGCCGCAACCGACCTTGACCCCCGTAAGGCCGAGCCGCCTCAGTACCGAGGCAAGCGTGTCGCTTTCCGGATCGCAGATAAACGTCCGGTCCGCACCGTTGATGTTCAGGGTCATCTTCTTGAGCTGCTTCATATTATCCTATTTCGCTCCTCTCTTCAGGGTTCCTGCTGAACCCTACTATTACCTGAAGGTATTATACCACGCCGGCCCCCAGGTTCACCACCCGTGCTTCTGGTAGACGACCGCGCAGCTCTCGTCGATGACGGAGAGCGCCTTCTCGATGTGCTCGTCCGTGATCGTGAGCGGCGGCTCGATGCGGATCGTCTTCGCGTTGATGAGCGAGCCCGACACGAGCACGCGGCGGTTGAACATCTCGTAGACCACCTCGTAGCCCAGATCGCCGTCGACAAATTCCATCGCGATGAACAGCCCGCGCCCGCGCACGTCCGTCATGAGCTTCGGGTATTTGCCCATGATCTTGTTCAGCCCCTCCATGAAGATGCCGCCCGCGCGGCGCGCCTTGCCCGCCAGGTCCTCCTTGAGCATCACGTTGATCGCCGCGATCGCCGCCGCCGAGGCCGTCGGGCTGCCGCCCGTCGTCGTGCTGTGCAGCAGCGGGTCGGGGAACATCCCCTCGAACGCGCGCTTCGTGCACAGGCAGGCGCTGATCGGCATCACGCCGCCGCCGAGCGCCTTCGCCATCGCGATGATGTCCGGCGCCACGTCGTAGTAGTCGGTCGCAAACAGGTAGCCCGTGCGGCACATGCCCGCCTGCACCTCGTCCGCCACCATCATGATGTCGTACTCGTCGCAGATCTTGCGGATGCCCGGGATCCACTCGTCCGGCGGGATCTGGATGCCGTTCTCGCCCTGGATCGGCTCGTAGATGATGGCCGCCGGCAGCTCGCCCACGTAGTCCATCACCTCGACCGTCTTGCGCAGGTGGTCCAGGTCGCCGAATTTGACGTGCCGCGTGCCCTGCAGCAGCGGCAGGAACGGCCCGCGGAAATGCGCCTTGCTCGTCAAAGACAGCGAGCCCGCCGTCTTCCCGTGGAAGTCGCCCTCGAACGCGATGAAATGATGCCGCCCCGTCGCCAGCGTCGCCATCTTCAGCGAGGACTCGATCGCCTCCGTGCCCGAGCTCGTGAAAAACGTATATTTCAGATCGCCCGGCGAGACGTCCGCCAGGATGCGCGCGAGCAGCGCGCGGTTCGCGTCCACGAGCTCCGCGCTCGACAGCGGCTGCTTCGCGAGCTGGTCGGCCACCGCCTTCAGCACCGTCGGGTGCCGGTGCCCGCAGTTGTAGACGCCGAACCCGCCGAGGCAGTCGATGTACTCGCGCCCCTGCAGATCCATGAACGTGTCGCCGTTCGCGCTCCACTCCATCGCCATGTCGTCCTCGCCCGCCGCCTTGCGGTACTCCAGGAACCCGGGGTTGACATGCTCGTCGTAGTCCCAGCGGATCTCGTCGATCAGCTCCTTCATCTCCTCGCCTTCGAGCCCCTGCGCCTCGATCCATTTCAGCGATTTTTCCGTGTACGCCAGCACCTCTTCAAAACTCTTCCTCGGCATTTTCTTACCTCCTTGCCTCGTTGAAAAAAACGATTGCTGCAATAACAATAACTATTTGTTGAAAAACGATTTTGCGTCTTCAGGCTTCTCCGGCGCGCCGACGTTGTAGCGGTTTTCGCCGAACATCCGGCTCAGCACGATGACGGCCACGATGAAGACCGCGAACGTCGCCGCGAGCGGTATGACCCAGTTGTCCATGAAGCCGGACAGCACGAACCCGACGCACGCGCAGGCGGCGCACGTCACCGAGTAGGGGATCTGCGTCTTGATGTGGTCCGTGTGGCGGATGTTCGAGGACGCCGACGACAGGATCGCCGTGTCCGCGAGCGGCGAGCAGTGGTTGCCGAAGCCGCCGCCGCCGATGACGGCCGTGATGCACGCGAGCGGCGTGATGTCCAGCGCGAACGCGATCGGCAGCGCGATGGGCAGCATGATCGCGTACGTGCCCCACGTCGCGCCCGTCGCGAACGTCATCACGCACGAGATGATGAAGATGAGCACCGGCACGATGAAGGCCGGCACGTTTTCCGCGAACTGCGCCGTGACGAACCCGTCCATGTCCAGCCGTTCGCCGATCGCCCCGATCGACCACGCGAACACGAGGAGGATCGTGACGTACACGACGGACTTCGCGCCCGTCACGAAGGCGCCGATCGACTCGATGACCTTGGACACCCGGCGGACCGCGAAGTAGATGATCGAGAAAATCGTCACAATCGCGAAAGCGTAGACCAGCGCGAGGGCGCCGTCCATATTATTCAAAGCATCGTAGAAGTCGAAGGTCTCGAAGTAGCCGCCCGTGAACATCATCATCACGAAGGCGAGGATGATCAGGATCACGATCGGCACGAGCAGGTCGTTCGCGCGCCCCCTCTCGGAGACTTCGATGCTCGAGTAGTCGTCCTCGTCCTGGCCGCCGCCCGAGAAGGTCGCGTCGCAGAGCTTGCCGGTCTCGCGCGTGCGCTTCTCGGCCTTGGCCATCGGGCCGAAGTCGATGCGGAAGATGATGACCATGATGACCATGATGATGGACAGCCACGCGTAATAATTGTAGGGGATCGACTGCACGAAGACGAGGAAGGGGTTGCCGCCCTCGACGCCGGCCGCGCGGTAGGACTCGCCGATCAAGGAGCACAGGAAGGCGACCCAGCTCGAGAACGGGATGATCAGGCAGATGCCGACGGACGTGCTGTCGATGATGTAGGACAGCTTCTCGCGCGAGATCTTGTAGCGGTCCGTCACCGGGCGCATGATCGACCCGGTCGTGAGCGCGTTGAAGTAGTCGTCGAAGAAAATCAGAAGGCCGATGCCCCACGTCGTCGCCTCCGCGCCTTTGCGCGATTTGATGCGCTTCGACAGCAGCTCGGCGAAGCCGGCCGACCCCCCGGACCGGACCATGAGGCCGATCAGCCCTCCGAGGAGGAAGATGATCAGGATCACCTCCACGTTCCACGGGTCCGACATGACGCCGGACGCGACGTACTCCTCCACCCCGTCCTCCGAGTACGTCCCCGAGTACGTCCCCGTGATGAGCTCGATGAACGTGATGAGCGCCCCGAGCGGGTTCCCGTAGGAGTAGATCAGGCATCCCGAGAAGATACCCAAAAACAACGAAAGCAAAACCTCTTTCGTGATGATGGCCAGCACGATCGCGAGGATCGGCGGCACGAGCGACAAAGCACCAAATTCCATCGGCAGCGCCCTCCTTGTATGAAATTGTGAAATAACCTACTTCCTCAACTCTACGCGGGAAATATATGCATGAGCCGTGCCAAGTCGGAAAACGGCGGATTTGCGTGAAATTTATTTAATATTCAGACAATGATTGTCCTGCCTTTGTGACGCAAACTGTGCTACAATAGGAACACTTTGTGGGGGGTCATCCGGCGGCGATCGGGAGGTGATTGGGATGGAGGAGCAATACGAGCATATCTTGGACAATATGTCGGAGGAGGTGAGCCGCGAGGACCCGGACGGGCTCATCACGTATGTCAACCAGGCGTTTTGCAAATACTACGGGCTGACGCGCGAGCAGGCGATCGGCATGCGCGCGCTCGACGTCGTCATCCCGGAGGACCGGCACCTGTACGACGTCGTGCAGAGCATGACGCCGGAGAACCCGACGTACCGCATCAACTGCCGCGTGCGGAAGGCGGACGGGTCGGTGTCCTGGATCCAGAGCTCGGGGCGCGCGTACTTCAACGAGAAGGGGGAGTTTGTCGAGCTGTTCGACGTGTCGATGGACATCAGCCACCTGAAGGCGCGCGAGCGGGAGCTGCTCGCGCGCAGCGACGAGCTGTCCGCCGCCGTGCGCGAGAAGGCGCAGGAGCTCGAGGCGGTCAACGAGCGGCTGACGCAGGTGAACAGCCAGCTGCAGAGCCGGACCACGCGGCCGGCCTCGGAGATCCACGCGCTCGTCAACCGGATCAGCGGGTTCACGGCGGGCTTCACCTTCGACGACTTCGCCACCGAGTCCCCCACGTTCCGCGACGCGATCGCCTACGCGAGGTCCATATCCCAGGGCGAAAGCAACGTCCTCATCGAGGGCGAGAGCGGCACGGGCAAGGAGATGTTCGCGCAGTCCATCCACAACCATTCGAACCGCCGGGCGGGCCCCTTCATCGGCGTCAACTGCGGCGCGATCCCGGCGGAGCTCATCGAGAGCGAGCTGTTCGGTTATTCGGAGGGGTCGTTCACGGGCGCGGTGAAGGGCGGCAAGCCCGGGAAGTTCGAGCTGGCGGCGGGGGGGACGATCTTCCTCGACGAGATCGCGGACATGCCGCTCGCCCAGCAGGTCGCGCTGCTCCGCGTCATCCAGGAGAAGCAGATCGTGCGCATCGGCGACTCGCGGGAGATCCCGGTCGACGCGCGCATCGTCTGCGCGACGAACAAGGACCTGCTGCGCGAGGTGCGGCGGGGGCATTTCCGCGAGGACCTCTACTACCGGCTCAACGTGCTGAACCTGAAGATCCCGCCGCTGCGCGAGCGGCGCGAGGACATCCCCCTGCTCGTGGGGCAGTTTTTCGCAAAGCTCGGGGCCAAGGGCGCGGCGGCGAAGATCGACCCCGCCGTCATGGAGCTCTTCCTGCAGTACGACTGGCCGGGCAATGTGCGCGAGCTGCAAAACGTGGTCGAGCGGCTGCACTGCCTCCCGGGCGGGGGGCAGGGCGGGCTGCAGCACCTGCCCGGGCACGTCCTGCCGCTGGACGCGAGGGCGAAGGCTGCGCCGGCGGCGGCGGACGCGGCGGGGCCCGGGGCGGGGCCTGCTGAGGGGCCGGCGGGTGGCGCGCCGCTCGCGCGCCTCAAGGAGACCCACCAGTCGGAGTACGACCGTCAGGAGCGCCAGCACATCGAGTCCATGCTCGCGCTCTTCGACGGCAACATCAGCCTCGCCGCCCGCAAGATGAACATCGCCCGCGGCACCCTCTACCGCAAGATGCGCAAGCACGGGCTGTGAAGGGGCGCGGCGGCCTACGCTTCCCCATTGTGTGGTATGATTTCCGGTGATGATGAAACAGGTCAGTGACTATCTTGCGCAGTTCGACCGGTGCCTTGCGGGGGAGCCGGCCTATTGCATGGCGGCCTGCCCCTTCCATCTGGACGTGCGCGCGTTCACGGAGAGCGTGGAGCAGGGGCGCATCTCGGCGGCCTACCGGCTGTACCGCGACGCGACGGGCTTCCCGGCCATCGCGTCCGCGCTGTGCGCAAGGCCGTGCGAGGCGGCCTGCCCGCTCCGGGGCACGGAAGGCGGCGCGATCCGGCTTTCGGAGATCGAGCGGGAGGTCGTGCGGGAGGCCACGGACAGGAAGCCGAGCGAATACAACCTGCCGCCGCGCGGGAAGCGCGTCGCCGTCATCGGGGCGGGGCTCGCCGGGCTCGCGTGCGCGCTTAGGCTCGCGCAGAAGCGCGTCGCGGTGGAGGTGTTCGAGGCCTCGGGCGAGATCGGCGGGGGCGGATGGGGCTCCGGCACGGCCGCGGCTGCAATAACAAAAGAAGACGCGCTCGCGGAAATCGCGCTGCAGTTCGGGGATACGGAATACACCTTGCATTTGAATACCGCCATCGGCGCGCGCGAGGACGTGAACGCGCTGGGCTTCGACGCCGCCTTCGTCTGCACGGGCGCGGGCGGCGAGTCCTTCGGCCTCCCCGTGGATGCGGACGAGCCCTGCCTGCTGGACCCTCGGGACAAGCCCGAGGGTGACAACAGTGGTGTCATCCCGGCGCAGACCCCCACCGATGTCATTCCGGGCTTGACCCGGAATCCAAAATCGGAATCAAAGGCAGATGCGCAGCATCCGGCATCCGCAGGCGGCGCGGCATCCACCGGCGCCACGCGCGGCGGGCTGGCCGACCTGTCGGCGGGCGCCGGCGTCGGCTGGTTCGCGGGCGGCGCGCGCACCGGGCGCGAAGGGGCGGAGGCGCTCGCGCACGGCCTCTCCGCGGCCGCCGCCATCGACGCCTTCCTGCGCACGGGCAAGCTCGCCTTCCCGGACGGGCGCGTGGAGACGAAGCTGCCCCCGAAGGCAGCGGGCGACCTGGGAAAGCCGCACGCCGGGCCGGAGGCGGCGCGGTGCCTGCGCTGCCGCTGCGACGCGTGCATGGTCTTCGCCGACCTCCCGGCCTACACGGGCAAATGGCCGCTGCGCATCCGCGACGAGGTCTTCGCCACCGCGCTGCCCGGCAAGTCGGAGGTCAAGGCGACGCCCGCGCGCCGCCTCATCAACATGGACAACCTCTCCGGCGTCTTCGAGACGGTCTGCCCGGCGGGCATCGACCTCGACGGCCTGCTGCTCGCGGGGCGCCAGAGCCTGCACCGGCAGGAGAAGATGCCGTGGGCCTTCCACGAATTCCACCTGCGCGACATGGAGCACGCGGACAGCATCGAAGCCGCCGCCGCGATCTTTCATAGCAAACAGTCGGGAGGGCTTGTGTTTTTCCCGGGGTGCCAGCTCGGCGCCTCCGACCCCGGCCTCGTGGCCGCCGCCTGGGACGCGCTCCTGAAGCTGGACGCCGCAGGGGCGATCCAGCTGGAGAAGCTCGTCCTGCGCTGCTGCGGCGCGCCCGCCAAATGGGCGGGGGACGAGGAGCTCTTCCAACAGAAGCTGAAGGGGATCCTCCTGCACAACAGCGGGTGGCGCACATCGCCCACTTTCGTGATGGCCTGCCCATCGTGCATGCGGGTTTTCGAAGAACACCTGCCGGAGGTCAAAACGGTGTCGCTCTATGAAGTGCTGGCGGAGCATGCCGGCGCCCTTGGCGCGCTCCATCCCCCCGAAAGCCCCAAAGGCCCCTACGCCGTGTTCGACGCCTGCGCCGGGGCGCGGCTGAAGCCCGAAAAGGCGGACGCCCTGCGCGCATCGGTGCGCCGCCTCGCGGCTATCGCGGGGCTCGAGACCGAAGAGCTCCCCATCCAAAAGGACGTCGCGCGCTGCTGCGGGTTCGGCGGCCAGCCGGATTTCGCCGACCCGGGCTTCGCGAAGGCCGTGGCCGGCAGCCGCGCGGAGGAGTCGGAGCGGCCCTACCTCTGCTACTGCAGCAACTGCCGGGACGCGTTCCTGAAGAACGGCAAGGAGGCCATGCACGCGCTGGAGCTGCTCGCCCCCCCCGGGGCGGAGCCGGGGCAGGAAGCCGCCGGCCGGCTTCGCGGCATGGCGGAGCCGGGGCGCGCGCCGACCGCGTCGCAGCGGCGGGAAAACCGGAAGCTTCTGAAGGAGTACCTGTGGGCCACCTCGCCGGAGGACACGCTAAGCAGGCTCGGGCCCCGGAGGGACCCCCCGCCCCGCCCCGGCGAGAGCCGCTACTACAACCTCGAAATCCCGCCGGAGCTGCTGGCCCAGATGGACGCGGACCACATCCTCGTGGAGGACGTCCACGCCATCATCGTCCACATGCGGCAAACAAGGCAAAGCATCTACCGCCCGCGCGACGGCAGGCATTTCGGCAACCTGACCATTGGCCAGACGACGTACTGGATCTCATACAGCGACAAGGTGGGGCGGCGGGGCGTCTGCCTGGTGGGCCCCTATGGGGAAGTCGGGTCGGACCGGCTCGTGCTCACTTCCGCCTACCTGCACCGCATCGCCTTCGTGCCAGAGGAGGCATGGAACGCGCTCCACCGGTGGACGGCCGCCGGCACGCACAAGCCCGCCGGCGCCGAAAAGAAAATCCCCGAAGAGGACGAAGCCCTCGTCTGCGAGTTTTGCGGCGTGGACATGGAGCCGATGGAGGCGGAGTTTGCCTACCTCGGGCGCAGCTTC
This sequence comes from Eubacteriales Family XIII. Incertae Sedis bacterium, assembly GCA_031272365.1. Taxonomy (GTDB): domain Bacteria; phylum Bacillota; class Clostridia; order Peptostreptococcales; family Anaerovoracaceae; genus WRFF01. The sequence continues at coordinate 20,325 of JAISTX010000042.1, forward strand.
CGGCACCGCGTCGTGCGCTGCCCGCAATGCGGGGCGCCCTACATCCCCGAAGCGCTGGCGCGCGGCCGCATCCGCATCGTGGAAATGGCCCTGGAAGACAAATAGGGGCAGACTGCGCGCGCCCGCCGGAAAATCATTTCCGCACGGCCAGCATCACCAGCCGCCCGTTCTCCTGGGAATACTCGCAGGTCGAGAGCATGATCATCTTCTCCCCGTACATCGGGCGCATCGTGGGGTCCATGATCTGCATCCGGCTCTCCACCTGCTGCATGAACGCGTCGAACGCCGCCTGGTCCTCGAAATCGCTCACCGCGTAGTAGGCGAACTCCGCCGGGTCGTCCGTGTAGACCTGCGTCTTGAAGAGCCCGTAGACCACGTACTCGTTGCGCTCCGTCAGCGTGTCGAAGATCACCTCCTGGTGCGCGTTGAAAAAGTCCTTCTCGAGCCAGTCGCCCATCGTGCCGAACATCGCGCCCGTCTTCATATGGTGCCCGTAGATGATGACCATGTCGGTCGGCTTGTCCACGTCGCTGATCTCGCTCGCGAACAGCGAGCCGGCCGTCTGGTACTGCTTCTTGAAATTTTTGTCGATGTAGTACTCGGGGCTGTCCTTCGTCTGCATGACCGGGTAGTCGATCTCCGAGTCCGGGATGCGCAGCCACCCGACGAAGTCGCCGTTCTCCTCCTTCAGGCTCTGGTAGTAGGGCAGCAGGTCCTCGTAGGACATCGGCTCGTAGCTCACCCCGTCGTCCGACTCCTTCTCCGCCGGCGGCCGCAGCTGCGCGTACGCGTCCTCCGACTTGCTGTTCGCGCTGTAGTACCGGATGAGCTGGAAAGCGCTCACCGCGAAGACGATGGCGCAAATAATAATCAGAACGATCGTGAATCCCCTCTTTTTCACAGAACCTGCTCGAGCCGCTCCCTTACCTCTTCATAACCAAACGCCGCCACCTGCTTGACGAGCCAGGCCACGAGGTCGCCGCCCGTCTCGTAGTCGCAAGCCTCGAGCTCCGAGGCCGCCTCCTGCATCCGCTCCGCGTCGAAGGCCTTGCTCGCCTCCAGCATCCGCTCGAGCGCAGCGCGCTCCGGCGCGGGCTTCTTCGGCTTGCCGCCGCCCTGGTGCAGCAGCTGGAGCACCTCGCGCAGGCCGTCGGTGAACGACTCGATCTGCTCGATCAGGGCCTGGTTCCCGCCGGACACCTTCGCGAAATCGCCCGCTTTCGCCGCGAGCTCGAGCTCCTTCGCCATGTCGCCCTCGCGCGTCGCGCCGATGCCGTAGCAGCTGCCCTTCACGCCGTGCACCTCGATCGCGTAGTCGGCAATCGCTTCCTCCCGGCAAAGCCCGGCCAGCTTGTCCAAGTGGCCGCCGATGTTGTCGGCATAGGTACGCAGCACCTTCAGGTAGAGCGCCGCGTTGCCCGCGAAGAGGCCCACGGCCGCGTCCACGTCCATCTCTGGCAGCCCCGCCGCGGCGAAGGCCGTCTTCAGCTTGTGCAAGTCTTCGTTCATTTCGTGTTCAGCTCCTTGCGGATGTCGCGGAAGTCCTGTTCATGCCGACGCACGACTTCGATCAGATAGGGATCGAAATGCGTGCCGGAGTCTTCATATAGGATAGCAAACGCGTCGTCATCCGTAAAGGCTTTTTTGTAGGGGCGCTCGCTCGTCAGCGCGTCGAACACGTCCGCGACCGCCGTCATGCGCGCGGACAGCGGGATGTCCTCGCCCTTCAGCCCCTTCGGGTAGCCCCCGCCGTTCCACTTCTCGTGGTGGCCGATCGCGATGTTGTGCGCCTCGCCGAGCAGGTCGTCGGTGCCGAGCTTGGCGACCGCGGCCTCGAGGAAATGCGCCCCGGCGTCCGGGTGCGACTTGATGATGTCAAACTCCTCGACCGTCAGCTTGCCCGGCTTGAGCAGCACGTGGTCGGGCATCGCGATCTTGCCGATGTCGTGCAGCTTCGCCGCCTCGGCGATGTCGTCCGCGAGCTGCGGCGTCATCTCGTAGCCCGGCCTCGGGTGGTCGATGAGGTCCTGCGCGATGACGCGGACGAAGCTCGTCACGCGGAGGATGTGCTCGCCCGTGTCGTGGTCGCGCATGTCGCCCGCGCGCGCGAGCAGGTCGAGCGTGATGCGCTCCCTCTCGAGCAGCTTGCGGTTCGCGTCCTGCAGCTCCTCCGTCTTCTCGAGGACCCGCTCCTCCAGCTCGTTGCGGTAGGACTGCAGCTCGAGCTGCAGCGCCACGCGCCGCGCGAGCGAGCCGTCCTTGATCGGCTTCAGCAGGTAGTCCATCGCGCCCCTGTCGAGCGCCGTGAGCTCGTCGTCGCCGTCCGCCGACCCCGTCAGGAAGATCACCGGGATGGATTTGAGGCTCGCCTTCTCCTGGAGGCGCGCGAGCACGTCGAAGCCGCTCATGCCGCCCGGCATATTGCAGTCGAGCAGGATGAGGTTGGCGTCGTTCCCGTCAAGGAATTTGAGGGCTGCCTCCCCCGTCGTAAAGGGGCGCACCGTATACTTGTCCCGGAGGATGCTCATGATTTGATTCAAAATGATCGGATCGTCATCTATAGTGATGATGATCTTCTTTTCGCCTTCGTGCATAATCTACCCTGCTTACCCCGTTCGATTCATGTTTGCCCTATAATATGATAACATAACACAAACTCTTTTGTTGCGTTATTTTACAGAATAATAATACCCGTTTTTTCGTGCCTGAACCGTCAAAAAGGAGGGCAATTTTTGAAAGAAGCAAAAAAGATCCTCGTCAGCGCCTGCCTGTACGGCGGGCCGCCATGCCGGTACGACGGCGGGGAGGCCCCCTGCCTGCACCAGAGGTTCCTGGAGTGGAAGGCGCAGGGGCGGCTCGTGCCGGTCTGCCCGGAGGTGTCGGGCGGGCTGCCTGTGCCGCGCCCGGCGGCGGAGCGCTGCGGGGCGCGGGTCTTGAACGCGGCGGGCGCGGACGTCACGGACGCCTTCGCGCGCGGCGCCGCCGAGGCCCTGCGGCTGGCGCGGGAGCACGACGTCTGCTTCTGCGTCCTGAAGGAGCGCAGCCCGAGCTGCGGCGCGCACGCGGTCTACGACGGCACGTTTTCGGGCGCGCAGATCCCGGGGCGGGGCGTCGCCGCCGAAGCCCTCGCCGCCGCCGGGTTCGCCGTGTACTCGGAAGAAGACGTGCCCGAAATCGAGGGGTGAGCCTACAGGCCCAGCGCCGCGATGGACTCCGTGTACGGCGGGCGCAGCACGCCGCGCTCCGTCACGATGCCGGAGATCAGGCCCGCCGGCGTCACGTCGAAGGCCGGGTTGAACACGCCGACGCCCTCCGGCGCCATGCGCTTCTCGTACCACAGCTCCGTGACCTCTTCACCGGGCCTCTGCTCGATCGGGATCTCCTTGCCCGTCGGCGTCTTCACGTCGATCGTCGACGTCGGGCCCAGCACGTACACGGGCACGCCGTAGTGGTTCGCCGCGATCGCGAGCAGCGACGTGCCGATCTTGTTGGCCGTGTCGCCGTTGGCCGCGACCCGGTCGCAGCCCACGAGCACCGCGTCCACCTGGCCCGTCTGCATGAGCGCCGAGCTCATGTTGTCGCAGAGCACCGTCGCGTCCAGCCCCGCCGCCGACAGCTCGAAGGCCGTCAGCCGCGCGCCCTGAAGCAGCGGCCGCGTCTCGTCGCAGAAGACGCGGAACCCGTAGCCGCGCTCGTGCCCGAGGTACATCGGCGCCGTCACCGTGCCGTACTCGACCGTGCCGAGCCGCCCCGCGTTGCAGTGCGTGAGCAGCCCCATGCCCGGCTTGAGCAGCGTGAGCCCGTGCTCGCCGATCGCGAGGCACATCTGCGTATTCTCGTCGTTGATCGCCACCGCCTCCTCGTGCAAGAGCGCTTTCAGCTCCTGCACGCTGCGCCCCCGGTTCCCCTTGGCGGCGCGCGTCATGCGGTCGAGCGCCCAGAAGAGGTTGACCGCCGTCGGGCGCGAGGTCGCGAGGTAGTCGGCGGCCTTCTGGACGGCCGCCTCGAACGCCGCGGGGTCCTCCTCCGGGCACGCCTTCGCCGCGAGGTAGAGGGCGTAGGCCGCCGTCACCCCGATCGCCGGGGCGCCGCGCACGCGCAGCACGTTGATCGCCTCCCAGATGTCCTCCTGCTTCGAAAGGCGCAGGAGCTTCAGCTCGCCCGGGAGCAGGGTCTGGTCGAGCATGAGGATTTCGGACGCGGCGTCGTCGAGCGCCACGGTCGGGTAGTCGGCCAATTGTTTCATATTCTCAAATCACCCCATAGGCGGCCATCTCCGCCTTCAGCTTCTCGTAGTTTTGCTCCTCCATCGGGCACAGGGGGAGCCTGTACTCGTAGGCGCATTTGCCCATCATGTGGAGCGCCGCCTTGACGGGGACGGGGTTCACCTCGCAGAACAGCGCGTCCGTCAGGTGCTTCGTCGCCAGCTGCAGCGCCGCCGCCTTCTTCGTGTCGCCTGCGAGGAACGCCGCCGCCATCTCGTGCGTGTCCTTCGGGACCACGTTCGCGAGCACGGAGATCACGCCCTTGCCGCCGACGCTCATGAGCGGGATGATCATGTCGTCGTTGCCCGAGTACAGGTCGAAACCCTCCGGCGCGCGCCGCGCGATCTCGACCACCTGCGAGATGTTGCCGCTCGCCTCCTTCAGCCCCACGATGTTCGGGATCTTCGCGAGCGCGTCCACGTCGTCCGGCGTGATGTTCATGCCCGTGCGCCCCGCCACCGAGTAGAGCAGGATCGGCAGGCTCGTCGCCTCCGCCATCGCCTTGAAATGCGTATAGAGCCCTTTGTGCGTGGCCTTGTTGTAGTAGGGCGTCACGTGCAGCAGCGCGTCGGCCCCGGCCTTCTCCGCGCCCTTCGTGAGCTCCACGCCGTGCGCCGTGTAGTTGCTCCCCACGCCCGCGATCACGGGGATGCGCTTCGCGATGGCCTCCACCGCAAACCCGATCGTTTCAATCTGTTCCTCGTCCGTCAGCGTCGACGCCTCTCCCGTCGTGCCGCAGATGACGATCGCGTCCGTGCCCTCCGAGACTTGCCAGTCGAGCAGGGCCTTCAATGCGTCGTAGTCCACGGCGCCGTCCTTGAACGGCGTGATGATCGCTACGGCCGAGCCTTCAAAAATAGCCATTGTACTCACCCTTTCTATCCAAAAGAAAAAACTATTAAATATCATACCACCAACCGTTTGAATTGTCATTTTCTGTGGTATACTTCATGTATGAAGAAACTTTGGCATGCCTTTCTGCTGTTTTTTGCGTTGCTGGCCATGGCGGCGGTTTTTTCCGCGTGCGGGGGGACGGGCGCGGGCGGCGCGTCCGGCGACGGCAGCGGCGGCACGGTCGGGCAAGCCATCTCGGACATCAAGAACAAGATCACGGGAGGCGGCGGAACCATCAAGGAGGATGAGACTTTGCCAGACCGGGATCCGACGCCACAGGTGCTCGAAGACACGGCCACGGGGGTGGCGGTCTTCGGGGATCAGGGGGCGGCGGTCGACTATTCAAACATCAACGACGGCTACATCATGGTAAAGTACGAGGGGGACAATCCAAAAGTAAAACTGCAGATCACCAAGGACGGCGCGGACACCTACACCTACGACGTGGCGACGAACGCCGGGTGGGTCGCCTTCCCGATCCAGGAGAGCGGCGGCTACACGATCGCGGTCTTCCTCAACATCAGCGGCGACCAGTACTCGCAGGCCGCGGCGGCCTCGGTCTCGGCGCAGCTCACGGACGAGTTCGCCCCCTTCCTGCGCCCGAACCAGTACTGCTACTTCACGAGCGACTCCGAGGCGGTCGCGACGGGCGCGGAGCTCGCGGCCGGCGCGAAGAGCGACCTGAAGGTCATCGAGAACGTCTTCATCTACGTCACGGACAACGTGGCCTACGACTACGACAAGGCGAGCACGGTGCAGAGCGGCTACCTGCCGAACGTGGACGATACGCTCTCCTCGGGCGCGGGCATCTGCTTCGACTACGCCTCGCTCACGACGGCCATGCTGCGCTCGCAGCGCATCCCGTGCCGGCTCGTCGTCGGCTACGCGGGGCAGGCCTACCACGCGTGGATCAGCGTGCACGTCGAGGGCATCGGGTGGGTGGACAACATGATCGAGTTCCACGGCGACACGTGGACGCGCATGGACCCGACGTTCGCGGCAAGCGGGGATCGGGCGGATCCGAACGTCATCGGCGACGGCACAAACTACAATCCGAAATATTATTATTGAAAAAGGGGTGGATGAAAACCGATGGGTTATTATAATAGTAGAAACACAGTGAGGATACACACCTCGGGAGGTCAGAATGGCTGGTAAACTCAACCTGTCCGCAGAAGAACTCGCGGCTTTCAGCGCGCAGCTCGCGCTCACGGTGAAGACGGGGATCCCGCTTTCGGAGGCGGTGATGATCCTGCGGGACGAGGCCGACACGGAGCAGGCGAGGAAGCTGCTGGGCGCCATCTTGGGCAAGCTCGAAATGGGCGGCGCGCTCGCGGACGCGCTGCGGGACACGGGGGCCTTCCCCGCATACATGACGCAGATGGTCGAGATCGGCGAGGCGTCCGGGCGGCTCGACAACGTGCTCGACTCGCTGCAGAAATACTACGAGCGCGAGGACAACATCAGCAAGAGCGCGAAGAGCGCGATCACCTACCCGGCGATCATGCTGGTCATCCTCGTCGTCATCATCGTCATCCTCGTGACGAAGGTGCTGCCGATCTTCGACCAGGTCTTCGAGACGCTCGGCGTGACGATGGAGGAGATGACGCCGCTCGCGGCCGGCGCGATGAGGCTCGGGAACGTGATCTCCAGCTTCTCGCTCGCGCTCGTCGTGATCATCGTCGTGATCGCGGCGGCCGTCATCATCCTGCGGCTCACGAAGGGCGGCCGGCTGGGGATGGCGCACATGGCGCAGAAGCTCTTCCACACGCTCTCGGACCGCATGGCGGCCGCGAAGTTCGCCTCGGGCATGGCGCTCATGCTCGCGAGCGGGCTCGACGTCGACCGCTCGCTCGAGCTCACAGAGCCACTCATGGACAACCCGGTCATGCGCGACAAGGTCGAGAGGCTGCGCGCGTTCACGGGGATGGGCGGCGCGTTCACGGAGGGCGTCGTGGACGTGAAGATCTTCACGGGCATGCAGGCGCGGATGCTCACGCTCGGCTTCAAGTCAGGCAACCTCGACGTCGTCATGGACCACATCGCGGACGATTATGAAAAGGAAGTGGACGACCGGCTCGACCGGCTCATCTCGATCATCGAGCCGACGATGGTCGCGATCCTCTGCGTCATCGTCGGCCTCATCCTGCTCTCGGCGATGCTCCCCCTGCTCGGGGCGATGAGCTCGATCCTGTGACGGGGCAAGGGGGCAGGTCATGACCGGCAGGGTATTCAGGCCAAGACGGACGGCGGGCGCGGTGCGCACGGTGGTGTACATCCTCGTTCTGATCGCCTGCGTGGCCATCGTCTACTTCGGGCTGCAGAGCCTCGGGCGGACGCAGAGCGGCGAGCAGGCGAAGGTCGCCGAGGACGCGATCATCCGCGCGGCCGTGCAGTGCTACGCGCTGGAGTCGCGCTACCCGCCGAGCCTCGAGTACCTCGAGGAAAACTACGGGCTGATGCTCGACCACGACAAATTTGTCTACCATTACCGGGCGAACGGCACGAACCTGCGGCCGGAGATCGAGGTGTTTGCGTATGAATAAAGGCACGAGGAGCCATTCCTTCAATCTCGTATTCACGATCCTCCTGCTCGGGATCTTCGCCATGGCGGCGATCTTCGTCGCGGTGCTGGGCGCGAAGATCTACGCGAACAGCGCGGAGAAGCTCCAGGCCAACTTCGACACGCGCACATCGATCGTCTACCTTTCGGAGAAGATCCGCACGAGCGCGGGGGCGGGCGGCGTGTCCGTGCAGGAGCTCGAGGGCGTGGGCGACGCGCTCGTGCTGACGGAGGCCGTGGACGGCAAGACGTATGAGTCGTGGATCTACGTGCGGGACGGCGAGCTTTGCGAATCCACCGTGTCGGCGGGCGCGACGGTGCTGCCCGCGGCGGGGCAGCGGATCATGACGCTCAAGTCGTTTTCGGCGGAGGTCGTGGACGGGGGGGTCACCCTCCAGGTCCGCACGGCGGACGGCCAGACGGCCTGGACGTTCATCAGCGGGAGGGTGGACGGATGAAGAAAAAAGCGATACAGGCGTCGAAATCCGCCATCTTCCTCTTCGAGCTCATGATCGTGATCCTCGTGTTCACGGTCGCCGCCGCGATCTGCTCCGAGATCTTCGCGAGCGCGTACGCGATGAGCAAGGAGTCGCGGGCGCTGACGATGAGCGCGATCAACGCGCAGACGGTCGCCGAGCAGTTCAAAGCCTCGGACGGCGAGGCGGCGGACCCCCTGTATTTCGACAAGGACTGGAACGAGGTGCACAGCGCGGACGACGCGAAGTACGTCGTGGAGCTGCAGCGCCTGCGGCCGGACGACCCGGGCACCCCGGAGGAAGCGGACGAAGGCGCAGAGGACGCGGCGCTCGGCGAGTGGCGGCACGCGGCGGGGGACGACGCGGGCGAGGAGCTCGGCCCCCTGCACGTCGCGGACGTGTCGGTCTACGAGAAGGCGGCGGGCGAGCCCGTCGCATGGAAACGGGTTTACACGCTGACGGTAAAGGAGTATGTGGGCTGATGGCGAGAACGGCTTCCGGCGAAAGAAGGAACTCATTCGGCACCTCGATGGGGGTGTCGTCGGTGATCGCGATCCTGGTCATCCTCGTGCTGGTCGTCTTCGCGGCGCTCTCCATCACGACCTCGAAGGCGGACCTGACGCTATCGCAGAAGACCGCGGACGGGGTCCAGGCCTTCTACGCGGCGGACGGCGCGGCGGAGGAGCGCATGGCGGAGGTGGCGGCGGCGATCGAGGCGTCCCCGCGGGACTGGGCGGAGGCGCTCGGCGATGCGTATACGGTGGTACCGGACGGCACGGGCGGGAAGCTCATCCAGTACACGGAGCCGATCGACGAGCACCGGGATTTGGTCGTGGAGCTGCGCGCGGCGCCGAACGGCGCGCTGACGCGGAAGCTTTGGCAGGTGGTGTCGTCGGGCGACTGGACGGCGGACACCGGTTTGGATCTGTACATCCCCGAGCAGGGATGACGTGGGAACGGAGCAGGATATGGAATTGGTATTGGACACGATATTGCGCGAGGCCTCCGCGAAGGGGGCGTCGGACATCTACCTCGTTTCGGGCAAGCCGCTTTCGATGAAGGTCGGCGGCGTGATCGAGGAGGTGTCGGGGGAGCGGCTCATGCCGGACAACACCCAGGACCTCCTGCAGGAGATCTACGGGATGTCGCAGGGGCGCAACATCGCGCGCGTCGAGGAGTCCGGGGACGACGACTTCTCGTTCTCGCTGCCGGGGGTGGCGCGCTTCCGCGTGTCGGCCTTCAAGCAGCGCGGCACGCTCGCGGCGGTCATCCGCGTCGTGGCCTTCGACCTGCCCGACCCGACGGCGCTGTCGATCCCGCCCGTCGCGCTCGCCCAGGCCCAGCGCAAGAAGGGCCTCGTCCTGGTGACCGGCCCGACGGGCAGCGGCAAGTCCACGACGCTCGCCTGCATCATCGACGAGATCAACAAGACGCGCAACGCGCATATTATCACGCTCGAAGACCCGATCGAATTTTTGCACCGGCACAACAAGAGCATCGTCAGCCAGCGCGAGGTCACGCTGGACACGCAGTCGTACGTGGTCGCGCTCCGCGCGGCGCTGCGGCAGGCGCCGAACGTGATCCTGCTCGGCGAGATGCGCGACTCGGAGACGATCGACATCGCGATGACGGCGGCGGAGACGGGGCACCTCGTGCTCTCGACGCTGCACACGGTCGGCGCGGCCAACACGATCGACCGCATCGTCGACGCCTTCCACGCCAACCAGCAGGGCCAGATCCGCGTCCAGCTCTCGATGGTGCTCGACGCGGTCATCAGCCAGCAGCTCGTCCCGCGCAAGGACGGCGGCATCGTGCCCGCCTTCGAGGTCATGATCGTCAACGACGCGATCCGCAACATGGTCCGCGAGAGCAAGATCCACCAGATCGACGGCGTCATCACGAGCTCGGCGGCCGAGGGGATGATCACGATGGACGGCAGCCTCCTGAAGCTCTACAAGGAGGGCGTCATCACGGACATCACGGCGGTGGCCTTCGCCACGCAGCCCGAGCTCATGAAGAAACGCATCGCCGGCGGGATGTAGGGGGGCGAAGCCCGTCCGCGCCGCCCCCCAGGGGCACTCCTCTCCTATCACATGCCGAGGATGTCCAGGGCTTTCTCCGACTGCAGATTCCAGCCCGTGTAAGGGATGTCGTCCCGCTCGAAGTTTAGGTCCGGCACGCCGTAGGCGCCGGCCTCTGTGAAGTAGATGTCGGAGAGCTCGTCGACGTACTCGTCGCCGTAGAGCGCACGCTCCGATGCCGTGTTTTCGGGGTCGAAGTCGATCTTCTTGCCCGCCAGATAGTCCGCCGCCATGGCGCGCACGTCCGCGTCCGGCGCCTCCTCCGCGAGCCGCTCGATGTAGGGGTATTTGGCGTCGGACAGGTTCGTCAGCAGCTCGAGGTCGACCGGAAGCTCGCTCGCCGTGCGCACGCCCCGGTCGAGGTAAGCCTCCACGTTGTACTTCGCGACGACGCTGTCCGCGTTGACGAGGAAGACCGTGAGGATGAGCACGGTGACGACCCCGACGAACGGCCTGCCCGCATTGAAGGGGCGCAGGTGCCAGATGGTCAGGATGGCGAAGAAGCAGAGCAGCAGGACCATGAACCACAGCGCGTGGAACCGGGACCGCGTGAGCCCCCACTCGCCGATGTAGAGCAGCATCTTGCTCATCCCCGTGAGCACGAGGAGGATCGTCAGCCCCGAGAGCAGCCCGCCGAAGAGGCGCAGCTTTTTCGGGTACTCCGCCTGGCCGCGCTTCGCGAACCACCACGCGGAGCCGACGACGCCGAGGTTGATCGCGCCGACGGCGCACAGCTCGAAGAAGCCGCGCCGCGCGTATTCCGCGTAGCTGTACTGCCCGGGCAGGTCGCCGCGGAACGCCGAGAAGAGGTAGGCGCCCATGCCGACGAAGAACAGCACGTAGATCACGCAGAGCACGATGATCGGCGCGTGCACGGCCGCAGCGGGGATCTTGTGCGCGCCCGCGATCGAGCGCGAGACGCCCTCCTCGGTGATCCCGCCCACCTTCCGCTTGTGCGCGTTGCCGTACAGGATGCCGTAGAAATAGCAGGCCACGGGGAGGCCGACCGCCGTCTCCCAGCAGTAGCGCCAGATGTTCTCGAGCCGCAGCACCTCCGCGATTTTCTTCGCGAGCTCCTCGAAGCCGGCGTCCGCCGCGTAGAGCAGCGCGACGATGCCCGCAATAATAGGCAGGCAGACGATGACGCCGATCAGGCCGACGAGGAAGCGCTTGCCGCCCTGCCGCTCCTTCGTGTTGTTGTGCAGGCTGCGGAACAGGCCCGTGAAGTTGCCGATGGCGACGGGGATGAGCTGGTTGATCCCGTCGAAGAAGAGGAAGCCCGTCAGCTTCTTGCCGATCAGGTTGCCCGTCGAGTAGGCGATCCACACCGCGAACGTCGCGATCTCGAAGATCACGAGCCACGCGTAGATGGCCGTGTGCTGGTAGAGCAAAAATGGGAAGGCGCCGACCAGAAGCGCGGCGAGCCAGAAGAGGCTCCACCGGTTCTGCCGGATGCCCTTGACGTGCATGTAGACGAGGCTCACGCCCGCGAGCGTGAAGATGAGCAGCGAGATGCCGAGGCCCGAGGGGACTGAGACGCCGCCCGTGAAGTAGTCCACCTCGTAGTACTGCCCCTTGAGGATCTCCTTCGGGAGCAGCCACTCCCAGAAGAGGAAGCCGACGACGATGAGGACGAAGGCGAAGGCGGCGTCGCCCTTGCCGAAGGTGTAGGGCGTCTTCGGGGCCGGCCTGTACACGGGCACGTAGCTTGGCTGGTATGGGTACGGCTGTGCGTAGCTGCCCGCGGGCACGGCCTGCGGGGGCGCGCCGGCGTATTGCGGCTGCGCGTTATTCATTTTCTCGTTCATCACAGCAACTCCTTTCTATCATTTGCCGGCGCCGGGGGCGAATTCCAGGATGTCGCCCGGCTGGCAGTCGAGCTCCCGGCACAGGGCCTCGAGCGTCGAGAATCGTATGGCTTTCGCCTTGTTGTTTTTCAGCACGGACAGGTTGACGGGCGTGATGCCGATGCGGGCCGCGAGGTCGCCGGCGGAGACGCGCCGTTTCGCCATCATGATGTCCAGATTGATCATAATACTCATGGCCCCTCCTCCCTATATCGTGTAGTCGTTCTCATCTTTGATCAGGCGGGCCGCGTCGATGATGTTTTTCATGACGCGCATCAAGAGGAAGAAGAAGCCGGCGGCGAGCGCGATGAGGATCATCGCCGGTGTCCAGATCCGGAAGATGCAGGTCGCGACGAGGATGCCCGCGATCGCGAAGCTGCACCAGGATATCGTGCGGAGCCGCCGCACGTTGGCCAGCGTGAAGATCTCGCCCGCCTGGATGCTCTTGAGCAGGCCGTGCAGGCAGATGAGCGCGACGAGCGCCGCCGCGCAGCACCCGTACAGGCTCGGCAGCACGATCGCGAGCGTCTCCGTCCGGAAGAGGATGGACTCCTGGTAGGGGAACCACTTCGGCGCCACCGGCAGCCAGACCGCGAATGCGATCACCGCCACGATGGCGATCCACGTGCTCACGAGGGAGAGGACGACGGACTTCGCGTCATTCCACATTGCAAACGGCTCCTTTCTCTTTGGCCTTCTTGGCGACAACGGATATGAATCGATTCTGTCGGTTCCGACACATAGAAAATAGCACGAAAGAAATCGTTTGTCAATAAAAATTTATCGAAATTCGATAAATTTTTATTGTTATTCGACTATGCCCTGCGTCCAGATTTCGTTGCCGTAGATGTCCGTCAGGCGGTACATCGACACCGTCTGCACGTCCTCGGTGGAGACGTTGTAGATCTCCAGCGCCGCCATGCCGCCTTTCGGCACGGTGATCCGGTCGCCGAACATGTACGAGTCCTCGTAGTTGCCGTCGTAGTCGTAGAAGTCGCAGACGAAGTCGATGACGTCGCCCTCGGCGAGCGCCGTGTCGACCTTCGCGACCGCGTCCGTCCCGCCGAGGTAGTCGGCCTGGGCGCCGACGACGGAGCCGTACGGGTTGTTGTTGTCGAAGACGAGGATGAGGTTCATGCGGTCGCCGTTCACGAGGGCCGGCACGTACCCGGTGTAGCAGTAGCGGTCGCCCTCCGTCTCCTCGCTGAGGAGGTAGTAGCTGACCGCCTGGCCGTCTATGGCGATCCAGCTGCCGGGGTTGTCGAGGACCAGGTCGCCGTCGTCGGTCCACTCGAACACGTTGTCGACGCCGAGGTCGATGTAGCCCTCGCCGTCGTCGACGTAGACGGAGAGGCCGATGGATTTGACGAGGCCCCACTTCTCCTCGGGGAGGCGCAGGGTGTTGCGGCCGCCGGAGGAGCCGTACTCGAAGTCGGCTTCCGTCAGGCTGTTCTCCGCGTAGTAGGCCGAGGCGCCGAGCGCGCGGTCCCGGTCGAACCAGCCCTCGAGGTCGGACGCCGAGAACGAGCCCGTGCCGCCGAGGCCGCCTGTGCCGAAGGTCTGCGAGGAGCCGCTGGAGAGGAAGGAGCCGAGCAGGCTTTCGACGTCGCCGGTGGAGAGCGCGCTGCCCCCGCCGCCGAAGAGCGAGTCGAACAGGCCGCTGCCGGACGAGGAGGCGGTCGAGCCGCCGCCCGTCAGCATGCTGAACAGGTCCGTGCCGCTGCCGGCCGCGCCGCCGCCGGACGCGACGATCTGCCCGCCGGCCGCGAGGCTCGCGAAGCTCTTCACGCAGTCCGTGTACTCGTCGTCCATGCCGATCTTCTCGTAGGTGGACAGCGCCTGGTTGACCTTGCTGAGCGACTGGTAGGGGAAGTAGATCGACACGCCGTTCGCGTTCGTCATGTTGGAGCTGATGCGGTTGTATTTGACGCAGCCGTCCAGCGCGTCCGTGAGCGGCTCGCCGCCCCCTGTGTCGAGCAGCTTGACGAAGTGGACCAGGTCGATCTGGTTGATCTTCGAGGAGGCGGAGAAGTCGCGCGCGCCGCTGCGCGCGTCCGCGACCTGCTGGTAGGCCTCCGCGTCGAGCAGGCCCTTCGTGTCCTCCGCGAAGGCGCGGAACGCGGACGGCACCGTGCCGCGCATCTCCGCAAGGTCGATGAGCGAGAGCGTCGATTTGCCGCCCTGCTGCCGCGCGCTCTTGTCGATGAAGTCGTCGATGATCTGCTTGCCGATCTTGGTCGTCGGCGCGCCCGGGTCCTGCGCGAGCATCGTCACCCAGTCCGTGTAGTACCACCCCGTCCCCGGCTCCGTCGCCTCCGACGCGATCATGTAGTCCGCGTAGGGCTCGAGCACGAACGCCGTCTCCAGGGTCCCCATGAGGCAGGCGTCGAAGCCCACGAGGTCGAACTGCACGCCGCCGTTTTTCAGCGCCGTGCCGATCTCGTCGATCGTCATGGTGTCGCCCGGCTCGTACTCGTCGTAGCCGTAGCCGGAGATCGAGCCGCCGCCGTGGTCCCACAGGATGAGGATCATGCGGTCGGCGGGGTAGCGCTCCGCCCCGTAGCGGATGAAGTCCGAGAGGGTCCCCGGGTCGGTCATGGGCTTGCGCCCGAGGTTGTCCTCGAGCAGCACGAGGCCCTTGCTTGTGACCTGGTACCTCTGGTTGGTGCGGTCGGAGATGACTGAGTTTTGCCAGTTCTTCGTGCCGCCCGTTTCGACGATGATATTGATGTTGTCGAGCGATTTCGCGTAGGCGATCTCGTTGAGGTCCGCCGTCGCCATGCCGCTCTCCGACTCGAGGTCGGTGCCGCACAGGTAGAGGAGGATGGTGGCGGTGTCCGTCCCGTCCCCCTTCAGCTGCGTGTACTTGGCGCGCGCGGCGCTGTCGACGGACGTGTCGACCGCGTGGGCTTTGTAGGCTTCCTGCGCGGTTGTGTTGCCACCGGTGCCGCCTGTGAAGAGGCCGGTTCCGTAGTCGTCTAGGGCGGCGGCCCCGGTCGCCGCGCCCGTCCCGGTGTCGTAGATGCCCCCGGCCGTGTCATCGCCGCCGAACAGGCCGCCCAGGCCGCCGCTGGAGTTCCTTGCGATCAGGATGATGATGACGACGACCACGATGGGGATGATCCTGGTCAGGCAGCCGGAGCCTGAGGTGGGGACGTTGAACCGCTGGTAGCCCCCGGAGCCGCCCTGGCTGTAATAGCCGCGGCGCCCGCTGCTCCCGCTGCCGCCGCCGGAGGGCGGGCGCCCGCCGCCGCCGACCGGGCCGCCGCCGAGGCCGGAGCCGCGCCGCCCGAAATTGCCGCTTCCCGCGCCGATGCGCGTGTTCCTCCCTGTGGGTCTACTCATGGTCGTATGCCCTTTCTCCTATCCGCGGTACGTACGATAGCCGTAAACGATGGTATTATTTTATCATTATTCCAGACTCTGTGTCACAACAACCCCTCGACCAATTTCAGCACCTCGTAGTCGGCCGCGAGCCATTTGACCGAGTAGAGGTCGCCCCTGCCCAGCCACGCGGAGGCGCTGTGCTCGAGCAGCGTGATGCGGCCCGGCGCCGCGCAGAGGAAGCAGTCCATGACGAGGTGGAATTCGGGGTAGTCCCACTCGACGGTGGCGAGCAGGCGCCCCACGCGGATGTCCGCGTCGAGCTCCTCCTTGATCTCGCGGGCGAGCGCGGCCTCGGGGGCCTCGCCGGGCTCGACCTTGCCGCCGGGGAATTCCCACCAGCCCGCGTAGCCGCCGTACCCCCGCTGGACGGCGAGGATGGCGCCGCCCTCCACGATCACCGCCGCGGCGACATGGATCGTCTTCCGGTTTTTTTCGTTTGCCCAATCATTCATACACCAGATAGGATAACACACCCGCGAACCGGGGGCAGGCGCCCGCTGCCCGCGCCGCATGTGGTATACTCATTTCTGCATGGAAGACAAGCTGACGATTTCGGATATTGCGGAGGGGTTGCGCGGCCACCGGCCGGAGCCGGTCGGCAGGTACCGATTCTTTTCGGTGCTGCTGCCGCTCGTGGAGAAGGGCGGCGAGCTGTGCGTGCTGTACGAGGTGCGCGCGGAGGATATGGACGTGCAGCCCGGCGAGGTGAGCTTCCCCGGCGGGGCGATCGAGGCGGGCGAAACCGCCCAGGACGCCGCCGTGCGCGAGACCGTGGAGGAGCTGTGCGTGCCGGAGGGCTCGGTGCGCGTGCTCCAGGAGCTCAACTACCTCGTGACCTACAGCAATTTCACCCTGTACTGTTTCTTGGGGACGATCGACGCGGCGGCCCTTGCGGCGGCCACCCCGTCCGCGGCGGAGGTGAAGGAGACCTTCCTCGTCCCGCTGTCCTGGCTGCTTGCGCATGAGCCCGAAACATACGTCAACCGCGTCGTGCCGAAGCCGGCGGAGGATCTGCCGGTGCGGAAGCTGAGCAAGGACGGGGACTACCCGTGGCGCACGGGCAAGTCGACCGTGATGATCTACACGTGGCCTGACCCGGGCACGGGGGAGGAGCGCGTCATCTGGGGCCTGACGGCCCGGCTGACGCAGGACTTCGTCAGGCTGCTGAAACAAAGGAAGGAAGAGGCCATATGACAGAATCTATCCCCCAGATCAAGCAATCCCTGATGGAGCACGGCTATATCGCCGACGAGGGGCTGTGCGCCGCGATTTTCGTGGCGCGCTCCCTGGACAGGCCGCTGCTCATCGAGGGGGCGGCCGGCGTCGGGAAGACGCAGATCGCGAAGACGATGGCCGAGGTGCTCGGGCGCCCGCTCGTGCGGCTGCAATGCCATGTCGGCATCGACGAGACGCGGGCCCTGTGCGAATGGAACTACCAAAAGCAGCTGCTGGCGATCCAGGCGCACGCAAGCGGCACGGGCGCAGCCGGGGGCGCGGACGCGATCATGGAGTCGATCTTCTCCGAGGCCTTCCTGCTCGAACGCCCGCTGCTCCGGTCCATCCGGAGCGAGGAGCCGGTCGTGCTGCTCATCGACGAGCTCGACAAGACCGACGAGGAGTTCGAGGCTTTCCTGCTCGAGCTGCTCGCGGAGTACCAGGTCACGATCCCGGAGATCGGGACCATCCGCGCGGTGTCGAAGCCGTTCACGGTGCTGACGAGCAACGGCGCGCGCCCGCTGTCGGACGCGCTCCGGCGCCGGTGCGCCTACGCCTGGCTCGACTACCCGGACACGGAGAAGGAGATCGCGATCCTGAAGACCCGGTTCCCGGGCGCGGAGGAGCTGCTCGTGCGCGACGTGGCGGAGGCCGTGGCGGAGCTCCGCGCGCAGCCGCGCATCATGAAGAAGCCCTCGATCGCCGAGTCGATCGACTGGCTCGCCGCGCTCGAGGCCCTCGGCGCGAAGCGGCTTGGCCGGCTGGAGACGGAGGCGACGATCAGCGCCGTTTTGAAGGGGCGCGCCGACATCGAGGAGGGGCTTTCGCCGAAACCCGTTGAATAAGGGCATCGTCACCGAAAACCTCGTCGTTTTCTTCGGGAACCTGCGCGAGGGCGGGCTGCTCATCGGCCCGTCCGAGACGGCGGACGCGATCGCCTTTATATCGGCGGCCGGGCTTTCCGACAGGCCGACGGTGCGCACGGGCCTGCGCGCGATGCTCGCCAAGTCCCGGAAAGAGCAAGCCGTTTTCGACGCGGCGTTCGACACGTTTTTCGTGGGCGCCGAAACGATGGAGACGCGGCAGCGGGAGATCCTCGACAAGGCATCGCGGCGGCAGGAGCGGATCGAGACGGGGCGCGACGCCCTCGAGCGGTACGAGGTCTCCGAGGAGCTCGCGGAAGCTTTCGCCTCAGCGACGGAGGAGCGCAAGGAGTGGCTGAAGAACATGCTCGACTACGCGCAGGACGGCAACCGCAACCTGCCGCTCATGGAGGCGTACCTGAAGAAGATCGCGTCCGGGTGGCTGTCCGAGGAGGGCGGCGTCGGGCTCGAGCAGCCGGACGGCCAGGACGACAGCCTGCTGCACAAGAGCTTCGCGTCCATCACCGAGGAGGAGATCCCGCAGGCGCTCCGCCTCGTCGAGGCGCTCGTGCGGCGCATCCTGCTCGCCTCGGAGCGGCGCTACCGCAGGAACGGCCGGCGCGGGATGCCGGACCTCCGGCAGACGATCCACCGGAGCCTCAGGACGGGCGGCGTCCCGCTCTCCCCCGCCTACAAGAAGCGCCCCCGCTCCTCGCGGCGCATCGTGGTGCTCTGCGACGTCTCGGAGTCCATGGTGCGGTTTTCGGAATTCGCGCTGACCTTCATCACCGCCCTGTCGCGGCGCGACGGGAAGCTGCGCGCCTTCATCTTCTCCGAGGGCCTGGCGGCGATCGGCACGGAAGACCTCACGCATTTTGAGAAGAATGTGCACGAGAGCGGCCTTTGGCGGCGCGGCACCGACATCGGCGGCGCGCTGGGCGCCCTGCTCGCGGAGCGCCCGCCCGCGATCGACGCGCAGACGCTGCTGCTCGTGCTGTCGGACGCGAAGACCGTGAACCGCCCGCTCGCGGAGGAGATGCTCCACGAGGTGGGCAGCCACACGCGCGAGATCCTCTGGCTCAACCCCGAGCGCCAGTTTTCCGCGTTCGCCGAAAGGATCGCCACAAAATACGCAGCGGAGCATGTGACCATGCTCCGCTGCAGCAGCATCGAAGAATTGGCGAGGGCCTGCGCCTCCGCCTTGTAGCCCCGCGCCTTACAGCCCCAGCCGTTTTTTCAGCGCCGACTGCTGCGCGCGCACCGCGTCCGGCAGCCGGTCGAATTTCGCGAAGAACTCGCTCTGGTTTTCGATCTCCTGCGCCCAGCTCTCCTTGTCGATCGAGAGCAGCGCCCGGATCGTGTCGAGGCTGACTTCATCCTCCAGCCCGGTGATCTCGATGTCCTCGGGCTTCGGCATATAGCCGATCGCCGTCTCGTCCGCGTCGACGGCGCCTTTCGCGCGGTCGAGGATCCATTTCACGACGCGGAAGTTCTCGCCATAGCCCGGCCAGATGAAATGCCCTTCGTCGTCGAGCCGGAACCAGTTGACATTGAAGATCTTCGGCGGGTTCGGGATCTTCTTGCCCATCTCGAGCCAGTGCCCGAAATAGTCGCCCATATTGTACCCGCAAAACGGCAGCATCGCCATCGGGTCGCGGCGCACGACGCCGACCTGGCCCGCGGCCGCGGCCGTCGTCTCGGAGCCCATCGTCGCGCCGACGAAGACGCCGTGCTCCCAGTCGAAGCTCTGGTAGACGAGGGGCGCGACCTTGGCGCGCCTGCCGCCGAAGAGGATCGCCGAGATCGGCACGCCCTGCGGGTTCTCCCATTCGGAGCTGATGCAGGGGCACTGCCCCGCCGGCGCCGTGAAGCGCGAGTTCGGGTGCGCCGCCTTCTCGGGGCTGTCCGGCGTCCAGGGGTTGCCCTTCCAGTCGGTCGCCTCGGCCGGCGCGTCCGTGCCCATGCCTTCCCACCAGACCGTGCCGTCCGGCAGCAGGGCGACGTTCGTGAAGATCGTGTTTTTCTTCGTGGTGAGCAGCGCGTTCGGGTTGGACTTCATGCTCGTGCCCGGCGCGACGCCGAAGAAGCCGTACTCGGGGTTCACCGCCCAGAGCCTGCCGTCCTCGCCGATGCGCATCCACGCGATGTCGTCGCCGACCGTCCAGACCTTGTAGCCCTTCTCCCGCGCGTACTCCGGCGGGATCATCATCGCGAGGTTCGTCTTGCCGCACGCCGACGGGAACGCCGCCGCGATGTAGTCCACCTTGCCGTCCGGCGCCTCCACGCCGAGGATCAGCATATGCTCGGCGAGCCAGCCCTGCGTCTTCGCGAGGTAGCTGCCGATGCGCAGCGAGAAGCATTTCTTGCCGAGCAGCACGTTGCCGCCGTAGCCGGATCCGATCGACCAGATCGTGTTGTCCTCCGGGAAGTGGCAGATATAGCGCCGCTCCGGGTTGAGGTCGAGCTTGGAATGCAGGCCCTTCACAAAGTCCGCGGGGTCGTCCGACGCGTCCAGGTAGTCCATCGCGACCTTGCCCATCCTGGTCATGATGCGCATGTTCAGCACGACGTAGATGCTGTCCGTCAGCTCGATGCCGACCTTCGAGAACGGCGAAGCCGCCGGCCCCATCAGGTAGGGGATGGCGTACATCGTGCGCCCCTTCATCGACCCGTCAAACAGCCCCCCGAGCTTCGCGTAAGCTTCGTCGGGCGACATCCAGTTGTTCGTCGGGCCCGCGTCCTCCTTCTTCGATGTGCAGATGAACGTCAAATGCTCAACCCGCGCCACGTCGTTCTCCGCCGTGCGGTGGTACACGCAGCCGGGCAGCTTTTCCTGGTTCAGCAGCAGGATTTCCCCCGACGCGGCCGCCTGCTCCGTGAGGCGTTCCTTCTCTGCCTCCGAGCCGTCGATCCAGACGATCCCGTCCGGCTTCGTCAGCTGCGCCATCTCCTGCACCCATTCATTTACCGCTTTGTTTTTGTACACCTTGATTTGCCTCCTTATTGATTTCTATATACGGCGATAATCATATCACAAACATTGTGAATCTTACAAACATTCCTCATTTTCCGCATAGATGCCGATATCCTTCACGAGCACCTTGCCGGACAGCCCGCTGCCGGGCGGCCGCGTATGCCCGACCTTCCGGTACGCGAAGGTCACGGTGACGTCGGCCTGCACGGCCTCGCCGGGCGCCTCGCCCGTGTCCGCCGAAACGCCGGAGGGGATGTCCAGCGACAGCACCCGCGCGCCCGCCCCGCGCGCCGCGCCCATCCACCGGATCGCCTCCGCAAAATCCCCCGCCGGGGCGCGCCCGCCGCCGATGCCGAAGACCGCGTCCACCACCGTCGTCGCCGGGGCCGCCGCCGAAGCGCCGGAAGCGCCGAACTCCGCCCAGGCCACAACCGGCACGCCGTAGCTCTCCGCGATCCTCCACTGCTGCCGCGTCTCCGCGCTGCGTTTCGCGGGGTCGCCGACGAACACCACCGTGGCGTCGTGCCCGGCCAGCCGCAGCAGCCGGCAGACCGCAAAGCCGTCGCCCCCGTTGTTGCCCGGCCCGCACACGCACAGGACCCTCGCCAGGTCGAACCCCTCCTCCCGGAGGGCCTCGGCGGACGCCAGCGCCGCGCGCTCCATGAGCACAAGCGACGGGACGCCGTGGATCACGATCGTGCGGTCGTCCATGTGCTTCATCTCGGCGGACGTGACGAGCCTCTCCGCCCCGCTCATTTCGCCCCCTTCCGGCCGCCGCCCGGCCGCGCGCCGTGGTATTGGTAGAACGTCGTCTCCAGCCGCCCGTTGTAGAGCTTGCGCCGGCGGTCTGCGGGGCGCCCGAACGCAAGGCTCTCAAATGCCCGATGCGTC
Source organism: Eubacteriales Family XIII. Incertae Sedis bacterium (assembly GCA_031272365.1). Taxonomy (GTDB): domain Bacteria; phylum Bacillota; class Clostridia; order Peptostreptococcales; family Anaerovoracaceae; genus WRFF01. The sequence goes on from JAISTX010000042.1 coordinate 41,781, forward strand.
GTGATGAGGAATAATGACCACGCCGGATGCGCCTTCATGAAAGCGCCCACCTCGCGGTAGAGACCTTCGACTTCGCCCTGCTCCCCGATGCGCTCGCCGTACGGCGGGTTCGTGACGAGGATGCCCTGCGTCTCCCCGCCCGCCGCCTCGGAGCCGGCGAACTCCGCAAACGTCTGCCGCGCAAACGTGACGCAGTCGTCCACCCCAGCGTTCAAAGCGTTTTCCCGCGCCGCCTCCACGGCGTCCAGGGAGCGGTCGGACGCGAGGATGCGCACGTCCGCTTTCAGGTCGATCCTTTTGTAGGCATCCGCGCGCTCGCGCTTCCAGACCTCCTGCGGCACGAAGCCCCAAGCTTCCGCCGCAAATTTCCTCCCGAGCCCCGGCGCGATGTTGCGCCCGATCATCGCCGCTTCGATCGGGATCGTGCCCGACCCGCAGAGGGGGTCGGCCAGCAGGCGGCCCTCCTTCCAGAACGAGAGGCTCACGAGCGCCGCCGCGAGCGTCTCCTTGATCGGCGCCTCCACGTGCCGCGCCCGGTAGCCGCGTTTGTGCAGCCCCGGCCCGGTCGTGTCGACGGCCACGCTCACCTGGTCCTTCAGGATGCGGACCAGCACGTTGTATTTCGCCCCGCTCTTCGAAAACCGCTGCGCGCCGTAGGTGTCCGACAGCCGGGAGACGAGCGCCTTCTCCGCCACCGACTGGCAGGCCGGCACGCTCGACAGCTTCGATTTGACCGACGAGACGTTCATAACGAAATTTCCGTCGGGGGGGACCAGCGTCTCCCAGGGCAGGGCCTTCACCCCCTGGAACAAGTCCTCGAAGGACAGCGCTTCAAATGCGCCCATTTTCAAGAGCACCCGGTCCGCGCACCGCAGCCACAGGTTCGACTTCGCCAGCCCCGCCTCGTTCGTGACATAGGTGATGCGCCCGTCCTCGCGCTCTGTCACCAAAAAACCGAGCGCCTCCAGCTCGCGGCGCACGACCGCCTCCAGCCCGAACGACGCCGTCGCGATGAGCTCCAGTTTCAAGCTTTCATCTTCCTTCCTCGCATTTCTTCCATATCAAACGCATTTCGCTTTCATATTATTATACAGGATTTTTTTGCATTCCCACCCTTCAAGGTGTAGAATGATGCTACAGACTGAAAACAAACGCACCAGGAGGTGAAAGACATGATCAGCAAGAAACTGCTCAAGGCGCTCGGCGACCAGCTCAACGCGGAGTTTTACTCGGCCTATCTCTATCTGGCGATGTCCGCCGAAATGGACAACGCCGGCTTCAAGGGGTTCGCCAACTGGCTCTACGTGCAGGCCCAGGAAGAGCGGGCGCACGCGGCGCATATGTTCCAGTACATCGTCGACCGCGGCGCGGTGCCGTCGTTCGGGCCGATCGAGGGCATCAAGGGCGACTTCTCCACGCCCGTCAAGGTCTTCGACCGCGTCCTGAAGCACGAGCAAAACGTCACGAAATCGCTCAACAGCATCGCCACGATCGCGCAGGCGGAGAATGACCACGCGACCTACCAGTTCGTGATGTGGTACGTGAACGAGCAGGTCGAAGAGGAAGACAACGCCGACGAGTACCTCACGCGCCTGAAGCTCAGCGAGGGCAACATCAGCGCCATCTACAACCTCGACACGATCCTCGCGGCGCGGGTGTTCGTCGACCCGTTCGCAGGCGCGGCGCAGGCGTAGCCAGCCGTCAACCAAATAGATTTACAGCATCATTCGCTCGCCAGGTAGGCGTCGTTGAGCCAGCCCCCGCCCCCGTCAAAGAGGCAGAAGGTCCAGTCCTGCGCGCCCGCCGCGAGCTTGGCGATCTTGACGACGCGCGTGCCGTTGGGCAGTTGCACGTAGGCGTAGTGCTCCGTCGTCGGGCCGGACCGCACATTGAGGCCCGCCTCCGTGTTCGCGATCACGGCCGGCTCGGGCTCCGCAAGGAAGGTGTCCGGGATCACATTCATCTGCTCGGTCGCCAGGTACGGCTCGCCAAAGTACAGCTGGGTGATCGGGGCCGGCTGGAGCACGAGGAAGACGTTGCTCTTGATGACGTCGGTGTCCCCTTCCGAGACGAGCAGCACCGCCTTGACGTCGCCCGCGTACAAGCGGAATTTCAGCGCGAGCGTCCCTTCACCGGCGGACCGGCCGGGGTCGGTGTACTCGTCCGGGGACTTGCCTTCCGCGTTTTCGCCCGCCTTGCCCCCGTACAGATCCATCGACAGCTCGCCGCCGTCCGCGCTCAGCGTGTAGGTGCCGAAGTATTTTTTGCCGTAGTACGGCGACCCGTCCGAAAAATATTTGTAGCGCCCGCCCTCGAACGTGCAGGTGCCGTCCTCGTTGAATTCGAAGAAAAACTCGTTGTTCACGGTGCCGTCGTTCAGCGCCGCGCTATCCGGGTTGACCCCCGCCCACGACCCGACGAGCGAGGAGGCCCCCGCGGTGGACACCGGCTCCAGCTCGACCAGCACGCTGCTGCCCGTGGGGGGCGCGCTGCTGCCTCCGTCCGGCTTCTTGCCCTCCGACCCCACGCTGTTCGCAATCACGCAGATGATCACGATGATGGCGATGATGACCGCGGCCAGCACAAGGAACTGCCGCCGCTTCTTCTTTGCCAGCAGCACAATCTGCCGCACCGCCTCCCATATCCACGATAGGTTTGCGCTGTTTCTTTTGTTGCTTCTTCTCGCCATGGCTTGCTCTCCTTAAACCGCTTCTGATTCTGTGCTTTCTTCCTCGGGTGCGCCCGCCGCGCCCGCGTCCACTGCTCCACTGCCCCCCGTCAGGTAATCCGTGTTCAACCACCCCCCGCCTTCCGCAAACAGGCAAAACACCCAGTCCTCCGGCCCGTCCTGCATCGCCGCGACGCGGTAGGCCGCCGTGCCGTTCTGCAGCGTGCCGAAGCTGTCGTAGTCCGTGCCCGGGCCCGAGCGCACGTTCAGCCCCTCGAGGGTGTTCGTGACCGCGCTGGCCTCCGGGTTCGGGAATAGGGCATCCGGGACGACGCTCCCTGTCTCCAGCGACGTCTCGCCGAAAAAGCGCTGCCCTGCGGAGTCCGGCTGCATCACGAAGAAGACGCCCTCGTCGATCACGACCTCCGTGTCGCCCGTCCCTTCCGGCAGCCCCGCCAGCGCACGCTCCTGCGAGACGAGGACAAACGGCTGCACGCCATCGATATGGATGACCCGGAACCGCACCGTGGCAAACAGCTTCGCGTTCGCCCGCCCCTGGTCGTGGTACTCCTCCACCGCCCCGCCCGCAGTCTCCACCGTCTCGTATTCGCCGTGGTACAGATCCAGCGTGAGCTCCCGCCCGTCCGCGCTCAGCGTGTAATCCCCGTAGTATTTGCAGCTGAGCGTGCCCGCCCCGTATTTTGCGAGCTGCATCGTGCAGGCCCCGCCCTCGTCGAACGTGAAGACGTACATATTGTTTGTCGCCTCGGTGTCCGGGTAGACGCCGCTCCAGCCGCCCGTCAAATCAAACGCCGGCGGCGGCGCGTTTTCGCCCCCGCTCCCGGAGCCTCCCTCGCCGCCCCCCGGCCCCGCCGCAGAGCCCGAACCCTGATCGCAGGCGGCCAGCGCCAGCGAGACGATTGTCAGAATGATTGCCACAACGGTGGCTTTTTTCATCGCGCCTCTCCTCATACAATTATTGTAGCATACCCGGGAAAATAATTGATGGAATTCGTTTGTATTCTATGTTAGAATACACATTGCGCGGTTTGCTACCCTAGCTCAGTTGGTAGAGCAGCTGATTCGTAATCAGCAGGTCGGGGGTTCAAGTCCCCCGGGTAGCTCCATGCGGAACAAGCAGGGCTTCATGCCCTGCTTGTTCCGTATCCAGACAATTGTGCAATTCACCTCAATACATAATATGCTCCCGCACCTCGTTTTCCGGCTCGGTTAGCCCTGCCAATTAAGGCATACTGCAGGGTTACTGCTTTTCGGCGTGGTACAATGGGATAAATCTGTTAGATTCACAAGGAGCAAGGATATGAAATCTTATCGGAAGGAACTGCATTTCAGGACGGACACGCGGCGGGCGTTTGTCAACATCACGCCGCAGGTTGAGGACGCGCTGCGTGAGAGCGGGATACGCGAGGGGCTTTGCCTTGTCAACGCGATGAACATTACCGCGAGCGTGTTCATCAACGACGACGAGAGCGGGCTACATCGCGACTATGAGCGGTGGCTCGAAAAGCTCGCGCCGGAGAAGCCTTATGACCAATATGATCATAATGGTTATGAGGACAACGCCGACGCGCATCTGAAGCGCACGGTCATGGGGCGCGAGGTGGTCGTCGCCGTTACGGGCGGGCGGCTCGACTTCGGGACGTGGGAGCAGATCTTCTACGGCGAATTCGACGGCAAGCGCGACAAGCGGGTCTTGGTCAAAATTATTGGAGAATAGAAGTTGATATTCGGGAGGACAGTATCATGCCACACGTTGTCATCAAAACCATCAGCGGGCCGTCACAGGCGCAGCTTCAGGAAGCTGCCGAGCAGATTGCGGCCGTCGTCAACAAGACGATGGGCAAGCCGGAGAAGTACATCTCCGTGTCCGTCGAGGAGTATTCCTACGGAGAGTGGCCGGATGTCTACGACGAGTACGTCAAGGACAAGGACAACGTGCTTGTGAAGCCGGGATATTCAGATCCAAAGACGTTTGAGTGACATATTTTTCATATCATGGGCGAGGCGGATGCCCCGCCCGCGTGTCATGGGGACGTATAATTTGACACACTCCCCAGCCTCGGCGCCCTTGAACTCTTTGTGCTCGTTGCTCGCCCTTACAATTGAAATTTGCCGACCACTTCAGCTGTTCCACCACTACCTTTCGCAGCTCGAGCGGATTCAAGAAGCCATTGCAGCAGAAACCGGGATGCAGCCCCACCTTGGAGAAGAAGTAATGTGTCAAATTATACGTCCCCATGGCACGCCTGACGATTATGGTATACTGGTGCCATGCTGCTGACCCACCCATGGCCGCCGCTCTACCAGAGCGACTCGAAAGTGCTCATTCTCGGTACGATTCCGTCTCCCAAGTCACGGGAAATGGGGTTTTACTACGGCCATCCACAAAACATCTTCTGGCGGACGCTCGCCAATGTGCTCGGGCAGTCGGAGCCGCCCTATGATAGGGACGCGCGCCGCGATTTTGCATTACAAAACAGGATTGCCCTGTGGGACGTTTTGCATTCCTGCGAAATAGACGGGGCCTCTGACGCAAGCATCAAAGACCCCGTGCCCAACAAATTCCGCCCCATCCTTGAATCATCACAAATCTCGTCCATTTTCACAACAGGCAAGACCGGCACTTTGTTATTCAATCAATACTGCGCGGTGGAAGCGGGCATTCCTTCAATCTACCTGCCGTCAACAAGCCCGGCTAACCGTGCCGCCCAAGCCCGACCGGAATACCGCGAGCAGTGGATGCAGGTCGCCCAAGCGCTCGGGACAGCAGAATAGCGGGACGGTGTGATGGCGTGTCATGGGGACGTATAATCTGACACACTCCCCGAAGGGGGAAATATAGACTTTTGGTTCGAAAATACCATTCTGTTTCAAACTGCGGCGAGCGGGGTATGAGAAAAGGAAGTACGAATATCGCTCGGAGTGAGGAGAAGAAGGATGGTTCACAAGGAAATGAGGATAGGTATGGTTTCGGCGCGGCACAGGACGCTGCGCATGATGCTGGCGTTTTTGCTGGCGCTCTGCATGGTGGTCAGCTACACGGTGCCGCTTTCCGCGTTCGCGGAGGAGGCGCCAGAGGAGCCTTCCGCGGGCGTGGAGCAGCCGGCGGAAGGTGGCGGCGAGCAAGACCCGCCACCGGCCGAGGGCGGCGAGCAGCCGTCGGGGACGGAGACACTCCCGCCCGCAGAGGGCGGTTCGAAAACCGTCTCGCAAGGCGGCGGCGAAGGTGGTGAAACCGGCGCCGGCGGTAACGGCGAAGGGCAGGAGCCCGCGGACGGCACGGGCGGCGAAAACGGCGGCGGTAGCGTGGATGGCGGAGAAGACACCGTCACGCCCGACCCGCAGCCCGCGGGCGAGGACATGCTTGATGGAATCGTCACGCTCGGATTCGAACCGCTGGCGAATGTTAACTGCAGTGTATATTGGTATCATCAGACAAGTAGCCTCGTGAAAGGATCCGATCCTGCACAGGCGGTGCTGCGTCTTGACTTCGACAATGAAGCAGAAGCGGATCTGAGCGACTTGGTCGTGACGGTCAGTGAAAACGAGGATCTATTTGCCATCAACAAGGTTTATAACCAGACTCAAGTTTTTGTCTATATCGTTTTGAAAGATTCCAACATCGCACCGGCCACTTACGATACAGGGACTGTGTATTTTTCGAGCGCGCAAAACGATTGGTCCGGTAGCCGCGCGAGCGGGAGCATCACCGTGACGCAGCCCGCGCCGACGGGGCTGGCGATCCTCGACGGCTACGATCACGGCACCTCGGCGGCGAATATCGAGGCGGTAGCGGGCGAGACGGCGTACATCGACATCGACATCCTGCCGGATGCGCCGAACGGCGCGAAGTTCATCTGGGGCACGGCCACGGTCGACCTCGCGTATACGATTGACGGTGAGGACGCGCTCTTCGATGTTATCGACGCGTCCGCGTTCGCCGTGACGATCAACAAACAGCTCCAGGTAGTCTGGGATGAAGGCGAAGGCGGCAAGGCGGTCTACCAGATCCCGACGCTGCCGTTTGAGTCGACGAGCGTCGACATTGCCGTGACCCCGGGCTACGCGCTCGCGGGCAAGACGGTGAGCTACACGATCACCGTCCACTACGACAGCGTGAGCTATGGCGGCACCGGCGTGCTCTCCGCGCAAGGCACGATCAAGGTGAACCCGCCTGCGGGACCGACGATCTCCGCGGCCGCGTCCCTCGACTTCGGGACGAAGACGGTCGGACAGATTGGTGCACCCGAGCTGTGGACGACGTTCCAATGGAGCGTACCAGATTCCCGCATCGGAAACATGAGCGGATTGGTCGGCATGAATCTCGTCTCGGTATCGGACGACTTTGAAATCGTCTCTGCATGGTACGACGAAAACCAGCCCATTGCGACCAATCAGGTCACCGTCAGACCGAAGGCGTCTCTGGGCATAGGACTCCACACCGGCACGCTCACCCTGACGCTGCCGAGCAGCTATGGCGCGGGTATCAAGTGGACGAAGACCGTCCCCCTCAGCATCAATGTGGTGCAGCCCGCGCCGTCGGAACTAAAGGTGGTCGAACGCGACGGCCAGACGCCCGCCGCCGACATCACGCTCTGTCCCGGGCAGACGAAGAAGCTGACGGTCGACATCAAGCCGGACGCGCCGGTGGAAGGCCAGCCGTACGAGTGGGGCACGGCGACGCTCTGCCTCCGATTTTGGGTCGACGGATTTTCTCCCGATAATGCCGGCGTCAGCGTTTCATTCTTCGATGTGACGCTCGAGGGCCTCGAAGACTATCCCGTGCCATGGTCCAATGAGGGAGAAGCCAGCATCTATCTCGACCGTTTCAGCTCGGAAACCATGGACTTCAACGTGACGCCCGGGGCAAAGCTGGCGGGAAGAACCGTGACATACGAAATATCGGTGTATGACACCGAAGGCATCGACGTCGTGTCCACCACCGGCACAATCACCGTCGCGGCGGATCACGCCTACGGCGCGTGGGATGACAACGAGACGACCGGCACCGGCACGCGCACCTGCACCCGCTGCGGGCACACCGAGACGCGGCACTTCCCGACGGGGCTGCTGGTCGCGACGCGCGGCGACTACAAAGACGCGCGCGACATCACGCTCATCCATGGTGACACGGCTGAGCTGACGGTGGACATCCTGCCGGATGCGCCGGTGGAGGGCAGTCCGTATCTTTACGGCAACGCCAGTATCACGCTCTCCTGGTGGGTGAAAGGTATCGACGTGCCGGGGAAAGAGCTTGCGGTCAATATCACCGGCCTTGGCCCGGTGGCCTGGGGCGACATATCGGGCAATGGCAACTCTGGTGGCGTGGCACATTTCCTGAACGTGCCGTTCACATCCGAGGTGATGGACTTCGCGGTCACGCCTTCGGAAGCGCTCGCTGGCCTGGACGTCCATTACGACATCCAGGTCACCTACGACAACACTACCTACGGCGGAAAGTCCCGCCTGTTGACCACGGAAGGTGTGATTCACGTCACGTCTCCGGAGCCTGTGATCTACCCGGTGCTCGAAGACTTCGGCACGTGGAGCGGCGCGGGCACGTTGACGGCACGCGTAGGCGCACAGGGCGACACCTTTGTGCTGCTCAGCTATCAGGGCAATCCTGTTGCGGAGGACAACTACGACGTGACGACCGACGGCGCGTTCATCACGCTACACGCGGACTATCTGGCGACGTTCGCGGCGGGGACGCATATGCTGCTGGCGGAGTTTGAGAGCGGGGTTTCCGCACCTATCACGCTGGTGGTGCCAGCGGCGGTAGCCGGTGGTGTGAGCGGTGGCTCCGGCGATAGCGGCTCGAGTGGTCAGGATTCGACGACCGGCGCGCAGAATGACAGCGAGGTGTCTACTGCAGATGCCGAGGGTCTGGATTCCCGGGTCAAGCCCGGGAATGACAGTGTGCTGTCCGGGAATGACAAAGGGAATCCCTCTGACAAGGATCCGGACCGGAGCGCTTCACCATCTGCGGCTTCTCGCAATGAAAGCGAACTGTCCGCGGGAAGTGGCGGGGAGCTCGGCGAAGTCATCGCGGAGCCGCAGGAGCCTGACGCGGCCGACGCGGCGCACAGCATGGCGGGCACCGCAGCGCTCATCCTGATTGCGGCGGGCGCAGCGGCGGGCCTGCTCCTCTTCGTGACCGGCAAGCGTCGCAAACAGAACACATAGGCGCCGCATTCCATCAAGCGCGGTGGTATGTCATTTATAATCAGCCGAAACGGGGTCAAAAAGGCATGTTTCGGCTGATTATAGAATTTGAATTTTCACGTCGACAGGCGGACCTGTTCGTTATAGAATTGCCATGCGTGTCATGGGGACGTATAATTTGACACACTCCCCAGCCTCGACGCCCTTGAACTCTTTGTGCTCGTTGCTCGTCCTTACAATTGAGATTTGCTGACTGCTTCAGTGGACTTTCCGCTCTGCCGCGGCCCCGTCAAGCTGACGACAGGATACTGTGCCGCACGGTCACGGAGCGTCTGTGTCAATTCCCGTTCAACAAATTTCATTGATGCCTCCCAAAATCTATGCATATTTTATATAAGAATAACAAATTTGCATAGATTCCGCAATGCCGATTTTCACTGGTTGCCGCTACCAAGCAACAGGATAAGCTTCCGTCAGAAAAGAAGAAGTAATGTGTCAAATTATACGTCCCCATGACACACTGTTCTCCCGTATTCCCTGTACTCCATGATGTACCCATTATAATATAATGATCGCGAAAGATTCCACTTCGTCCGGACTCGCGCGATCATTTTGTAGTACAATTGCCGCAAAGGTAACAACATAGAGTCTTATCGGAGAAAAATATTGATGACCAGACATTTTGAATACATGCTCGCCGCGCCGCGCGAGGATTTTTACGATATCACATCGCAGGTGCGCGAAGCCGTGCGTACGAGCGGCATAGAAAGCGGCATCGCTGTGGTCTTCTGCCCGCACACGACGGCGGGGATCACGATCAATGAGAATGCCGACCCCGACGTGGTGCGCGATTTGCTCTTTGCCTTGGGCAAGACATACCCCGACCGCCCGGAGTTTCGCCACGGCGAGGGCAATTCGGCGGCGCATTTGAAGGCAAGCGTGATCGGGTCGAGCGTGACGGTGATTGTCGAAGACGGGCGGTTGGCCTTGGGGACGTGGCAGGGGATATATTTCTGCGAGTTTGACCCGCCGAGGAAGCGGAAGTTTTTTGTGAAGGTCATGGGGAGGAATGCCCAAGCAAAATTGTAGTATAATGGGGCGGCAAAGTTAACAAATATCATTGCGGCGCGGGGGTTGAAGGAGGGTATTATTATGGATTTCAGGTTTGGCACAGTCGGCAGTATCTACAAAAACCATTTCCGCCCGGATCGGCCGGCGGTGTATTTCAAAGAAACAACCTACACGTATCAGGAGCTCGACGACAAGGTGCGGGCATTCGCAAACTACCTGAAAGCGAAGGGCGTCGCGAAGGGCGACAAGGTCATCCTCGACGCGGGCAACTGCCCGGAGTTCCTCTTCCTGTACTGCGGCGTCGGGCGCAATGCGGCCGTGGTCGTGCCGGTCAACCCGATGCTGACGCTGCCCGAGCTCACCTACATCGCGGGCGACTCGGACGCGGCGTGGATGATCGTCCAGGAAGGCGTGATGGCGAAGCACGGCTACACGGAGGAGGGCCTTTCCGAAGCGCTCGGCGTGCGTGTGCTCGTGCTCGGGGAGGCGATGCTCGCCGAGGCGGAGGCGGCGCCCAGGGACGACTTCGACCTGATCGAGAGCCCGGATGAAATCTCGACGTTCCTGTACACCTCCGGCACGACGGGGCAGCCCAAGGCGGCGATGCTCTCCCACCACAACCTCGTCGTGAACGCCTGGCAGGACTCGGTGATGCTGCAAATGTACGACGACGACGTCTTCCTCTGCGTGCTCCCGATGTTCCACGTCTTCGCTTTCACGACCAGCATCCTGATCCCGCTGTTCCGCGGCGCGTCCACGGACATCGTCGAGGCCTTCCAGCCGAAGACCGTCATCAGCGAGCTGCTCGCGAAGAAGGTCAACGTCTTCCTCGGCGTGCCGGCGATGTACATGGTCCTGATCGAGGCGGGCAAAAACAACATCAAATTCCCCGACCTGCGCATCGCGGTGTCCGGCGGCTCCGCGCTGCCGGTGGAGATCTACCGCCAGACGAAGGAGCTCGTCGGCTTGCCGGTCATCGAGGGCTACGGGCTGACGGAGGCGTCGCCCGCCTGCACCTTCAACCCGACGTTCGGCGTGCAGAAGGCCGGATCCATCGGCGTGCACATCCCCGAGATCACCGTGATCGTGGGCGGCGAGAACGACGAGGAGCTGCCGGTCGGCGAGGTCGGCGAGCTGCTCGTGCGCGGCGAAAACGTGATGAAGGGCTACTACAACCGGCCGGAGGAGACGGCGGAGGCGCTCCGGGGTGGCTGGCTGCACACCGGCGACCTCGCGAAAATGGACGAGGACGGGTATTTCTTCATCGTCGACCGCAAAAAGGACATCGTCGTCGTCGCCGGCCTCAACGTCTACCCGCGCGAGGTGGAGGAAGCCCTGTACGGCCACCCGCAGATCAAAGACGCCGCCGTCATCGGCAAGCCGGACGCGCTTCGCGGCGAGGCGCTTGTCGCCTATGTCGTGCCCAAAGAGGGCGAGGCGCCGGACACGAAGGAAATCATCGCATGGCTCAAGGAGCGCCTCGCGGCCTACAAGATCCCGCGCCGCGTCGAGCTGCGCGAGGAGCTCCCCCGCAACAGCTCCGGCAAAATCCTCAAGCGCCTCCTGAAAGAGGAAGCGTAGCCGCCCGCAAGGCAGGCTGATACTGCACGAAACGCATACCTTGCATTCCCCCATGCGCCGCAATGGTTTATAATACCGTTGTGAGCGACTGGGTGATACGAGGATATGAGCTGTTGACCGTCATCGTTCCGTTCTGGGTGACGCTTGAGGCAGTGGGCCGCGCGAACCGGCGGCGGGGGCAGATAGATGGCAGAAGCTACGTGCTGGGGGCATGGGTCTTCGCGATCTACATCTTTGGCGTCTTCCATTTCACGGGCGCGGGCACGCTGCACGACATCCTGCGGCTCGGGCTCTCGCTGCGCGACGACCAGGCAAACCTCCAGTTCCTGTCCGACTACATGATCCCGTCGGAGTACGCGCTCAACGTCGTGCTCTTCCTGCCGTTCGGCTTCCTCGTGCCGCTGCTCTGGCCCAAGGCCAACCGCCTCCCCGTCATCGTGCCGGCCGGCTTCGCCTTCTCCCTCCTGATCGAGCTCAGCCAGCTATTGAATAATAGAGCGAGCGACGTGGACGACCTGCTCATGAACACGCTCGGCGCGCTCGCAGGCTTCCTGCTGTTCCGCGCCGCCTTTTTCGGTGCGGCTGCCACCGGGCAGGGCGCGCGGGCCGAGCGGCTGCAAGCGCGGGAGAGCGCGGTCAAACACGAGCCGCTGCTCTACATCGCCGTGATGTTCCTCGGGCGCTTCCTGCTGTTCAACGAAGTAGGGCTGTGGGGGATGCTGCCCTAACGCAAAAATTATTTTTCGTCAAGTGCTTGACAAATAGCGCGCCAGCCGCTATACTCTATTTTGTCAGGTACTTGATTATTTGAATAACACATAGATATGCAATAGAGAGGAATAGGACTATGAATGAGATAAAGACGACGATTGCCGAACAATTGCGGCAACTGCAGATGCTGATGCACCGCGCATCGTTCCACCCCTTCATGGCGGGGGGGCGGGCGCACAACCCGCACCGCGGGCAGGGGCGCGTGCTCGCCATCCTCAAATTGAAGCCGGAAATCAGCCAGCGGGAGCTCACCTACCTTTTGGGCATGAGCAGGCAGTCGATTGCCGAACTGCTGGCGAAGCTCGAGAGGAGCGGCTACATCACGCGCGAACCGTCCGAGGAGGACAGGCGCGTCGTGACGGTCCGGCTGACCGAGGCGGGCAAGTCCGCCGCCGACGGCGCCGAGGAAGAAGCGCCTGAAACGGAAAAGATACTGGGCTGCCTGAATGACGACGAGCTCGCCGCGTTCAGCGGCTATCTCGGGCGGATCATCCAGCGCTATGAAGAGCAGTTCCCGGAAGAGGACTTTGAGCAGAGGCGCAAAATGATGGAGGAGTTCATGGCGCAGCACGGGCACGGCTTCGGCGGGCACGGCAGGCCCCACGGCCGCGGTTGCGGCGGCGGGCATGGCAGACCCCGCAGGCACGGCTCCGGTGACCATGAGCGGTTCCCCGGGCATCCGCACGACCGGCCCATGCACCACGGTTTCCCCGGGCAGCGATGCCGGGGCGGCGCGGACCATAGCTGACGGGTTTTCACAACACGGGCGGGCGTCTGCCCCGCCCGTCGCTTTTTTTTGCGCAGGGCGCAGCCTCGGGGCAAAATTTCAATTCCTGTTGTATCAGGAAATGCCAGCGCTGCCAGCAACCGGTGGAAAATACCGCAATAGTTGAAAAAATGCCCCCCAGAGGCAGACTTCGGGGGGTTCGGATACCGCAATAATTGAAAAAATGCCCCCCCGCGGGTTCGGAACGCCGGTTTCGGCGGCGTGCAAAAGGGTGTCGAGGCGTGGGCAATATTATTGTATAATGCTCTCAGGAGAAATGAAGGAGAGTGGGCGATGAAAATCGTTGCGGTACACAGCAGATTCACGGGCAGCACGCATGCGATTGCTTTGATGCTGCTGGATGAGATCGGGCGGCTCGAGCCGGGGGCGCAGATCGACGAGTTTTGCGTGGCGGGCTTCAAGCCGTGCGTCGGGTGCTTTTCGTGCTTCGCGAACGGCGAGGACACCTGCCCGCACTATGCGGAGGTGCACCCGATTGCCACGGCGATCGAGCAGGCCGACGTGGTGGTGCTGGATTCGCCCACCTATGTGATGGGCATTTCCGGCGCGATGAAGTCGTTCCTCGACCACCTCGCCTACCGGTGGTTCGCGCACCGCCCGCACCCTTCGATGGGAAAAAAGATCGGCGTCGCGATTTCCACGACCGGCGGTTCGGGCGTCAGGGGTGTGACCAAAGCCTTGAAAGCGCAGTTTTTCGGGCTGAGCATGGCGAAATACTACCGCCTGGGTTTCAGCATCATGGCGTTCAACTGGGGCGACGTCAACCCGAAGAAGAAGGCCCGCATCGAGCGCGCCGTCCGGCGCACCGCGCGCCGGGTCGTCGCCCTGTCCGGCAAGGCGAAGCGCGGCCTGTTTCTGAGGCTGCTGCTGTGGGGCATCCATTTCATGCAGCAGAAAAACGACTGGTTCCCGCTGGACCACCAATGGTGGAAGGACAACGGGTGGATCAAATGAACGAGGCGCTGGACGGCTTTCAGATGCCGAAGAGGTAGGAAGCGGCGGAGCCCGTCATGCGCATCCCTGCGGTGCGCACGTTGCTGCCGGATTTTGGGAAGCCGCGCGGAATGTCAATTCGCTGAGCTTGCCGACAAATTTGCAGTTTTTGAAAGAGCTTGCGCGGAAGTCGACCTCTTTCCATTTGCAATCCTTGAACAGGCAGTTGACAAACGCCGGGCGGGAAAAAAGCCCCCCGCGGAAATCGCAATTCAGGAATTCACAGTCCTCAAACCGGCCCGCCGGCGCCCCGATGGGCGCATCGCCCAAACCGCCCCCGCGGAAAGAGCAATTTTTGAATGTGCAGTTGCACGTCCGCACGTCGTCCAATATGGATTCGTCAAAAACACAGTCCACGAATGCAGCCCCGTTGAAAATCGGGTGGTTGAAGTCCGAGTAGAAAAAATCAAACCGCTCAAACCGACCATCTGTGAAGGAGGCTTTGCGCCCCCATAGCCGCCCTTTTTTTTCGTCACTCATTTTGGCCTCTCCTCGTTCTCGAAAACGCCGGCAACCGACCGCTCCACAATCCGTATTCATGTTCTCCCGTAAAAATATTATCGCACAAAAACCCGCGCCCCACAATAGAATTCGCCGTCGCTGAACGGAAAAATGCCGGGTGCCGGCGCGCCTGCCGTCAGATGTATTCCTTCGTCCTCGCCAGATCCGTGACCAGCATGGGGTTGTCCGCCCGCATCCGCTCCACCAGCAGCTTCGCATTGTCCGGGTTCCCATTGGCCCAATCCAGCTCCCGTTGCGTGATGCCTACGAACTGGATGAAATCCAGCCGCCCGTGCACGGTGTCCATGCCTTCGAATTCCGTGTCGCTGACGCTGACCAGCCCCTTCAGCATGCTGCCCGATCCAATCTTGATGGGCTCGCCGCCCCCGGAGACAAACTGCAGCGGCTCGAACCAGCGCTTTTGCCTATAGGTGTAGCGCGCCAGATTGCCCAGCATGTCGAGCGCCCAGAAACAGTCCTCATTGCTCTTGGCAACGAGCTTCATGGTCATCTCGTAGCCCCAGTTGCTGAACTCGCCGCCGTAGGATTTTGGGTTGCCGTAGAGGCTGGACATTCCAAACGTGACGATATGCCGGTAGCCGGCAGCCGAAACATAGATGTTGTACCCGTCTAGGAACTCGTCGCCGCCGGAAATGGCCCGCTTGGCCAACTCCGTCACATAGTGGCTTTCCTTTTGGTCGCCGTAGACCTTCCTGCAGGCCTCGGTCACCGCGTCCCAGCCCGGGGCAAAATGGCCGCCGCCCTGCAACCTTTCCATATACTCTTCCCTGGTCATCATCGCAATACCCTCCCGAAACGACGGCATCCAGCCGTTCTCCTATCTCCATCAACGTTCTCAAACAATAATATTATTGCACAAAAAACCGCGCCCCACAACATGGTATAATGCTCGGAGTCTGAAACAATAATAAAGGAGAGTGCGATGATGAGAAAGAAAACCACGATTGTAGTTGTTTTTGTGCTGGCCCTGGCCCTGCTTGCGGGGTGCGGCGGCGGCGGTGCCGCCGACAGCGCGGAGGCCACCGGCGGCGGCGGCGCTCCCGCGGATGCCACTGAAGCGGCGGAGGCAGTCTCGCCCCCGTCCGTGGCCGGGCAGGGCGAGGGGGCGGGCTTCGACTCGCCGGAAGCGGCGGCGACCGCCTACCTGGAGGCGTTCAAGGCGGGCGACCTGGACGCGATGGTCGCTTGCTTCGCGGTGGAATCCTATGTGGAAGGCTGCGACTACGAGGCGCAGCTGGACCGCATAGGCGCCTTCATGTACACCACGGCGCTCACCTACCCCATCCCCACGGACAGCGGGCTCGGGCAGGAGATCAATTTCGAGGCGCGCCGCGGCCAGATCATTTCCTACGCGAGGACGCATTTCATGATGGTCGGCGCGTACAATTCGGAATTTTGGACGGTTTACCAGGAAGCGTTCCTGGACGCGGCCTCCGTCGAGCTCGAGGAGGGCGACGCCGGCAAGCTGGCCGCGCTGTACGAAGAGGCCATGAACGGGGACGCCTGGAAGGCGATTGACAAGATCGAGGCGCAGGACCCGGCGGCGCTGTCCCCGGAGCACTACGAGTCCGAAAACAACCAGAAGAACATGCAGGCGCTTGCCGCCATCTACGGGTGCGAGGAGCTCGTCAGCGCGCCGGTCTACTTTGAAGTGGACGGCGAGCCGTATTTCTTCGGGCCCGACGCCGGCCTGTACGACGGGAAGTGGTACCTCGTCACGCCATACGGCAACATCTGCTCGCTCATGGATGTGGCGAACATGACCGCCGGCCTGGTCCCGACCGAGGCCTGACGCCGCCCCTACACGCTACGGTACAACACCGTAGGGGCGGATGGCAATCCGCCCGAGGGAGGGCCGGCCCTACACGCTGCGGTACAGCAGGCGGTCCATCGCCTTCAGGTTCTCCGGCGGGGTGGCGGCGGGGATCTCGCAGCCCGCGGCGATCATGGTCGTTTCGTCGCCCGCCGCGATGCAGGCCCGGACGCCCTGCCGGACGTCCTCCACGCTGCCGAGCAGCATGACGCCCGCCGGGTCGACGTTGCCGTCCACCGCGGTCGGGGTGCCCTGGAAGGTGCGCACCGCTTCCGCGAAGTCCACCATGTGGTCGACGTCGAGGATGTCCGGCGCGACCCGGGCGAGGAGCGGCAGGAGCGGGGTGATGTTGCCGCATATGTGCAGCTTGACGCCCGCGCCGAGGCCGTGGATGTACGCCACGAGCCGCCTGTCGTAGTCCAGCGCGTATTGCTCGTAGAGCGCGGGGCCGATGAGGGAGGCCACCGCGTTGCCGACGCCGATATAGTCCGCGCCCGCCTCGACCTGGCGCTTGGCGAAGAGGCACTGGAAGCCGAAGATCGCATCCATCGTCTCCCTCATGCCCGGCGGCTCGTCCATCAAATCCACCATGAGGCGGCTGATCTCCCGCATGTCCGCGGTTTCCGCCAGCACGCCCTCGACCCAGCCGACCACCGGGTATTCGCCCGCCGAGCGGCGCGCCAGCTCGCCGGCGCCCAGGATGCGGTCGAGCGTGCGCGGGCTGTCCAGGGGGTCTGGCAGCGCGAGGCGGTCCGCCCCATAGGCCTCGTAGATCGGCGAATGCGTGACGTAGGGCGGCCCGTTTTCCTGGAAGGCGATGTCGGCGCCGAGCGCGGACGCCTCGCGCGCCGGGTCGGAGATCGTGCAGTACACGTCGATGCCGTACATCTCCGCACAGCGCACGTTGCCCTCGCAGAGGTGCCGGTAGTCCTGCGCGTACGCGCTGTAGGACACGCCCGCCTCCTTGGCCGCGAGGCCCATCACGATGTTTAGGTTCGGGATCTTGTCGACCGGCCGGCCGGCCAGCCGCGCCCGCAATCGTTCGCTTGGTTTCATGGCGTCATTATACGCCAAAGACCTCACTGCGTCACGGTGTCGTTGCCGCGCACCGGCAGCACCTCGAGGTCCGTCGCCTTGACGACGATGTAGTCGAAGCCGTTCTCCTGATAGGTGTCGACGACGCCCGTGATGCGGCACCAGTCGTCGTCCTGCGGCATCTCGCCGTCCCAGAAAAACTCGAAGCCGACCGTGGCGTCGTAGCCGCAGCAGCCGGGGCCGTTGCGGACGATGCAGTGGTAGGCCACGTCCTCCCCGTCGCCGTACGTTTCCGGCTGGTAGCAGACGTAAAACCCCTCGTACCGGATCGTCTTGCCGATGTAGTCGGCCGTGTTGGCGTAGATGTCGTTCATCTGCCCGACGAACATCTTCTCGCCGATGTCGAGGAGGGACGCGTCCTCCGCCACAGCGTCCGCGCCATCCCCCGATGCGGCAGCCGTCTCCGCCGCCTCCGCCGAATCCCCGGCCCCTGCCCCGGAAATATCCACCGCGACCGTGCCGCCGCCGTTCTTGGGGGCGTCCGCGGCCGCCGTGGCCGCCCCGGAATCCCCGCCCGCCGCGGAATCCCCGCCCGCGTCTTTCCCGCAAGCGCACGCCAGCACGAGCAGGAGCGCGGCGGCAAGCAGGATGGTGATTGTTCTTTTCATGATACAAGCCTCCTTATCTGTCCGGCGGCGGTGAAAATGAGAAACGCCGCGAGGTTTGCCAGGACGACGCTCGCCCCGGCAGGCGTGTTGAATGTGTACGATGCGAGCAGCCCGAAGAAGAAGCAGACGACCGAAAGCGCTGCCGCGCAGACGGTCACCCGGGCGAAGCTCCGGAAGACGCGCATCGCCGAGAGCGCGGGGAAGATGATGAGGCTCGAGATGAGCATCGCGCCCATGATGCGCATGCCGACGGCGATGACGAGCGCCGCCAGCAGGGCGAGGAGCATCTTGTAGACGCCCGTGCGCGTGCCCGTCGCCTTCGCGAAGCCCTCGTCGAACGTCACCGCGAAGATCTTGTTGTAGAAGAGGACGAAGAGCGTCAGGACGCCGGCGGCGAGGCAGATGCTGAGCACGACGTCGCTCTTCTTCATCGCGAGGATCGTGCCGAAGAGGTAGTTGCACACGTCGGTGTTCATGCCGACCGTCATGGCGAGCACGACGACGCCGACCGCGAGCGAGCTGCTCGAGATGAGCGCGATGGCGGCGTCCCCCTTGATGCGGCTGTTCTCGCTGATGCGCAGCAGCAGGAAGGCCGCGAGCAGCACCACGGGCACGGACACCTGCAAGGGCGCGAGGCCGAGCGCGACCGCGACCGCGAGGGTGCCGAAGCCAACGTGGGAGAGGCCGTCCCCGATCATCGAATAACGTTTCAGGACGAGGCTCACGCCGAGCAGGGCCGCGCAGAGCGCGACGAGCGTGCCGACGACGAAGGCCCGCACGATGAAGGGGAACGAGAACATTTCCTGCGCGAGGTCAAACATGGAAACCCCCTTTCCCGGCCTTCGCGAACTCCCCGTAGCCGGCCACGTCCCCGTAGTAGAGCGGCGCGGTGGCCATGTGCAGGATCTTCGCCTGGCTGCGGAAAGCGCCGTCCAGGTCGTGCGAGACCATGAGGACCGCCATGCCGCTTTCGTGCAGGGCGCCCAGGATCTCGTACAGGCCGGCGGCGGCGTGCGGGTCCAGGCCCGCCACGGGCTCGTCGAGCAGGAGGAGCTTCTCCGAGGCGCACAGGGCACGGGCGAGCAGCACGCGCTGCTGCTGCCCGCCCGACAGCATCTGGTAGGACGCGCGGTGCAGGTCCCACACGCCGAAGCGCTCGAGGTGGGCGCGGGCCGTCTCGCGGTCCTTCTTCGTGTAGAAGGGCGGGAAGCCCTTGCGGTTCAGCAGCCCCGACATCGCCACCTCCGTGACGGTCGCGGGGAAGTCCTTCTGCACGGCCGTCTGCTGCGGCAGGTAGCCGACCTCGCTGGGGCGGAGCCCCGTGTAGAGGACGCGCCCCTCCGTCGGCTGGACGAGCCCGGCGATCATCTTGAGCAGCGTCGTCTTGCCCGAGCCGTTCTCCCCGACGATGCAGAGGAAGTCGCCCTCGCACACCGACAGGTCCACGCCCTGGACCGCGTAGCCCGCCGCCGCTTCGTACCGCAGCGACAGGCCTTCGCAGCGGAGCAGTTCCTTCGGGGCTGCTTCCATATCAGTTCAATCCTTTCTCCAATGCCGCGGCGTTCCTCCGCATCAGGTCCACGTAGGTCACGCCGCTGTCGAAATCGTCCTTCGTGAGGTTCTCGCAGGAGTTCAGCTCGAGCACCTCCGCGCCCGTTTCCTCCGCGATGGCCTCCGCCACATTGCCATTCGTCAGCTCGACCTTGTAGATGTAGGGCAGGCCCTCGCGCCCCACGGCCTCGATCAGGTAGGCGATCGTCCGTGCGCCCGCGTCCGACTGGTCGCTGCACCCCGGGAACGCGGCCGCGTAGTCGAGCCCGTAGTCCTCCGTGAAATACCGGAGCGGGAATTTGTCCGCGACGACGATCATTTTGCGGCCCGCGCTTGCGACGACGCCCTCGATCTCGGCGTCGACGGCCTCCAGCTCCTGCGCGTAGGCCGCGGCGTTTTCGCCATAGGCATCCGCATTCCCCGGGTCGGCCGCGCCCATCGCGTCCGCGATCACGCCGAGCAGGACGAGGGCGTTTTTCGGCGAAGTCCAGACGTGCTCGTCGGCCTCGGCCCCCTCCTCTGCGGCGTTCGCGTCCGCATCTGCCTCCTCTTCCTCTTCCTGCATGCCCTCCTTCAGCTCCTCCTCGTACGTCTGCACGTGGTCGATGAGGCGCACGATCTGCATGCCGCCCGTGTCGATGCCCGCGAGGATCTGGTCCGCCCAGACGTCGCTCTCGCCGCCGACGTAGACAAAGACGTCGGCGTCCTGTACGGTCTTCACGTCCTGCGGGGATGGGTCGAACGAATGGACCGACGTCCCCGGCGGGATGAGCAGCGTGACCTCCGCGTCCGTGCCGGCCGCGACCGCGCGGGCGAAGTCGTACTCCGGGAAGATCGTCGTGACGACGTTCAGCCGGCCGCTGCCGCCTGCGCTGCCGGGCGGCTCCGCGTCCGAAGCGCCGTCGGCCGGCCCCGCGCCGCCACAGGATGCGAGCAGCAGGCCGGCAAGCAAGATGATTGCAATAATATATTTTCTTTCTTTCATTGAATCCCTCTCATACCGCGTGAATACGTGGCGGGACAGGCCTGCGCCGCCACGGAAAGCCGCGGGGGCTCAATTGTTCAAACGGGCATGGTCGGAGAACAGCGGGGTGCGCCTCGGGGCGCCCAGGTCCATGGCGGGGCCCGGTGCGGCGAAGCCCGCCCAAGACGGCCGCTTGACGCCGCGCAGGGAAAACGCAAGGCCGGCCGCCGCGAAGCCGATGCCCGCGAGCGCCGCCCCGCAGGCCGTCACCTGGTGGCAGATGGGGCAGTCGTCGTCGATGTGGGCGTGCTGCACGTGCGAAACGATGAACGCGCCCGCCGCAAGGATGACGGCGAGCAGGAGCAGCGCCGCAACTTTGGCGGCCGTCTGACTGGCGTCCCTTTTCACTTGACCTACAACTCCCTGCATAGGTACTATTCTACCGCCAACCGGCTATACCGTCAAATCGCCGGCTTCCCGGCGGCGGCGGCGCAGGAAGCAAACATTCGAAATTTATTCGATTGAAACAAAAATTTTTCTTTCATTTCCTCTTGGTTTATAGTACAATGGTAATGGCGTTGATCACAATAGATGATTGATAGGGGTGATATTGTAACATGATAGGTAATGATTTGCTCTCGATTAAGGATTTTTCAAAACTGACAGGGATCAAGCAATCCACGCTTCGGTACTACGACGATTTGGGTTTGTTTTCTCCTGCAAAGCGTGGCGACAACAGCTACCGGTACTATTCGCCGCATCAGATCATCACGATCAACTCGATCAATCTGCTGCACGAGCTGGATATGCCGATACGCTCGATCTCCGAAATCCAGCGCAACCGCACGCCGGAGCGCGTGCTGGAGGTGCTCTCCGAGAAGGAGTCGGAGCTTGAAGCAGAACTCTCGAAAATTGAACGCTCCTACAATGTCATCAAGACGCTCCGCCGCCTGATCGGCATCGGCCTGACGGTGGACGACAATGCGATCGAGATCCGGCATATGGACGAGCTGCCGATCGTCATCGGGCCCAGGAACGATTTCCGGGATTCCCTCTATTTTTACGACGCATTCCTGCGGTTCTGCGCCGAGTCGAAGCAATACCGCATCGACCTGCGCTTCCCGGTCGGCGGCCTCTTCGAGGATTTCGACACCTTCAAGGAGCATCCGGGCGAGCCGTGCAATTTCTTCTCGGTCGACCCCAGCGGCATAGACAAGAAGCAGCCCGGGAAATACCTCGTCGCCTACACACGCGGCTACTACGGCAACACCGGCGACATGACCGAGCGTGTCAAACGCTACCTCGACGAGAACAAACTCACGCCGGCCGGCCCGGTCTACAACATCTTCCTGCTCGACGAGCTGAGCATCAAGGAGCAGGACCAGTACCTGATGCAGTTTTCGATGCGCGTCGAATGAAAAAATAGCAAGACTACGCGCGCAGGCGGTAGAGGAGAAGGGCGATGAGCGTTTTGCCGTCGCTCATTTCTTTTCTGTCGATCATGCCGTAGAGCTCCTGCGGGGTGGACAGCACGAGGTCGATCGACTCGTTTTCGTCGAAATCCGTCTCGCCCGCCGTCAGGCCGCTTGCGAAATAGATGTGCAGCAGCTCCTCCGAATACCCCACGGTCGGGTAGAACGAGCAGACGTGCTCCCACCGGTCCGCCGTGTACCCGGTCTCCTCCTTCATCTCGCGCTTCGCGGCCTCGAGGGGGTCCTCGCCCTTCTCGAGCTTCCCGGCGGGGAGCTCGAAGCACACGCCGCCCGTGGCCTCAGTCGGCTTGCGGTACTGCCGCACCATCGGGATCCGCCCGTCCTCCGTCACGCCGAGCATGACGACGCCGCCGTCGTGCTCGACGATCTCGCGGTAGCTCGTCCGCCCCTCCTTGACGGTGACCTTGTCCCTGCGGAGATTCAGGATGGCTCCTTTGTAAATCATTTCGCTTGACAGCGTGCGTTCTTCCACGATCATGGCTTCTCTCCTTCTCTGTGCGAATCCACGTACTCCAGGAAATCATTATACTTCATCGCCTTGCTGAAATACCAGCCTTGGAACGCCTCCGCGCCAAGCTCCGCCGCGATGGCGAGCTGCTGCTCCGTCTCCACGCCCTCGGCGATGACGCGCACGCCGAGTCTCTTGCAGAGGTCGAGGATAGCGCGCACGATGATCCTGCGGTCCTCGCCCTCCGTCAGGCCCTGCACGAGGGACGTGTCGAGCTTCACGACGTTCGCGCAGAAGTCGAAGATGTATTTCAGCGAGGAGTGCCCCATGCCGAAATCGTCGATCGATATGTCCGACCCGCGCTCCCGGATTTTCTTCAGCGTGCCGTGCAGGCGGTCCGTCTTCTCGATCGTCGCGTTCTCCGTGAGCTCAAACTCCAGCATCCCGGGCGGGATGCCCAGCGATTGGAGCGCCTCCCCGATGAAGTCCCCCAGACGCCCGTCCGTGTTGAGCTGCGTCGGGCTGAGGTTGACCGCGAGCGAGAGGTCCTCATAGCCCGCGCGGCGCCACCGCTCCATGTCGGTCAGGGCCTGCCGGATGACCCAGCGGCCCAGCCGGTTCGAGAGCCCTGCCTCGTCGGCGATGCCGAGCACCGTCGTCGGGGCGATGTAGCCGAAGTCCGGGTGCACCCAGCGGAGCAGCGCCTCCGCGCCGAGCACGCGCCCGTCCACGGCGGACTTCGGCTGGTATTCGATGTGCAGCCCGTCCGCCTTCTGCGGGTAGCTAATCGCGCCGGCGATCTCCCGCGCAAGGAACCGCGCCACGCCGCCGGCCTCGTCGCTGCGGTTCAGAACCTTCGGCATCTGCAGGGATTGCAGGTAGCTCATCTGCCCTTCCATCAGGCGGAAGTCCTCGCGGTAGCGCGACTCCGCCGCCTGGCGCGCGATGCTCACGAACGGCATGTAGATCACGACAGCCACCAGCAGGCAGACCAGCTGCAGCAGGATGGCGGCCTTCGAGCCCGTGGAGATATAGCCGGAGACGAAGATCGGCGTGGTCCAGGCGACGCTCGCGCTCGGGAACGGCACCAGCCCTGCGTTCAGCGCGAAATACGCGATGCAGGCCGCCGCGACCGGCGCCGCAAGGAAGGGGATGAGGAAATACGGGTTCAGCACGATCGGCAGCCCGAACACGAGCGGCTCGTTGATGTTGAGCAGGCTCGGGAACAGGGCGCCCTTCGCCAGGCTGCGGCTGGATCGCTTCATGCCGAAAAACAGCAGCACGATGACGAGGGCCAGCGTCGTGCCCGCGCCGCCGTAGTAGACGAAGATGTCGAAGAATTCCTTCGGGTACGCGGACAGCGCCGCGCCGCCCGCCTCCGCCTCCTGCTGCGCGTTCGCGTATGCCTCCAGGAAAGCGTTCCCGCCGTGGATGCCGAAAAACCACAGAAGCTGCGTGATGAGCACGATGAGGATCACCGACGGGAGGTCGTTGTTGAAGAAAAGGTCGTGGAACGCGTCCGCGAACCAGGCCCTTATCCAGTCGCTGGCGCCCGTGTAATGCATGACCATGTTCGCCCCGGAGAAGATGAGCACGGTGACCAGGATCGGGGGGATCATGTGGAAGGACTGGCGCAGCGTGGAATTGCCGTTGTACGTGTAGGCGTGTTCCGGGAAGGCCGCGTCGTATTTCTTATAGAAAAAGAGGAACAGTTTGACGGACAGGATCGCGATGACGGTCGCCGTGAACATCGACGACGCCCCTGCCGCGCGCGCGCTGACCGCCGCGTCCGCGACCTCCCCCAAAGGCTGGAACGCGATGTAGCTGACGAACGCGGTGAGCACGGGGTAGACCGTGCGGATGATGCCGTCTTCGACGAGCTTCTCGCCGCACGCGATCGAGTAGCCGATGCACAGCACCGCGGAAAGCGAGATGACCTGCATGACCGCGCCATGCACGATGAGCGGGAAGGTCTTCCACCCCTCGCCGAACGTGTCCAGCATGAAGTTTTGGAAGCTGTCGATCGGGATGTTCAGGACAGCGACAATGACCGCGCCGATGATCAAGAGCGGCACCATATACATGAAACCCTGCCGTATGCCGAGCAGCAGTGGCTTCTCGGCAATCGCCTGCGTGATTTCCGTCCACGAAAAAGACTTCCGTTTCGTTTTCACTTCCCCCTTAGCAGATGCATTCCAATGGGGATAGTATACCACATTGGAGTCGAACTCGCCGCCAATGTGGTATACCATATGCGGCCCGCGTGAAGGCGCAAAACGCGGGAAAATAGTGTTTGCCTTGCATATGCAACCCGTGTATAATGACTTCATCGTAATTCGATTTTTGTATGGGAGAAACAGCATGATGAACATCGGGGAGAGGCTCAGAGCCCTGCGCGAGAGCGCGGGCTATTCGCAGGTCAAAATCGCCCGTCTGGCGGGCACGAACCAACCGAGCATCGGCCGGTACGAGAACGGCGTCACGGCGCCGCCGATCAAAACGCTGCTCTGGTACGCCGACTATTTCGACGTTTCCCTCGACTATATCTTCGGGCGCACGCCCGACCCCTGCGGCAAGCGGTTCAAGACGGAGGGCGAGGCCGAGCAGCGCGCGCCCGTCATCGTCCGCGACATCCTGCTGGCCAGCGCGGAGGCGCACCCCGACCTGACGGCCTACATGGTCAAGGACGCGCGGACGGAGCCCTACCGGCCCATCACCTACCGCGAGGCGATGAACGAGATCTTCGCGCTCGGCGCGCGGCTCTGCGACATGGGGCTGTCGGGGAAGCGCATCGCCGTCATCGGCGACAACTGCTACGAATGGGCGCTCACCTATTTCGCCGTGCTCTTCGGCGCGGGCGTCATCGTCCCGCTCGACAAGGAGCTGCGCCCCGAGGAGGTCACCTACCTCCTGCAGTACGGGGAGTGCTCCGCCGTGTTCTACACGGACCGCTTCGACGAGGTGATGGCGGGCATCGACTTCATCCCGTACAAAATCCGCATGAAGCGGTACGACTCCGAGAAGGTGCCGGTGGGCGCGCTGACGTGCAAGCGCATCCTCGAGGAGGGGAAGGCACTGTCAAGGAAAAAGATTGACGCGTTCAAAAAGACGCCGATCGATGAAAACGCCCTGGCCGCGCTGCTCTTCACCTCCGGGACGACCGGGAACGCGAAGGGCGTGCTGCTCTCCAACCGCGGCATGGGCACGAACATCTCCGATATGCGCGCCGCCCACAACGTGAAGCCCGGCGGCTCGACCGTCTCCATCCTCCCGATGCACCACTGCTTCGAAGCCGTCATGGGGCAGCAGTTCATGCTCGCGAACGGCGTCGCGATCGCCTTCGGCGACGGGCTCAAATACATCCAGAGGAACATGGAGGAAGTCCGCCCGACCGTCATGCTCTTCGTGCCGCTCCTGCTCGAAAACTTCTACAACAAGATCCTGCGCGGCGTGGAGGAGGCGGGCAGGGAGACCGACCTTCAACGGCGGATCAACGATTATTTGAAATTGCGGCAGGGCCTCGGGCCCGAGGACGACAGCAAGGCCAGGGAAGCCGCGCGGAAGCTCTTCAAAGAGGAGCTTTCGATCTTCGGCGGGCGGCTGGACTCCGTCTTCACGGGCGCCGCGGCCATCAACCCGCGCGTCATCCGGGGGCTGCAGGAGATCGGCCTCAAGATCACGTACGGCTACGGCATGACCGAGTGCGGGCCGCTCATGACGACAACGCCGTATTTTTCCGACACGATGGCCAAGCCGGGGTCCGTCGGCCCGTCGGTGCCGAGCGGCATGATGCGCATCGACAAGCCGGACGCGAAGGGCATCGGCGAGATCTGCTATCGGGGGCCGACCGTCATGCTCGGCTACTACGGCAAGCCGGAGGAGAGCGTGTACGGCGAGGACGGCGAGTGGTTCCACTCCGGCGACTACGGCGTGCTAGACGACGACGGCTGGCTCTACATCACGGGGCGCGAGGCAAACATCATCATCACGAAGACGGGCAAGAACGTCTTCCCCGAGGAGCTGGAGGCGACGCTGTCCTGCGAGCCGTACATCGAGGAGATCATGGTCTACGCCTCCGTGGACAAGAAGCGCGGCGGGGCGCTCATCAGCGCGCAGGTCCGGCCCGACTACGCGCAGATCGCGGACGCGCTCGGCGCGGGCTTCGCCGAGGACGAGGCGCGCGTGGAGGATCTCATCCGCGGCATCATCACCGACTTCAACGAGGGGCTCGCAAACTACAAGCGCATCCGCCACGTGCAGATCCGCCGCGAGGAGTTCGTGAAAACGCCGACGAAAAAGCTCGTGCGCAGCCGGAACATCTGACGGCCGGCACTACGCCGTCCGCGTCTTTTCCCAGTAATCGAGGCCGCGGCCGTCGGCGTCGTAGGCTTCGACGGTCAGTTTGCCCGCCGTCGCGGTGATGATGTGCCAGCCGCTCACGCCCATCTCAAACGCCACAAAGTCCAAATCGGGGTCGCTGTTGGAATAATATTTCTGGCTCGCGTTCCCCATGACCTGGACGAGGCCGCCCTCGTCTTCCCTGCCGGCCTTGAGCGGGAAGGTCCGCATGAACTCATGCTGATGCCCGCAGAGCACGAGGTCGACGCCCGCCGCGTCGAAGAGGGGGATCCACCGCGCCGCCATCGCCGCCTGCGTGCTGTCGCCGACGAGCGGGTAGGCGGGCTGGTGCATGAGCACGATCTTCCACGGCCTGTCCGCAGCTGCGAGGTCCTCCTCGATCCACGCGTCGATGCGCGCGGCGATCTCTTCGTTTTCCGCCTCGTCCCCGCTGTAGGCCTCGGCAGGGTCCAGATAGTTCGCGGACAGCGAGGTCACGTGCACGTCCCCGCAGTCAAACGAGTAGTATTCCTCCTTGTAGCCCGCAGGGCCGTTGTCCGGGAGCACGAAGGCCTCGAGCCACGTCTCCGGCTTCGCGCCGTAGTCGTAGGCCGTCGCCGTGTACTCGTGGTTGCCCGGCGCGGACAGCAGCGGGAGGCCTTCGAAGGCGGGCGCCGCCGCCGCGAAGAACGCGTTCCACTCCTCGGGCGCGCCGCCCGTGTTCGTGATGTCACCGCATTGCAGCGCGAAGTCCGCGTCCGGCGCGGCCTTGCGCGCGCGCTTCACGAGGTCCGCGAAATCCTCGTACTCCGAGATGCTGCCCTCCGGCTGCGCGTCCCCAAAGTAGAGGATGACCGTCTTGCCGTCCGCCAGCGCCGCCTCGTCCGTGGGGACGGCGGAGGAGATCGTGCCGAAGAGGGCGTCCGCCGCGCCCGTGGAGGAAGAGCCGCCGCAGGACGCCAGCAGCAACAGCAAGGCCGGCAGCAGAGCCGCCGCCCGCCGCCTCACAGGCCCCGGGCAGCGCCGCTTATGATTCACGAAGCTGGATTTCCGTGACATCCTCGTATTCATCCCCGGTCGCCTCGACGTAGGTCAGCGTCTGCCGGTACACGACAAACCGCCCGCCGCCGTCCGTCAGGTATTTGCCGCCGCCCCCTGTCACGACGACAAAGGGCGCGCCTTCGTATTCCGGGCGCAGGTCGGCCAGCCGCACCGAGAACCGCCGCGTGTACACGGACACGGACTGCGTCCCGCCCGCCTCGCTTCCGATCTCAGATGTACCGTCCAGATGGTACACCGCCGTCATCGGCGCCAGCAGCATCTCGCCGAACGAGACCACGTCGGTGGAACCGTCCGCCCGCACGACGGGGAGCCCTGCCTCGCTGCCCTCCGAGACGACGATGAATCGGTCGACATCCATCGCGTTCACGGGCTGCGGGTGCTCCGGCGCGTCGAGATGCCAGCCTTTCTCGGTGTCGTAATACACCGTGACCTTGTCCGCGCTCTCGTAGGAGATGCTCGCGCAGAAGCCGTCGCCCGACGAGATGAAATACACCTCCTCCGGCGTGCCGGAAATGCCCGCCTGCGCGACGAACTCCGAAAGGGGCATCCCGCCGGCGTAGCTGTCCGGCAGCCGCGCCGAATCGCTCGACACCGGCGTGAAGATCACGGACTGCTCGACATCCCCCTCGATGGAGAGGAAACCCCTCCAATCGACGACCTCTGCGCCCGAACCCGCGCCCGCGCCCGCGCCGCCGCAAGCGGCGGCCAAGACGCAGATGGCAGCGAGGGCAACAGCCAGGACCGCCCGCTTCATTCCTCTTGTTCCGGCGGGTCCGCCGTGACAGCCTCGACGAGCACGACGTTTTCAAACGCGCGATCCTCCGGCCCGTAGAAGCCCCACGCGCCGTCCTCGCCCTGCGCAAACACGCCCTGCGCCATGTCGTGCACGGTGTACAGCTGCAATTCGCCGTCCGCGTTCTCCAGCTGGTACATATTGGCCGGGAGGAAGCCGATCTCCTGCGTGATGTCGACGATGCTGAGCCCCGTCCGGCCGCCGCCTTCCTTCTCCGGCAGCAGCTCCGACGCCCGCGCCAGCGAGTAGTACGCCGTCTCCCCCGCGCTCACGGACACGATGCCGTCCATATTCATGCCCTGCGGCAGATCCGGCGAGCAGAACTGCGGCGTCAGCTCGCCCGTGTATTTGATGCCTCCTTTGAGGAAGTTTTCAATCGTCTCGTTTTTCTTCAGCCCGTCGTACGCCGTCATATAGACCTTGCCGGACGCCGGCGACAGCCCGCCATACTGGCCGAGCAGGTCGATCGTGCTCACCACGTCGCCGCCCTCCTCCTCGCTGTACGAGCCGACAAGCATCGGCAGCACCGTGTCGAGGAAAACGAGCTTGCTCGTGTAGGAGGACGCGTCGCCCGTCATGAATTCAATGCGATTGATCATGCGCGCCCAGTACATCGCGCGCTCGCCGATCACGACGACGCGCAGCGGCGCGGACTTGCCCTTGTCGAACGCCTTGTTCCCGTCCATATAGGCGAGCACGATCTCGCGGCGCTCCAGCACCTCTTTCGGGATGATGACCGAATACCCGTCGAGCGAGCTGAACCGCACGCTCGTGTAGTCCGCCTTCGTCTTGCCGTACGCGGCGAGGAAGGTGTCGAGCGTCGGCCCGACCGCCGTGATCTTCACGATGTCGCCGTTGGACCTCGCCCCCTCCGCCTTTTCGCTGACCGCCTCCATCTCCGTCAGGTCGCGGATCGTCACGGTGAATTCCTCGTCGGCGACGCCCGCGATCACGACCTCGTCGTCGAGATATTTCAGCTCCGACGGCTCCGTGCCCCCGCAGCCCGCAAAGAGCGCGGCCACGACCGCGAGCAGCAGCAGCGCCGAAAAGGCGCGCGCGCTATTCCGCATCAACCGTTTCATCCGCCACCTCCTGGCTGCCCTCCGCCGCATCCTGATTGCTCTCCGCCACCTCCTGGCTGCCCTCCGGCACGTCCTGCACGAGGTACATCTTGCCCGTCGAGGGGTCTACGTACACCGTGCCCATCCTCTGAAACTCGCCTTCCGAAGACGCTTTGTCCTGCATGTCCTGGGAGACGTCGTTCATCTCCGACATGCCCTCGCTGTCCTCGACCGCGACGAGCTCCTTGTTTTGGATGTCCACGTTCCAGTACAGCACGAGGCTGAGCATGAGCCCGCACGCAAACACCAGCATCGCGTCCACGATGTTGATCGCGCCCTCCATCGGGTTCGCGTCCTCCTGCTCGAAATAACGCCGCCGCCCCCTGAGCCCACCGTCGCGCAGCATCAGTCGATCACCCCTTCCAAAATCGTCTCTAGCGTCATCATGTCCGACTGGTACCAGCGCTTGCGCACCTTCGAGATGATGAACGCCACGCCGGCCGCCGCAAGACCCGCGACGGTCGCGTCAAACGCCGTGAGCAGCGAGTCCGACAGCCCCTTCGTGTCGCCCTGCCCGAGCGCGATGAGGCCGGGGCCGAGTGGGATCAGCGTCGCCATCAGGCCGAACATCGGGCCGATGCGCGCGATGATGTCCGTGACCGCGAGCTTCTTCTCGAGCCGCGACTCCTCCTCGGACAGCAGCTGGACCGCAAACAGCTTCTGGTCCTCCTTCGTCACCGCCGTGCTTTCCAAAAGCCGCGTGAAGATTCTTTTCTGCCGCTTCAGAAATGGTTTCCCTTGCAGGATCTCGAGCTTCGTCTCGCGGTCCTGCCCGGAGACCTCCTCCAGCGCGCGCGTTACGTTGAGCTTCTTCCCCGCGCGTTCCGCGAAAAACTCCACGATCACGCTCCCGAGCTGGAACACGACGATCACGAGCGCCACGAGCAGCACGATGATGACCGGGATCTCCAGCGCCGTCGAGACGACGTGTATCCCATCCTTGACCGTTGACAAATCCAATGATGACAAAAATTCCAAAGCTGCCTCCTCTCCCTAACCTTCCAATAGTTTCGCTGCCAGCGCGCGCAGGACGCCGAGCAGGAATGCCGCGATGGCGACCAGCAGCACCGCCATGACGACGCGCGGGTCAATCCCCGGCACCGCCAGCGGCACGACATTGGCTTCGATCACTTCCTTCACGATCCACTGCTTGTTGCCGTCTTCGCCGCCACCACCGCCGCCTTCATCCTCGAGCGCCTTCAGCTCCGCCTCCTGCACAAGCTCCACGCCGAGCGCCTTCTCCTCGTTCTCGAGCGTGATTTCCTCGGCGGGGAGGTTCGTCACCTCGATCACCGTCTCGTCCTTCAGCGCATCCGCGAAGATGACCTCCTGCGGTTCCAGCCCTGTTGTCTTGTTCGACGAGCCGCCCGCGCGGCCGCCCGCGTCGCCCGGGGCTTGCGTATTGCCGCTTTCCACACCGGCGATGGTTTCCCCGCTTTCCTCGCCGCCGCCCTGGCCGCCGCCGCCGCCGACATTCCCGGCGCCCGTGCCGCCGCCCTCGCCCGTGCCGCCGCCCTCGCCGGTGCCGCTGCCCGTGCCGCCGCCCGTGCCGCCGCCCGAGCCGCCGCCCGTGCCGCCGCCGCTCGTCGGCGAGTCTTCATCCAAATTCTTGTCGAGCCCCTCCGGCATCGCGCCCTCGAGCAAGATCGTGATCTCATAGATATATTTCACCGAATCGTGCGCCGTGTGCGAATTGACCGAGGGCATGCCCCAGCACAGCCGGAAGCGCGCCGAAGCGGTCATGCGGTCGAAGCGGGGCTCCGTGTTGATGATCTGGTAGGGGTTCATGACGCGGGCGCCGCGCTGCCACGACTGGCGGATCGCCAGCATGGGCCGCACGGATATGGCTGGATCCCCTGACCAGGGGCCCGGCGCCCCGGCGTCAAAATTCCAGCCGCTGACGAGATTCGGGTAGTAGTACCGGTTCGTGTCGAAGAGCTCCTGCCAGGTCCAGTCCCGGTTGAAGCCATCCATCGCCTTGAAGTAAACTCGGGTCGCCGCCACCGCGTCCATGCCGTACCCGCGTCGAGCAAAAGCGTCCTCGAACAGCTCCTCCAGATAGACGCCGTGCGCCGCCTGCAACACGGGGAAATCCCCGTTGCTCACCCAGGAATATGCCTGCTCTTGCGCCATCGGCTCGAGATCCTGCACCTTGTATTCGGCGAGCTTCACCGACTTGCCGTCCCCGATGTATTGCGCAATGATCGCCACCGAGTTGGGCACCTGCGTCGCGCCGATGAAGATCGAGATCTCCTTGCGGAAGACCGCGCCCTCCTCGACGATGTAGTTTTTCAGCGTCTCCTCAAACGGCGTGAAGATCATCCAAAACGACTGCGTCGTGCCGAACTCGGGGTCCGGCTCGTAGTATTCGTCCTCCCAGCGAAATTCGCCAAGGTGGGTGGATCCGCCGCTCAGCTCGGACTCGAACAGGCTTTGCCCGTACGAGATCGACCCAGCCTGCGGCCATTCGATCTCCGGCAGCTCGGCCTTCTCCACGACCAGATGCACCTTCCGCGTCAGAGGCGTGATCGCCTCGTAGTTTTTCAGCGTCTGAACGTTCGGCGTGAGCGTGACCTCAAGGTCGTACTCGCCCGCGTCCGGGTACAGGTTCATCGCGTCCAGATCTTCGGCCCACGCAAACTTCCCGTACGCGTTCTCCTCCGGCACCAGCTTCGAGCGGAACAGGAGCTGCCCGTACGTGATCTTTGTCGCGGCGGGCCAGGTGACCTGCGGCGCGGGTGCCTTGCGGACGGTCAGCGTCACCGGCCGCGTGAGCGGCGAGATCGGCATATAGTTTGCCAGCGTGTCCGGGTACGGCGAGAAGGTCACATCGATCTGGTACGTGCCCGCGTCCCGGATTTCCGAGGGGGAGACGCCGATCGCCCAGGAAAACGTGCCGTAGCTGTTTTCCGTAAATGACAGCGTGGCCGCCGAAATCGGCTGCCCGTAGACGATGGGCGCGGCCGTCGGCCAGTCGAAGGACGGCGCGGGCTGGCGCGTCTCGTACCAGCCCTCCGGCGGATCCCCCGTCAGGATGCAGTCGATCCACCCAATGCGCCCGACGCTCGAGGGCGCCGTGTCGCCCTGCAGCATGCCCTGGACAAACCAAAACCGCCCGTCGGCGCTCCAGTCCCCCGGCAAGGGCACCCCGCCGGGCGCCACCGTGGCCTGTGTGAACGCGATGATCGAAGGGACGGGCTCCGCCCCGTCAAAGTCCACCCCAAGATGGGGGAAATAGTAGCGCTCCGTACCGGCGTAGGCCGGCCAGTCGGCGATGCCATAGGAATAGGCGCCCTCTTCATCCTCCAGCCCGCGGAACAGAAGCTGCCCGAGGTTGCCCGTGCCCGGGTCCGCGTCCACGCCCGCTTCCGCGAGGAGATCCGTGAGCAGGACGCCGCACGCCGACTGTTGCGTCGGCACGGGGCCCGCGTCGCTCTGCGCCCAGCCGGAGTATACCCCTTCGGCCACCGCAAACCCTCCTGAGGAGAGATCCTCCGGCGCGTACACCTTCAGCGTCCGCCAAAAATCGTCGCCGTAGCTCGCGCGGATGGTCAGCGCCCCCGCGCCGTCCACCGGCGCCGGTTCCTCCCCTGCGTACGCCGCCGCCGCCCCGCCCGGCAGGAGCGGGACGAGGCAGGCGATCAGGCAGACCGCCGCCAGGATCCGGGGGAAGCGGCCCTTCCTCATAGGCTGACCAACCTCTGGACCAGCGCCACCGCGTCGACGATGGTCACATCCCCGGAGCCGTCGATGTCCGCCGCCCATTGCTGCTGCTCGGTGAGCGGAGCCCCCTGGAACA
The DNA here is from genome assembly GCA_031272365.1 of Eubacteriales Family XIII. Incertae Sedis bacterium. GTDB lineage: Bacteria > Bacillota > Clostridia > Peptostreptococcales > Anaerovoracaceae > WRFF01. The sequence continues at coordinate 75,445 of JAISTX010000042.1, forward strand.
GATGCCGGATGATCTGCACGGCATCGCTGATGGACAGGATCCCATCGCCGTCCACATCGCCGACCTGGACGGCCGACCCGCTCCAGACGCTAAGGAGCACGGGGTAGTCCCCCGCCTCCGTCTCTTCTTTCTTGATCTGCTCGTCCGTGATGCCGCGCAGCAGGCTCTCCACCGCCGTGTAGTTTGTCGGTGTCACGACCGTGCCGAGGGACACCGTGCCGCTGACGACGCCCGGCGCGTAGTAGTTGTTCGTGATATTGGCCGTGTTCACGGACCCGCTCGGCTTGTACTGCCCGATGACAGGCTCCACGTAAGCCGTATAGGTGCCGCTCGCGGGCGCAAACGCTATCGCCCCGCTATTGTAGTTGCCGCGGACGATGGCGCCGCTGTTGTTCACTGCGCCGACGATGCCGCCCGTCGCCGTGCTCGCGCGCGGGGATTTCCCCGTCACGCGCGCGCCGTTGTAGCAGTCTGCTGCCGTGCCCGCGCCACTGAGGAAGCCAACGGCGCCGCCCGTGTTCCAGGTCGTGGCCTCCACCGCGCCGACGTTCACGCCGCCGCGCACGCCGCCCGTGCCCGCCACATAGCCGACGAGGCCGCCCGCCGCATAGGTCGTCGTGCCGGTCGCCGTCGTCGCCCGCACCGTGCCCGCGTTGCGCAGCCCCGTGAAGATGCCCGTGCCGCCATGGTACCCGGCGACGCCACCCACATGGTAGGTGCCGGAGACGCTCCCCGTGTTTTCGCTATCCACCACGAGGACGAGATTGCCGTTTACATCCGCCGCCACATTGCCCACGATGCCGCCGACCCTGTAGCCGCTCGCGGTCACCGCGCCTTCGTTGCGCGCGGACGCGATCCCCGTGTCGCCCGAGGCGCTCCCGACGATGCCGCCCATATAGCTGTTGCCCTGCACCGCCCCCTTGTTGACGCACTCGGAAATCGCGGACGCGGACGCCGACCCGACGATGCCGCCCAAATAACTGGAGCTCGTGGTCGCCGCCTGGACCGCTGCCTCGTTTGTGCAGTTTTCAATGTTGGCGTCCAGCGCCGCCCCCGCGATGCCGCCGACATAGGCGTAGCCCGCGATAGTGCCCTTCACTGTCAGGTTCCTGACTGACCCGCCGTTGATATAGCCGAACACGCCCACATAGTTTCCGGACGCCGCGCCCGTGCTTTCGTAGCCGAGCGTCAGCGCGTGCCCCGCGCCGTCGAAGTCGCCTGCGTATTCATAGCCCGCCGTCGACTTTCCGATCGGGCGGAACAACGCCGCCCCGCGCAGGTCGATGTCGTTCAGCAGCACCGCGTCGTACGTGACCGCCGCGCCGTCGTTGACCTTCACCATGAACCAGATGACGTCGTCGGGCGTCGAAAGCATATACGCCCCGTCGTCGTTCTGGTCCGGCCGGACCGACGAAAGCACCGTGACCGGCGTGCTCACCGTCAGTTCCTTTCCATTATAGACATAGTGGATCGTCACCTTCGTGTCGCCCGTGTGCAGCGTCGCCGGCTCGTACGTGAATTCCTCGAGGCTGAGCGCCCGGTTCGTGCCGTTCGTGTACTCCGCGCGCAGCTCCACGTCGAGCATATTGAACCGCTCGCCCGACGCGTAGATCGTCTGCCTCGGATGGTGCGCAAACCAGATGCGCACGAGCTCGTTGAGCCGCACGTCGACCGGGTAGGTCCGCACAGCGGACAGCGTCCCGAAGCGCGCCGTCACGGTCACGGACGTCAGCCCCTGCGGGATCTCGCCGGACGGATCCACCTCGACGTCGACGCCGTAGACCTTCGCCCGCGTCCCGTCGCTGTAGTTCACCACCGCGAGGTAGCCCGTCGTATCAAACCGCTCGCCCGTATAGTAGCAGTATTTGCTCGACGTCGTGCCCCAGCTCTCCGGCACGCGCTGGTCGGGGTCGGACAGCACCGAGATGCTCACCGGCGTCGCCGTGTCCTCCACATGCAGCCCGCGCAGGACCGGGTAGCCGCCGTTGATATTGTCCACATCGAACAGGAAGGCCCGGCCCACACCGCCCGTGCCGTTCACCTCCGTGACAAACGCCGCCGTCTTCATATGCTGCTCGGTCCTCTGGATGCCGATCTCGCCCGGGTTCGGCGGGCTGTTCGGGTTGGAGTAGGGCAGGGTGTTGAGCGCGTAGTTGTTGATGTTCATGATGTCCGTGAGCGCGGGCACGTCCGAATACCCGAGGATCGGGTTGTTCGTGTTGTTGTTCCAGTTCGGGAAGCTGCCCGCGAAATAACAGTTTTCGATGTTGGAAAGCATGTTCTGGAAGCCGGCGATGCCGCCGACCCATTTCTGCCCGCCGTCGCGCCCGATCTCCGCGGTGCTGAAGCAGTCGATGATCGTCCCGACCTCCACGGGCGTGTTGTTGTTGCCGTTGCGGCCCGCGATGCCGCCGACGCCGTTTTTCGACGAGGCGTTCGTGCCGTTCACGCGGCCCGTGCTGCAGCAGCTCTTGATGAGGCCCGCGTTCTGGCCCGCCACACCGCCGACCTTCACATAGCCGTGCACGTTTCCGTAGTTCACGGAATACTCGACCTTGCCGTTGCCCGTGCGGCCGTCGTTGAACCCGACGACGCCGCCGACGTTGTACGCCGTCGCCGCTTCGATCTCGACGTGGCCCGTGTAGTGGTCGATGGCGCCGCGGTTGAACCCGACGAGGCTGCCGACCGCGTCGCCCGACGTGGTCGTCGTCAGCGTGCCTTCGAGTGAAATCCGGCTGATCTTGCCGTTCGCGCCGAGGTAGCCGAACAGCCCCTGCAGCTGCTTGTTCGTATCGATCTTGAGGCCCGTGATCGTCTTCTTGTTGCCGTTGAACGTGCCGTTGAACGGCTTCGAGACGCTGTCGATGACGTTCGTCAGCGAGCTGTCCGTCTGCCCCGTCTGCGGGTTCGTCCAGCTGTACTGGATCGTGATGTCGCCCGTGCCGATTGCCGTCCAGGGGATGTTGTTCAGGTCCAGATCCGACCCGAGCGTGATGGTCCGCCCCGTGAAGTCGTCGCGCGCGATGCCGGAAGCCGTCCCGTTCACGATCCGCGCCAGGCCCGCGAGCTGCGCGCCCGTGGTCAGCCAGTACTCCTGCGTGCCCGGGCTGTACCAGGAGGTGTCGACCGTGCCGTCCCAGACGCCTTCCGCCCCGCCGCCGCCCGGCGTGCAGGTGAACGCCCCCGCCCCCTCGTTCCAGACGAGCGTGAAGGGCTCGCCGTTCACGCGGAGGGACGTGGCGGCCTTCGGGATCCACAGATAGAGCTGGCTGTCCCCGGATTCCGGCCAGCCGGCCTGCGCGCCAGTCGGCGCGGCGGGGTTGTAGGACGTCCCGTGGACGCCGCCCTGATAATAAAGCCCGCTGCCGACGAGCACCGTATAGACATCCGCAGACTGCGAAAGATCCACCGTGTCAAACTTGAGGAGTCCCAGCGCTGCCGGGGGGTCGCCGCCGCCCTGCATCGTGGCCGAGACGACTTCGTACGTCAGCCCGGCGGGGACGCCCTGGAGCGCCGCCGCGTTTTCCGTCGCGACCGCCTTCAGCGAGCCGCCCGTGACCGTCAGCGAGCCGCCGCCGACCGCAGGGCCCGCGCCGTCCGTCGTGACCGTAACATTGCCGCCCTGCAGCAGCACGCTGCCGCCAGAGCTGCCCGCGCCGCCGCCGATCGCCGCCGCCTGAGACTGCGTCACGGCGTTCACGTTGCCGTCCTTGATCACAATCTCGCCGGCCGGCCCGGTGCCGCCGCCGCTGCCGAGGAGCGCGCCCGCGCCCGACCCCTTCAGGAAGAGGTTGCCGCCCGCGACCGTGATCTTGCCATGCGCCTCCGCCGCGCCGCCGTCCGCATCCGCCGCGTTGCCGCCGATGCCCGCGCCGCCCCCGTTCTTGTACAGGTAGAGCGAGCCCTCGCCGAGGATGGACAGGTCGACGCCTTCCGCCACGCGGACGAGCGCCGATTTCCCGCCGGTTTCGTTTTCAAGGGCGTTCGTGCCCTCGAATAGGAGCTGGTTGGACAGCAGGTTGCTGTTGCCGATGATGCCGTTGAAATGGATCAGCGGCGTATCGCCCGCAGCCGCGAGGTAGACGTCTTGGATCGTGAGGTTGATGCCGCGCGCGATGCTAAGCGTCACGTTGTTCGGCTCCTGATCCACGCCGTTGCCGATGATGGTCAGCGCGTTGTTGTGCGGGTCCGGCGTGAAGGTGATCACGCCCGCCGCATCCGTCGCGAGCTGGTACACGACCCGCGTATGCGAGGGGTCGGAGCCCTGCCCGGTCGCCGACGTCGTCAGCGTCTCCCCGCCATGCAGGACGATGATCTCCTCGATGACGGGCGGATCCGCCTCGTCCGCGTAGACCGGCAAAGCCGTCACACAGACGAAGACAGCCGCCAAAAGCAGCGAAACCAACCACCTCGTTTTCATGCCAATTCTCCTTTTTCTATGTTTTGCGCTATCCCTTTGCGGCAGGGCGCCTGACGCGCAGCAACACGATGACCACCACGACCACCACGACCGCAATGCCAATGATCAGCCACAGGTTTTTCGGGGCGCCGCCCGCTTCTTTGTCCGCCGCGGCCGCCTCGTCCACAGCTTCCGAAGACGAGCCGCCCTCCAGGCCTTCCTCCGAATCGCCCGCTGCCGCGGCCGCCTCCGCCGTGCTCTCCAGCACGTAGTCGGCGTCGCCCCCGCCATACAGCGCGATGGTCTTGCCGTCCTCCGCCGTCACGATGCCGTCCTCCGGCACGGCCTGCCACGTCTTGCCGCCGTCCAGCGAATACTCGGCATCAAAAACCGAGCCGCGCATCAGTACGTCGCGCGTGTCGCCGTCCGAACCGAGCACTTTGACCGTCACCGGGGTCTGATCCCCGATCGAGCCGGATGTGTCCGTGCTGCCGGGCGACACGCCCTCCCCGCTGCTCGATACGGTCACCTTGCCCGCCGAAAAACTGACCGGGATGGCCTCACCGGAGGAACTCGTGAAATTGCTGTCCACCCCGTTGGACAGCCCGATCTTCACGTCGTACGTCCCGTCTTTTGCGCCTTCCTTCACCTTGAAGCGCACGTTGAACAAAACGCCTTCCGGCTCCGAAATGGCCGAGAGGTCCAAGAACCCCACCTTGTCATTCGCCTCCGCGTCCGGGATCGTGGACTGTGCCAGCGCCCCGTTGACATCCGACCCCACCAATTCCAGTGCGTCGTGGTCATACTCCAACTCAAACAAACCCGCCATTGCGCCCGGGTTGTCCTTGATCTCCACCGGCACCGACACCTCCTGCCCGGGCTTCGCGCCCTCCACGCTGCCCACGGAAATCGTCGCCTCCGTAGACGCGAACGCCGCAAGCGGGCACGCGAAAGCGATGAGCATCATCGCCAGCGCAACTCCTATCCACCTTGATTTTGATTGTTTTCTCTCCATTGTGATCTCCATCTGACTGCTTTAGTATTCTTCTTCTTTTTTGCGCCTTCTCCTTGCGGCGATGGCCCAGATGATGATGATCGCTGCGATCACGAGCAGTATCCAGGGCCAGTAGGACGTCCAGCTTTTTCCCGCCGGTTCGTCCGTCAGCGGCACGCCTTCGTCCGGCAGCTCCACGCCGCTGCCCCCCTGGCCGTCGTCCAGGCCGTCAGGGGCGTCGTCTGACGCGCCGTCGTCTATTTCAATAACATCGCCGCCCGTGTCCTCCGTCGCCGCGTCCGCATCCGTCGTCGTCTTGCCGGTCGTTGTCGTGGCCGTGCTGCCCGTGCTGCCGCCGGAGCTGGTGCCGCCACCGCTGCCGCCGGAGCTGGTGCCGCCGCCACCGCCGCCCGAGCTGGCGCCGCCGCCGCTGCCCGATCCGGAGCCGCTTCCGCCGCCCCCGGAGCCCGAGCCGCCCGAGCCGCCACCGCCGCCGGAGCCACCGCCGCCGCCACCGCCGCCGCCCGGCGTCGTGGGCTTCGTCACCTTCACCTTGCCGGCGGCAAATTCCACCGGCACGTTCGCCTCCGCGGCGTTGACGAAGTTTTCGGCGTAGCCGTTCGCCAGCGCGATGCTGATGGCGCATTCGGCATCCTGGGTGGCCTTCACCTTGAAGACGAGCTCGAAGAGCACGCCGTCGCCGGTGATGTCGTCGACAGAGGTGCCGTCCCCTATGCTCAGGATCGAAATGCCTTTTGGTCCCCAATCGACAACGCTGCCGTCCGCGAGCTTGCCCGCGGCGTTGACACCGGTCAGCTCGAGCGCCCCCGTGTTGTACGAAAGCGAGAGGGCGGCGGCCGCGAATCCCGGGTTCCCGGAGATGCTGACCGGCACCTTCACGTTCGCGTCGCCGGGGGCCGCGCCCACGCTGCCAGCCGTCACCTTCGCGGAAACCGCGCCGTAGGCGCCCATAGGCAGCACGGCGAGGGCGACAAACAAAGCCACAAGGGTCAGCGCGAAAGCGCCGACCCCTTTTTGCATATTTTTGATAAAATCTACCCGTTTTGTCATCATACAGTGCCTCCCAAGCACGGGTTATATCGTTGCTGTTGCATATATCAGATCGTGACTGGCAAGCCCGCAGCCTTCCGGATGATGTTCGTCACGTCCGTGATCGTGATCTCCCCGTCGCCGTCGATGTCTGAGGCCGCAAACTCCGCGTCCGTCAGCGTCCGCTGGCCATACACGTATTTCAGCGCGATGAGCGCATCCTTCGCGGTGATCTTGCCGTCGCCGTCGACGTCGCCGTCGGAGATGACCCGCACATCCACGTCCTGCGTGAGCGGGGTGATCGCCTCGTAGTTTAGCAGCGTCGATGCGCTCGGCGTGAAGGTGACCTCGTAGGACCCGCCCGGCACCGGCGGCGCGATCGTGTCGTCCGTCCAGGCGAACGTGCCGTATTCATTCGAGGAAGGCGTCAGCGTGGACGAGGCCAGCGTCTGCCCTTTGAGGATGTCGCTCGCCGTCGGCCATGTGATGGTCGGGGCCGGTGCTTTGTTCACTGTCACTTCCACCTCCTGCGTCGCCGGCGAGTAGGCCAGGTAGTTTGCGGACGGCGTGAAGGTCACGTCGTACCCGTACGTACCGGCGTCGAGGATCGCATCCCCGTCATAGTCCTCGTCGTCCCAGTCAAAGGTGCCGTAGGTGTTCGAGGTAAACGACAGCTCCGCGTCGGACAGCGGGTCGCCGTAGGTGATCGCCGCCGCCGTCGGCCACGTGATCGTGCCCGGGATGGCAGCCTTGCCCACCGTCACGGTGACCGGCTTCGTGAGCGGGCTGATCGTCTCGTAGTTTGCCAGCGTGTCCGCGCTCGGCGTGAACGTCACGTCATAGGTGTACGTGCCCGCGTCGAGGATCGCGTCCTCGTCGTAGTCCTCGTCGTCCCAGTCGAACGTGCCGTACTCGTTCGAGGTGAACGAAAGCGCCGCGTCGGACAGCGGGTCGCCGTAGGTGATCGCCGCCGCCGTCGGCCACGTGATCTCAGGCGCCGCCGCCTTGCTGATCGTCAACGTCCCGAGGGCGAGGCCCGTCTTCGCCGTGTACTTCGGCGTGGCCGCCGTGTCGATCGTGATCGCGTATGTCCCGGCGTTCGTCGGGGCCGTCGTCGACCCGCCGTAGTAGACCGCGGTCACGTCGCCCGCCTTCTCGTCTTCCTTCGTGACCGTCACGGCTTTCGCGGTCCCGTCATAGGTCGCGGTCTTCGGCGTGAAGTCATACAGCGCGTCTTCCGGCTCGATCGGCGATTTCACCGTGACCTTGCCGGCCGTGAACGAGACGGCCACGTCCTCCTCGTCCGCGTTGGTGAAGTTTTCGGTATAGTCGTTCTTCAGCCCGATCGAGACGGCGAGGTCCTCGCCGGCCGCAGCCGCGCTCTTGATCTCGAAGACGATGTCGAACAGCTTGCCGTCGTCCTCGATGTTCGGGACTTCCAAATCGTACCCGTTGATCAGGTTCACCGTGTAGACGCTGTCGTCCTCGTTGAACCCATGGACCCAGACCAGCGCGTCCTTCGTCAGGGCATCCGCGTTGAGGATGTTTTTGATTTCGAGCTTGTCCGTGTCGTAGGAGATGGCCAGCACCGCCGCCGCGAAGCCCGGGTTGTCCACGATGTAGACGGGCACGACCACGTCCGTGTCCGTGCGCCACCCTTCGCCCGTGCCGATGTTGATCTGCGCGGCGTCGCCCACCGGGGGCTCCGGCGGCTCCTCCGCCTCTTCCACGTCCACGGTGCCGAGGAGGTATGCCACCTCGACGGGTTCCGCGTCCGCGTTCACAAGGTTCAGCGGGTTGCCGTCCAGGAGATCCATGAAGATCTCATAGGTGCCTTCCTCGGCCTCATCCAGGACCTTGAACGTCAGCGTGAACAGCACGCCGTCTTCCGTGATGTTCTCGAGATCCAGGCCGCCGACATAGCCGATGGAAGAAGGAAGCCCGTCGACAACGAGCCCGCCTTCCAGCAGCTTGCCTTCCGCGCTCGCGCTGACGAGCTCGAGGGCCTCATCGTCAAAGTCGAGCATCCAGGCCGCCGCGTAGATGCCCGGGTTGTTCAAGATGCTCACGTCGACCGTGAACGTGTCGCCGGGGTTCTGCGCCTCGGCGGCGTTGCCAATCACGATCTGCGGGATATCCTCCGGATCCGGATCCGGCTCCGGTTCCGGCTCTTCTGCTTCGGGGATGATGGCTACGTCTAAGCTCTCGACCGCATACGGCACGGGTTTGAGATCCTTGTCGGTGAAGTTTGCGGCCGCGCCGAGGGCCGGCCGGAGGCTGATCGTCGAGTCGCCCTCCGTCGCACCCTCCTTGACCGTGAAGGTTGCCGTGAACAGCAGGCCGGTGTCGTTGATGTTCTCAACGGCGAAAAGGTTGATATTGCCGACCCTGTTCGTCGCGGGGTTGCCGATGTACGTGGAGCCGTAGACGCTCCCCGCCCCGGAAAACGCCGTCAGCTCCAGAGCATCCGCGTCAAACAGGACCTCGAACAAGCTGGCGCAAAAGCCCGGGTTCTGCGTGATTTTGAACGGGATGGTGAACGTGTCGCCCGGCTGATACCCGCCCTCGGGCAGGCCGCCCTCCGGCACATCCACGACGATGGTCGCCGATTCCGCCGCAAAGGCCGTCGTCGACGTCGTGGCCGGCAGCAACACCGCCACCAGCGCGATCGCGGCCAGGAATGCCAGCACGCGGCGCAGACTGTTTTTCATGATTCGTTGCATTTGATACCTCCATCGACAACTTCTGTTAGAGAAAGAAGACACCTCCGTACCCAATAGAGAATGCCGTGAAAGAAGCATATCCCACAAACGAGCCCGTGTCTGTTCTTTCTACAACACTTTTCAAAATATTTTTTCCTATAACCCGGCGGCCAGCCGGACCATGAGCACGACGTCCGCCATGGTGAGGGTGCCGTCGCCGTCGATGTCGGCCGCGGCGATCTGCTCCGCGGACAGCTCGCCGCCGCTCAGGATGTAGCCGACGACCGACACCGCCTCGGAAATGGTGACGAGGCCGTCGCCGTCCAGATCGCCCGAGCCGGGCGCGCCGGCCTTCGGCTCCGCAGCGACAACGTTGGCAGGGTCTGTTATTCGGTTCAGGGCCAGCGTCTTGCCGGTGGCGGTCAGCACCTGCCAGGCTTCGAGGTGCTCCGCCGGGACGATGGCCTTCAGCCCCTCTTCATCGGTCGTGGCAGCGGCCGGCACGGTCCAGTTGACGTTGTTGGCCGCGAACCACCCGGGGGCGGCGTCCATGACGAAATAGTCCAGCCCCGTGCAGTTTGCGGCATAATTGCTCATGAAGAGCCCGCCGTTGGACGTGAGCGCCGTCGTGTCCGGTATGGCCAGCGACGTGAGGGATCTGCAGTTGTTGGCGTAGTACCACAGGAAGTAGTTGCCCGCGTAGGTGAGCGCCGAGGTGTCGGGCACCGCCAGCGACGTGAGCCCCGTGCAGCCGTAGGCGTATTGCGCCATGAAATAGGTGCCGACGCGGGTGATGGCCGACGTGTCAGGCACATCGAGGGATGTGAGGGACGTGTCGTTGTAGGCGTAGTATTCCATGAAGTTGTTGCCGAGGGTGGTCAGGGATGAGATGTCCGGCACGGCGAGCGAGGTGAG
>JAISTX010000018.1 GCA_031272365.1 Eubacteriales Family XIII. Incertae Sedis bacterium
GACGCGTACGTGGAGGCGGCCGGCGCGGGCAGCGCGCTGGAGGGGGCCTCGCGGCGGAGCGTGGAGTTCGAAATCACGGCGGCGCAGGGCGCGGGCGGCGGCTCGGGCGGCGGCGGCGCAAGCGGCGGCGCGGGCGCGCCGCGCACGGGCGACGCCTTCGACCCGGCGCTCTGGGCGCTCCTCCTGGCGGCGGCCGCAGCCGCGCTGGCAGCGATCGCCGCGCGGCGCCGCAAGAAGGAGTCGTAAGGGCCGCAGGGGCGGATGGCGATCCGCCCGCAGAAGAGCCGTAGGAGCGGATGGCAATCCGCCCGGAAAGAGGCCGTAGGGGCGGATGGCAATCCGCCCGCAAGCGGCGCGGCGGCGGCGGGCCGCGTTCGTCCGCAAGGGATACCGCCCCCCGGCGGGCGGCCGAGGGCGGCCGCCCCTACGGGCACCCGGGAAGAGGATATGCAAGCGTTTCCGCAGATGTCGACCCGGCGCCCAGGATGCTCCCCCCCGGCAGGCGGGCGCGTGCCGCTGCAGCAAAAAGTGCCTTCCGTGGCCAAAAATCGCCGGGATGTGCAGATCCTCATGCCAATATCTGTAAGAACCTACACATCCCGGCGATTTTTGTCCACAAATGCCCACCCGTGTCCCGAAAATCTGCACATCCCGGCGATTTTTGGCCACGGGGGCGGGGTTTTGCTGACACCGGCCCCACCGCCCCCGGCGGGCGGCCGAGGGCGGCCGCCCCTACGTACCTCATGGCGTATCCGGCCACCCCGGCCATCTGCCGCCCCTACGGGCACCCGGGAAGAGGGTCGTGTTGTCTACTCGCGGAAAAGTTTGCAGATCTGTTGTTCGCACCCCCCTGGTGGCATCGGGCCCTGCTTCATGCCCCAGGGCGGCGGCCTGCATCCGCCCGCAAAGGATACCGCCCGGCGGGCGGGCGCGTGCCGCTGCAGCAAAAAGTGCCTTCCGTGGCCAAAAATCGCCGGGATGTGCAGATCCTCATACCAATATCTGCAAGAACCTGCACATCCCGGCGATTTTTGTCCACAAATGCCCCCCCGTGCCCCGAAAATCTGCACATCCCGGCGATTTTTGGCCACGGGCAGCATCTGCGGCCGCGCTATCTGCACATCCCGGCGATTTCTGTCCACGGGGGCGGGGTTTTGCTGACACCGGCCTTTGCCCAGCCCGCGCGCCCGGCAACTTTCACCGCGCCGGCGTTCCCGCGCCGCCGATTCGCGTAGCAGGGAGGCAGTCTGCGCATAGGTGGTCCCACCGCTGGCATTGGAGCGGTTGGCGGATGCGCCCGACGTCGATCCGCGGAAACCAAATTGGTACAGCGAAAATAGCGATTTGCGCGCGGAATCCCACAGAAATCGCTATATTCGCTGTACCAACTCGCTCCCAGACGAAACCCGTTGCCCCCGCCGCCCCGGGGGCGGAGGGCGATCCCGGACTCAAAATGTCCAAACAACGCCCCAAAAAAAGGATTTCTATATGCAAAAAAACTTGTCTACCCCCGCCTGTTTTTTTCCGCCGAAGTAGTGCACAATATAGCCATGGGTCATTGTGAAAAGCAAAGAAGGGGTGTAATGCTATGAAGATGAAGACAAAAACGAAACAAACGATACTCGCGGTCCTCGCGGCGCTGACCGCCGCGCTGATGGTGCTCGGCGTGCTCATGGCGGCCGGCGTCCTCAAGACCGCCGCCGTCGAGCCCAACGCGTCGGCCGCCATATTCTACGGCGCGCTGACCGCCGCCCTGCTCATCGTCCGCTGGCGGCTGGGCAAGAGCCGCAAGGCGACCACGGAATAGCCAGAACCGGGCGCAACGTGCCCCCTGCATGTAGCCCGCTTCAATAATGGGAACCGCCCCTGTTTTCTGTCTGTCGGGGGCGGTTTGTTATTTCCTTTTTTTCAATAATATATTGCCCGATCATTCGGCTCCGCCCCTGCAGGAGAACCCGGCCAGCGAAAACGCCCGCATCGCGCACAACGCCGAAGCGGCAACAACTATTGCAGGCAAGAAATAAGAACATATTTTTGCGAATACATGTTGACATTCCCTCGAAATCATGCTATCCTGATAGAGTGTTTTGGAGGGAGGATCGAACATGGAGAACGCATTAGGGAAAATAGGGGACAAGCTGCTATCGCTGAAATGGGACTATGTGTTCAAGCAGATCATGGGGGATCCGGCGTCTGCTGACGCGCTTGCGGATTTCTTATCTGCGGCGCTGGATATGCCGTTTGACGATTTCGCGGAGCTCGAGGTGGTTAATCCGGAATTGCAGCGTCGATTCAAGGGGGACAAGCTCGTTATTCTGGATGTCAAGATCGCTGCGGGGCAGATTGCAAAATACACGGGTCTGGAAATAGGCGAAATCGAGAAATTGTAACGCAGGCAGGGCGCGGGGGCGCGGGCTTCGCAGGGCGGAATCTTCGTCTTGTATTCGGCCGACGGAGGTGGTATAATCTTTCTCTGCCGCATTTTGCGGCGCTCTCTGCGCAGGGCGAACCTGCGCCATTCTGTCCGAAGGGAGGTGAAAGAATGAACCAGTATGAGCTTTTGTTCATCATCGCTGCGGCGTTGGAGAACGAACAGAAGGAGTCCGTCATCGAGACCGTGAAAGGGATCATCACAGACGGCGGCGGCGAAGTGACGCAGACGGAGATCATCGGGCTGCGTAGGCTTGCTTACCCCATCCAGAAGAAACACGAAGGCTACTATGTGCTGCTCGAGTTCGGCGCGCCGACGGATCTGCCGTCGGAGCTCGACCGCAGGCTGCGCATTTCAGACGACGTGGTCCGGCATATCATCGTGAACAAGAATGAGAAGTAGAGGTGGGAGATGAACATAGTGATTTTGGTCGGGAACCTCACGGCGGATCCCGAGAAGAGCATGACGGGCAGCGGCATGACGGTCGCGCGCATCCGCATCGCGGTCAACCGCAGCAGGCGGAACGAAGGCCAGCCGGACGCTGACTTCTTCCGCGTGACGGTGTTTGACAAGCAGGCGGAGAACGTCCTGCGGTATCTGACGAAGGGCTCGAAAGTGGGCATCGAGGGGCGGATACAGAACAGCAACTACACGAAGGACGGCAAGACGGTCTACCAGGACGACATCATCGCGAACCGCGTGGAGTTCCTGAGCCCGAAGGGCAGCCGGGAAGGCGCGGGCGGCGGCTCGTACGGCGGGCAGTTCGAGAGCCGGCCGGCGGACGACTTCGCGCCGCTGCCGCCGTCTGGTGCGGCGCAGGCGCCGGCGGCGCCGCAGGGCGGGGGCGGGTCGCTCCCGACGGGCTTCGCGGAGCTGGACGACGACGATGATATGCCGTTTTAGAAGGATGCCGGATGCTGCGCATCCGCCATTGATTGGAGCATGGATTCCGGGTCAAGCCCGGAATGACATCGGTGGGGTCAAGCCCGGAATGACAACGGTGTATGAATGACATTGGAAATGGAGTACAAAAGAAATGATGAATGACAAACCGAAGCGCCCGGGCGGGATCAGGCGCAAGAAAGCCTGCCCGTTCTGCGCGGACAAGACACTCGTTATCGACTACAAGGACGCCGACCTGCTCGGGAAGTTCATCTCCGAGCGCGGCAAGATCATGCCGAAGCGCATGACCGGCGTCTGCGCGATGCACCAGCGCGCGCTCGCGGTCGCGATCAAACGCGCCCGCACCGTCGCGCTCCTGCCGTTCGTGCGGGATTAGAGGGGCTAGGGGGCCGTGGGAGACAAAATCCTCTCGAAGATCGCCGTGCCGTACATCATCGGCGGCGTCGTGACGCTCGCGGCCGTGGCTGTGCTGCGGCTGGCCGGGGCGCCGCCCGTCGTGCCGGGGGCCGCGCTCGGCGCGTTCGCCGCGTTTTCGGCCATCTGCTTTCTGCTGCAGAAGCGTATGATCACGGGCCTGCTCACGGCGGCGCACGACGACATCGAGGAGACGCTGCGGTTTTCGGTGGTCAACCACCCGCTGCCGCTGTGCCTCATCAACAGCGACGGCGTGATCGCGATGGCCAACGACTCGTTCCGGGAGTATTTCCCCGAGGCGAAGGTCTTCGGCTCGACGGCGGAGGACCTGCTCGGCGCGGAGCGCGTGAAAAAGCTGCGCGACGGCGACGAAGCCGTGACGATCACGGCGGGCGAGGGTCGGTTCTTCCGCGTGCTCGCAAGCTACGTGAACGCGAACGTCAGCGAAAGCGCGATGGTCTACTTCCTCGACGAGACGGAATGCAACGCGACGAGGAAGCTCTACGACGACGAGAAGCTCTGCTACCTCTATCTGATCGTGGACAACTATGAAGACATCCTGCAGGCGTCGCCCGACGAGACGCGGTCGATCCGCGCGGCGGCCATCGAGTCGCTCGTGCGGCAGTTCGCGGAAAGCCTCGAGGGCTCGCTGCTGCGCTACCGCGAGGGGTCGTACCAGATCATCTTCACGAAGCGGCACTACGAGAAGATCCACGAAGGGAAGTTCCCGATCCTCGACCAGGCGCGCAAGCTGGAGACGGACGCGGATTTCCCGACGTCGTTTTCGATTGGCGTGGGCCTCGGCGGGGGGTCCCCGGCGCAGGCGGAGAAGAACGCGACCTACGCGCTCGACCTCGCGAGGGGCAGGGGCGGCGACCAGGCGGTGGTCAAGGCGGGCGAGAGCGTCGAGTATTTCGGCGGCACAGTCCAAGTTATTGAAAACCGGAACAAGGGCAAGTCGCGGGTCATGTACCACGCGATCCGCCAGCTCATCTCAGAATCGTCGAACGTGCTCGTCATGGGGCACAAATACGCGGACATCGACTCGTTCGGCGCCGCGTGCGCGATGCACAAGATGGCGCGGGAGCAGGGCAAGGAGGCGGCCGTCGTGCTCGGCGAGTTCAACCCCTCGCTCGAGGACGTGTACCAGATGGCCGTCGACGGCGGCGAGTACACCTTCGTGACGGGCGAGGAGGCGTCGAAATACGTCTTCGGCGCGACGCTCCTGATCGTCGTGGACACGCACGTGCCCGACATGGTCGAGGAGCCCACGCTGCTGGGCAAGGTGGACAAGCTCATCGTTATCGACCACCACCGGAAGCGCGAGAGCGCGATCGAGGGGGCGACGCTCTCCTTCATGGAGCCGAACGCGTCCTCGTCCTCCGAGCTCGTCACCGAGCTGTTCCAGTTCGACGACGGCGGGTTCAAGATGGGGAAGCTCGAGGCGGAGATGCTGCTGGGCGGCATCTTCATCGACACGAACAGCTTCTCCGTGAAGACGGGCTCGCGCACGTTCGAGGCGGCGGCGTGGCTGCGCCGGCACGGCGCGGAGACGACGAACGTCCGCGCGTGGCTGCAGAGCAGCATGGAGGACTTCCGCCAACGCGCGTCGATCACGGCCAACGCGGAGTTTACGAAGAGCGGCATCGCCATCTCGCGCAGCGACGGGAAGCACCCGGGCGCGCAGATCATCGTCGCGCAGTCCGCGGACGAGCTGCTGGACATCAAGGGCATCCGCGCCTCGTTCGTCGTGGGCGCGACGCGCAAGGAGGTCGTCATCAGCGCCCGCTCGCTCGGCGACCTGAACGTGCAGCGCATCATGGAGAAGTTCGGCGGCGGCGGGCACCTGACGATGGCGGCGGCGCAGATCCGCGACGCGACCATTGACGAAGTGATCAAGAAATTGAAAAAATACATCAAGGAAGCAGAAGGAGAAAATCTATGAAAGTGATTCTTTTGGAAGACATCCTGGGCGCCGGCAAGGCCGGGGACGTCGTGGATGTCAAGAACGGGTATGCACGCAACAAATTGCTGCCGTCCGGCCTCGCGATCGAGGCCAACGCGGTCAATATGAAGACGCTCGAGCACCGGCGCATGAAGATCGCCGCGAAGAAGGCGGCCGACAAGGAAGCGGCGGAGCTCGTGGCGAAGCAGATCGAGGGGCAGGCGCTCACGTTCACGGCGAAGGCCGGCGAGGGCGGCAAGCTGTTCGGCTCGGTCACGGCGGCGGAGATCGCCGAGGCGCTCGCGGCGCAGGTGGGCTTCGAGATCGACAAGAAGAAGGTCGACCTGGATTCGCCGATCAAGGCGATCGGGGAGTACGAGGTGGCGATCAAGATCTACACGGAGGTCGCGCCGGTCGTCAAGGTGACCGTGGAGCCCGAGGGCGGCTTCGAGGCCGTGCCGGAGGTGGTCGAGATCGCGGCGCCGCCGGTGTACGACCCCAGGACGGCGTACGACCGCGACGAGGACGACCGCGACTACGCGCGGGACTACGGGATCGAGGACGAGGACGACCGCCGCAGGGGCGGGGGCGCCCCGGCAGCGGGTGAGGAGGCTTCCGAGGGGGAGGCCGCGCCTGAAGAGGAAGCATCCGCTGTGGAGGGCGACGCGCCTGAAGAGGAAGCGCCAGCCGCGGAAGATGCCGCGCCGGGCGAGGACGCCCCAGCGGAGGACGCGCCCGCTGCGGAGGAAGAGGAATAGCATGAAGGCGCCGGCGGTTTTCGGGGGGCGGCGCGATGGCTGAGCGGGTGCCCCCGCATAGCGACGAGGCGGAGCGTTCCGTCCTCGGCGCCGCGATCCAGAGCGAGGCCGCGATGAACGAGGCGTCGGAGTCGCTGCTGCGCGAGGATTTCTACAACCCCGCGCACGCGGAGATCTTCGACGCGGTCACGGAGCTCTACCGGGCGGGGCGCCCGGCCGACCTGACGACGCTGACCGACGCGCTGAGGCGGCGGGGCATGCTCGACGCGGTCGGCGGGACCGTCTACCTCGCGGAGCTCTCGGGCGCGGTGCCCTCCCCGTCCAACGCGATCGTCTACGGCGCGATCGTGCGCGAGAAGGCGCAGCTGCGCAAGCTCATCGAGAGCGCCGGCGAGATCATCTCCATGGGGTACAGCGAGGAGGACGCGGCGGACGAGGTGATCGAGTTCGCGGAGCAGCAGATCCTCGCGATCGGCCAGAGGGGCCAGCGCGGCGACTACGTGCCGCTGCCGGCCGTCCTCGACGAAAACTTCAAGAGGATGGAGGAGCGCAGCAAGCACATCGGCGAGCTGACGGGGCTCCCCACGGACTTCCGGCGGCTGGACGAGATCACGCTCGGGCTGCAGAAGTCCGACCTCATCATCCTCGCGGCGCGCCCGTCGATGGGCAAGACGTCGCTCGCGCTCAACATCGCGGCGAACGCGGCGAGGAAGGCGAACGCCTCGGTGCTCATCTTCAGCCTCGAGATGAACCGCCACCTGCTCGGCGAGCGGCTGCTCTCCGCGGAGGCGCGGGTGGACAGCAAGTCGCTGCGCGACGGCAGCGTGCTGCGCGAGCCGGACAAGATGCAGAGGATCGCCGAGGCGAGCGAGGTGCTGCGCAATTCGCGCATCCACATCGACGACAACAGCGCGATCTCGATCGCGGAGATGAAGAACAAATGCCGCAGGCTGAAGGCGCGCGAGGGGCTCGACCTCATCGTCGTCGACTACCTGCAGCTCATGGACTTCGGCGGCAGCGGGCGCGCCTCGACGCGCCCGGAGAACCGCCAGCAGGAGATCTCGACGCTCTCGCGCATGCTCAAGCAGCTCGCGCGCGACATGGAATGCCCGGTCATCGTGCTTTCGCAGCTGTCGCGCGAAGTCGAAAAGCGCGGCTCCCACAAGCCGATCCTCGCCGATCTGCGCGAGTCGGGGGCCATCGAGCAGGACGCGGACGTCGTGTTATTCATTTATAGGGAAGAGCGCGACGACGAGGAAAGCGGGCCGGACCCGGAAACGACGCGCAGGCTCTCGATCGCGAAGCACCGCAACGGCGAGACGGGCGAGCTGACGCTCACCTGGGCGGGGCAGTACACGCTGTTCGGGGACTACGACCCGAGCATCGACGTCAACAACCTGCTGTGATAGGGCGGGATAGGAGGATTGCAATGGCAACGGTAGCGGTGGTCGGCTCCCAGTGGGGCGACGAAGGAAAAGGGAAAGTCATCGACTATCTGGCGGCGCGGGCGGAAGTGGTCGTGCGCGCGCAGGGCGGCAACAACGCGGGGCACACGGTGGTGATCGGCGGCAAGAAGTACGCGCTGCAGCTCGTGCCATCGGGGGTGCTCACGCCGGGCACGGTCAACCTCATCGGCAACGGCGTCGTGTTCGACCCGGCGGGGTTCTTCGCGGAGATCGAGCGCTTCGAGGCGGACGGGGTCGACACGGGCAGCGTGTTCGTGAGCGACCGCGCGCACCTGGTGCTGCCCTACCACAAGGAGCTCGACCGGCTCATCGAGGAGTCGAAGGGGGCGCAGAGCCTCGGCACGACGAAGAAGGGCATCGGCCCGTGCTACACGGACAAGACGGCCCGGGTCGGGCTGCGCACGTGCGACATGCTCCGGCCGGACGCGTTCCGGGGGAAACTCGCGGCGCGCATCGACGCGGCGAACGAGACGATCGAGAAGCTCTACGGCGGCGCGCCCATGGACAAGGCGGCGATGCTGGAGGAGTACCTGGCCTACGCCGAGCGGCTCGCGCCCAGGATCAAGGACACGGGCGTGATGCTCTCCGAGGCGATCCGCGCCGGCAAGAAGGTGCTGTTCGAGGGGGCCCAGGGCACGATGCTCGACCTCGACGGCGGGACGTACCCGTACGTGACGAGCTCCCACCCGGTCGCGGGCGGCTTCGCGGTCGGCTCCGGCGTGGGGCCCACGGCGATCGGCGAGATCATCGGCATCGTGAAGGCGTACACGACGCGCGTGGGCGCGGGGCCCTTCGTGACGGAGCTTTCGGACGCCACGGGCGACCTCATCCGCGAGCGCGGGCACGAGTTCGGGACGGTCACGGGGCGGCCGCGCCGGTGCGGCTGGTTCGACGGCGTCGTCGTGCGCTACAGCGTGCGCCTCAACGGCACGACCGGGATCGCGCTCATGCTGCTGGACGTGCTCGACGCGTTCGACGAGATCGCCCTGTGCACGCATTATTCCTACCAAGGCGAGAAGATCGAGCATTTCCCGGCGGACCTGGACATCCTCTCCGCCTGCGAGCCGGTGTACCGCAAGCTGAAGGGCTGGAAGCGGGACATCACGGGGTGCACCACGTACGAGTCGCTGCCGGAGGAGGCGAAGGCCTACATCGCGGCGGTCGAGGAGATCAGCGGCGCGCCCGTGAAGATCGTGTCGGTCGGGCCGGACCGCGCGCAGACGATCGTGCGCGAGGAGATTCTGCAATAATGGGCTTCTCCGCCGAGGCCCCGAGGGATCCGCGCCTCGAAGACACCGCGATCTCCAACATCTTCCTCCTGGACATCCTGCCGGACGTGCCGGACGGGGCGTACGTGAGCGTGTACGTGTACGCGCTCATGAGCCTGCGCCAGGGCGTGTACCTGACGCACTCGGAGCTCGCGACGCGGCTGTCGCTGCCGGTGGAGAAGGTGCTGGCGGCCTGGCGCTATTTCGAGAAGCGGCGCATCATCCGGCGCGTGCCGAAGACGCCGGGCGACGAGACGCAGTTCGACGTGGAGTTCGTGGACCTGCGCGGGCTCCTGTACGCCAAGGCGGACGCGCCGTCGGGCGGCGCGCAGGAGGCGGCGCGGACGGCCCTGTCGGACGCGGCGCTGCGGAAGCTCGGCGCGGACGTGGCGGCGCTGACGGGCAACCCGTCGTTCGGCGCGGGCGACATGATGCAGATCAAGAAATGGCTCACGGAGTGGGGCGCGACGCCGGAGGCGGTCCTGTGCGCGTACCGGTACGCGCTCGAGACGAAGGGCGTGACGCGGGCAAACTACGTGGCGAAGATCGTGCGGGAGTGGACCGACAAGGGGGTGCGCACGGAGGCGGACGCGGCGGCGTGGCTGGCCGAGGCGGACGCGCGGCACGGCTTCCACAAGGAGATGATGGAGGCGCTCGGGCTGCCGTTCAAGGCGGTGACCGAGGCGGAGCGGAAGGTGTTCGACCGCTGGACGGACGAATACGGCTACACGCCCGCCGAGCTGCTCGAGAAGGCGCGCACGAAGACGGCGGGCGCGGGCAACGCCCTGAAATACCTCGAGGGGATCCTCAAAAAGGAGCGGGAGAAGGCCGCGGGCGGCGGCGCGGGGGACGGCGCGGGATCCGGCGGCAGGCTGTCGGCGCGCGCGGAATACTACCGGGGCGTGCAGGAGAAAAACCGCCGCGAGGCGGAGGCGCACCGCGCGGAAGTCTACAAAGCCGTGCCGGAAATTCAAACCCTGGACGACGAGATGGTGGCGCTCAACATGGAGAAAATCCGTCTGGTTACGTCGTCGGCGCGGGACAAGAAGCGCGCCTGGGACCGCCTGGAGGCCGACCTCGCCGCCAAGGCGGCGAAGCGGAAGGCGCTGCTGGCGGGGGCGGGTTTCGCAGAGGATTACACGGACGTCCACTACGACTGCAAACGCTGCGAAGACACGGGTTTGGTGCTCGGGAGCGGGGCTTCGTGTGAATGTTATGGAAAAATTTAGGAAAATCCTTGTAATCTTTGTGAAACATTTGTGAAAACTTCCAAAAAAGCTTGAAATAACAATCTTTACATAATACAATCTTTGCTATGAGACTTGTTGGGAATGGGGATCTTAAACAGGGGTTTGTCGCACTGCTGGGGAAACAGTTGCGAAAGGGCAAAGTACTATGCCTGCTTTTCGCAGCCGACATGCGGAAGAAAACGGAAGCCGGTGGATCGCTCCGCCGGGCAAAGCTTCTGGCTCTTACCGCACCGCACCGATCTTCAGCATACCTGATTGCGCACAGAGGGCGAGCAGTTGCGCTCTGTTCTGTCGCGCTTCTGGCGCTTACGAGCTATCTGGTGCTCGAAGCAAACAGCTTTGTATATGAATACAGCTACCACGGCCGTGTGCTCGGCGTCGCGCGCAGCGCGGAGGCCGTCCATACGGCGGTGAAGCAGCTGGACGGCGTGCCGCTCACGGAGGAGCTCCTGAAGGAGCTGGAGTCGTCGCCCGTGGAGATCACCCTGGAGGTGTCTGTGGGTGGCGGGTCTTCGGAGGAAACGCCGGTGGCGGACGTGCCGGTGGCCGCGGCCACTGCGGCGGGCGAGGCGGCTGAGCCGGTTTCGGGCGCGGAGGCGGAGGCGGCGCTGGACGCCGCGGCCGGGGGCGGTTCTTCGGCGGCGCTCCCCGAAGCGGACCCGGCGGCGGAAGGCGCTTCCGGGGCGGGCGAGGCGGCGGCGGAGACGCCGGCCGGCCCGGATCTGGAGGCGGCGCTCAAGGCGATCGAGGCGGGCCTGCAGATCACCATCGACTCAAACGAGGACATCGAGATCAAGGAGATCAAGAAGCCCGTGTTCACGTCGATACAGGTCGACACGCCGGAGGAGATCGTGCAGTCCCTCCAGGCGCAGCAGGACATCGAGGTGAAGGCGTGGTCGGTCTCGATCAACGGCGTGCAGCTCGGCATACTGCCCACGGAGGAGGACGCGAACGCGCTGCATGAGGAAGTGCTCGCGGCGCTCTTGGAGATGTTCCCGCCGGAGGACCCGGTGAACGCCCCGTACAAGAAGGCTGAAATCTGGGAAAAATATGAAGTGGCGGAGACGAAGGCCGCGCTCAACACGCTCACCACGAAGGAGGAGCTCTTCCGCCAGATCATGGACGGCACGCGCATGCTCCACCTCATCACGACCGAGGACGCCACCTACGAGGCGCCTATCCCGTACAAGACGGATTTCACGGAGTCCGACACGCTGTACCAGGACCAGGAAAAGATCACCTCGCCCGGGAAGGATGGGCGGAAATACGTCGTCGGCGAGATCATCCGCATCGACGGCAAGGACACAAACGAACGCAACGAAATCGAAGTGACGGTGCTCCAGGAGCCCGTGGCGGCGAAAGCCCTGCGCGGCACGAAGCCGACGCCGCAGACGATCAGCACGGGCGAGTACATCCTCCCGATCAAGGACAAGGACGTCACGTCGCTGTACGGGCAGCGCTGGGGCCGGACGCACGAAGGCATCGACTTCGGCGCGGACGTCGGGACGCCCGTGTACGCGGCGGATACCGGCAAGGTCACGTCGTCCGGGTATCTGGCAGGGTTCGGGCTCTGCGTCGAAATCGACCACGGCGAAGGCGTGACGACGCTCTACGCGCATCTGTCGGAGTCGTTTGTCGAAGTCGGCGAGAAGGTGGAGCAGGGCGATGTTATTGCAAAATCCGGCAATACGGGCTACAGCACGGGGCCGCATCTGCACTTCGGCATCTACATCATGGGCGAGTCGGTGAACCCCGCCCCGTACCTGCCGGACCTCACGCTCGCGCCGTACTACTCCAGCAGCACAAATTCCGGCGGCTGATCTTCACAAAACAGGCGATTTTCGCGGCGGGCACGGCTCTGGTGTGGTATACTTTCCTTAATCATGCCTAACATGAAAGGAGCAGATTCATGGACGCAAAGAAAGTCTTGATCGTCGAAGACGAGAAACCGATCTCCGATATCGTCAAGTTCAATTTATCAAAAGAGGGTTTTGAGACCATGGCCGCGTACGACGGCGCGGAGGGGCTGGAGATGGCGCTGAAGTCGGACCCCGACCTCGTGCTGCTCGACGTGATGCTGCCGACGATCGACGGCTTCGAGATCTGCAAGCGCATCCGCGAGAAGAGCAACGTGCCGATCATCATCCTGACGGCGAAGGAGGAGGAGGTCGACAAGGTGCTGGGCCTGGAGCTCGGGGCGGACGACTACATCACGAAGCCGTTCGGGCTGCGGGAGCTCATCGCGCGCGTCAAGGCCAACATCCGGCGCACGGGGATGGCGGAGGTCGTCGGCGCGGACCCGTCCAACGTGAAGGACTTCGGCAACATCACGATCGACCTCAACCGCTACGAGGCGCGCAAGAACGGCGAGCCGCTCGAGCTGACGCTGCGGGAGTTCGAGCTCCTGCGGTACCTCGCGGAGCGGGAGGACAAGGTCTACTCGCGCGAGCAGCTCCTCGAAGACGTGTGGGGCTACGAGTACTACGGCGACATCCGCACGGTGGACGTGACGGTGCGCCGCCTGCGCGAGAAGCTCGAGGACGACTCGAGCAACCCCAGATACATCCTGACGAAACGCGGCGTGGGCTACTATTTCCATCGGCCGGAGTAGCAAGCCGACGTGATGGCCTGGCAAATCGCTCTCGGCGCTGTCAGCATCTTCGCGGCGCTTGCCATCATTTTGCTTGTGCGCGCGCGGAAGGTGTCCGACCGCGAGCACCTCGAGGCGATCGAGATCTTTGCGTTCCAGCAGTCCATGCTCGAGACCGCGGTGCGGCAGATCAACGACGGCATCATCATCCTTGACGCGGACGGCCAGTTCGCCCTCATCAACGAGGCAGCGAAGCAGACGCTCGGCGTCACGACGGCGGACCTCGAGATGGGGCATTACGACGAGGTGGTCTCGGGCTTCAGCGAGAAGCTGCAGCGCGAGGCGATCCTGAACACGGCGTCCGAGGGCATCTCCGAGGTCCAGGTGGCGCACGGCGGGGGCATCTTCCGGCTGCGCTTCACGGGCCTGAAGCTCAGCGGGCAGGAGATGGGCGCGCTCTGCGTCATCAGCGACATCACCGAGAGTTTCAAGGCCGAGGATATGCAGACGGACTTCGTCGCCAACGTGTCGCACGAGCTGAAGACGCCGCTGACGACGGTCAAGTCGTACGCGGAGACGCTGCTCGCGGGGGGGCTCGAGGACGCGAAGATGTCGCGGGAGTTCCTGGAGATCATCGACTCGGAGGCCGACCGCATGGGGCGGCTGGTGCGCGACCTCCTCCTGATGTCGCGGCTCGAGGACAAGGAGCACAAATGGGACTTCGCGGAGAACGACCTGGCGATGCTCATCAAGACGGTGATGAAGAAGCTGGACGGCCCGGCGAGGGGCAAGCAGCTGACGGTCAACCGCATGTTCGACGAGGAGGCCGTCGAGCCCGTCGACATGGACCGCGACCGCATGGAGCAGGTCATCCACAACATCCTGTCGAACGCGATCAAATACACGAACGAGAAGGGCCGGATCGACGTGGATTTGGTCCCGGCGGGCAATTGTATTCAAATCGTAATATCCGACAACGGCGTCGGAATCCCCGAAAAAGACCAAGCACGTGTTTTCGAACGTTTTTTCACGGTGGACAAAGCGCGCTCGCGCTCGCTCGGCGGAACCGGCTTAGGCCTTGCAATTTCAAAGCAAATCGTCGAAGGGCACGGCGGCACGATCGGGATCGAGAGCAAGGCCGGCAAGGGCACGACGGTCACGGTGACGCTCCCGAAGGCATGGTCGCGGGGGGAGCGCGGCATTCAGTGAACCCTTGTTTTTTTGAAATCATTTCGTGTAAAATAATGTCATGAAGCGCACAATCATCGAAATTGAAACAGCGCAGCGCCGCCGCAAGCAGAAGCGCGCGGAGATCGTGAAGGCCGAGAAGGTGAAGCGCCGGCAGCGGCGGGCCGCCGAGCGCAAGGCGCGCCCAAAGATGCCGCTGAGCAAGAAGCTGGGCGCCTGCGGGGTCATCGCGGTCGCCGTCCTGCTTTTCGGGATGGGCGGCTACCGCAACATCGAGCTCACGATCGAAAAGGCGGAGACGGAGCAGGTCTACGAGCAGAAGCTCGCCGAGAAGGCCCGCCTCGAGAAAGAGCTGACGACGGTGAACGACCCCGAATACGTGGAGCAGGAGGCGCGGGAGCGCTTCCACCTCCTGAAGGACGGGGAGATCCTTTACGTGGCGCCGGAGGAAGAGCCGGACACATCCCAGTAATGCGGGAGCCCTACAACAAATCGGAACTCGCCGCGCTTTGCAAGGCGTTCGGTTTCACGTTCTCGAAATCCCTCGGCCAAAATTTCCTCGTGGACCGCAACATCGCGGCGAAGATCGCGGACGCCTGCGGGCTGGACGCGGGCGCCGACGTGGTCGAGATCGGCGCGGGCGCGGGCGCGCTCACCGTGCTGCTCGCGGCGCGGGCGCGGCGGGTGTTCGCGGTCGAGCTCGACGGGCACCTGATCCCCATGCTGTCCGCCGTGTGCGAGGGCCTGCCGAACGTGACGGTCCTGCACGAGGACTTCTTGAAGATCGAACCGGGGCGGCTGTCGCCGCGCTACGTGCTGGCGGGCAACCTGCCGTACCAGATCACGTCCCAGGTGCTGGCGAAGGCGGCGGAGGGCGCGGGCGGTGCCGGCGCTATGGGCGGCGGCGGCGGCGGTGACGCCGGCTGCTTGCGCATGGTGTTCATGGTGCAGAAGGAGGTCGCGGACCGGCTGCTCGCGGCGCCCGGCGGCCGGACGTACGGAGCGATCTCTGTGCTCGTGCAATACCACTGCGAGCCGGAGCTCGTCTGCGACG
Organism: Eubacteriales Family XIII. Incertae Sedis bacterium; assembly: GCA_031272365.1. Lineage (GTDB taxonomy): Bacteria > Bacillota > Clostridia > Peptostreptococcales > Anaerovoracaceae > WRFF01. Next base: position 15,268 of record JAISTX010000018.1, read on the forward strand.
TGAGCCGCGAGGTCTTCATGCCGAAGCCGAAGGTGGGCTCGGCCGTGGTGCGCCTCACGCCGAGGGGCAACGCGGCGGACGACCCCGCCGTCACAGCGCGGATGTTCCGCCTCGTCAAGGCGGGCTTCGGCCAGCGCCGCAAGACGCTGCGCAACGCGCTCGCGTCGGCTGGCTACCCGGAGGACACACTGCTGGCCGCCCTCGAGGCGGCGGGCATCGACCCGGCCCGCCGCGCCGAAACCCTCGGCCCCAGGGACTGGTACCGCCTCGCGGAGGCGCTGTAGTCAGGCGGGCAAGCATAGGCGCGAGCCACGGGCGAGCGGCAGCAGCTTGCCTGGCGAACAGCAGCAGCTTGCCTGATGAGGGGATTTGACTCAGCGTTTCACTACCGGAAATACCGGAAAAATATGTCGATAAAACCAAAACTAGGCGGATGATCGACCCAAGACGTAAAGAGGTTAAAAAAGCATAACCAGAGGGCGTTGATGATGGAGCAAACGAGGGCTGCGATGCCCAGCGCCACCCCGGTGTCCGCCCGATCCGGGCGGCTGCCAACCCCGCCTGCAGTACCTTGACTGATTGCGACAATCGCCAGCACAAACCCCGCGGGCACAAAACCCCATGCGAAGAAGATGCCGATGATACCCACCACACGCGATGAAACTGCATACTTGTCGGCTACCTTGATCGCGTTGCTGTCAAGCGGCTTGGCCACCGTCCCTGCCGCTGCGCCTGCCGCGCCCGGCTCGGGCACCGGCATCGGGCGGCCCCACCAGTTTTTGCCGGTCCAATAGCGCAGCATCGCCTCCGGCTCGCCCGGCTCCTGCGTAATATACCAGCCCGGTGCAGCCGTCTCCGTCTTCATGATCCTCCCCTCCTGCTCGCGAAAGGTTTCCTAAGGAACTCTAAAACAAGCCGCCCATTCTGTATATAATGATGGCGCCGAGGATGGAGCTGGCGATGGAGCAGGCGAGGGCGACGAAGCCCAGAATCCGCCCCTGGCGCGCCAGATCCTGCCGTGTGCCGGCCATCCCCTTGTTGGCTTTGTAGATCGCGGTGAACGCCAGGATGTACCCGGCGAGGGCAAGAAGCCACGCGAAAATAATGCCGAGGATGCCCAGCGTCTTCGACGCAGCCGCGGCCTTGTCCGCCTCGTAGAGGGCCTGGCCGCCCGCCGCGTAGGCATTCGGGGGATAGCCCGGCGGGTAGGTGTTCTGCGCACCTGGCGGGTAAGCGCCCGGCGCGCCTTGCGGGTAAATGCCCTGCGGGTCCTGTTGGTAGACATTCGGCGCCCCCTGCGGGTAAGCAGTCGGCGCGCCAGGCTGATAGGCGTTCGGCGCGGGCGCGGTCGGCAACGGCTGGACGGCGTCCGTCCAGTTATTCCCGTCCCAATAGCGTAGCGTTGTGCCGGATCCGTCGGGGTTCGCATACCAACCCGGTGAAGGTAGATTTTGTTCCATCGCATTCTCCTCCTGTATCCAAAACTAAGCCCAGTATACTACAAATCCGGGTCCGTTGCCTAATGTGTGAAGAGATAGACGACGAAAAACCAGGACAGCATGCCGTGCGTGGGGAAGATGATGCTCAGGAAGGACAGGATGGCGGCGCTGGCGACGGAGCAGACGAGGGCCGAAATGCCCAGCTCCCGCCCAGCCGCGGCCTCTTCCGGGCAGCTGCCGGCCATGCCGACCCGGCTCTTGTAGAGCGCGAGGAGCGCCAGCACAAACCCCGCAGGCACGAAAACCCAAGCGGAAAGGATGCCGAGGACGCCCAACGTCCGCGACAGGGCGGCGGCCTTGTCGGCCTCCCAGACAGTGCCGACGCCGCCGCCCGCGCGCGGCCCGCTTGCCCCGCCCGCGCCCGCACCGTCCGCGTTCAGGCCGGGCGCCAGCAGCACGGCGTCCGTCCAGCCGCTCCCGTCCCAGTAGCGGAGCATACCGCCCGCGTCGGCATACCAGCCCGATGAAGGTGAATCCGGCTCCATGATCCTCTCCTCCTGTTTTTCCCAACAACTACGCAGATTATAACCCCCCCGCGCATGCCGCATCAAGCGGGAAATCCTTCGCGCACGGGTCCCGCCGCGGGGCTGCGGGGCCGCCCCGTCGCCGAAGCATGCCGTGTGCAAAAATAGCAGATTGGTAGTGCGTGGATATGGATGAAATAACATAATAAGGAAGATCATTCGTTGTACGCGATAATACTATCCGATTAATGTCAAAAAACCGTGGCCGCTGCCCGGGAAAGCACTACCAAACCGCAATATTTGCACAACAGCAGGGTGGAGGTTTCGCCGAGGAAGCGGGAGGCTTCGCAGGGGAAGCGGGAGGTTTCGCCGAGGAGGCGGGGGAGAGGTCATCGGGGAAGCGGAGGGTTTCACCGATGGCAGCCGCCCTCGAAATCGAATTAGTACAGCGAATATAGCGATTTTAGGCGGTTTTCGCGCAAAAATCGCTATGTTCGCTGTATCAACTCGTTTTCCAACCTCTTCTTATAGGTCGGCAAGCCCGCTGCGCGTGCTTGCCATTGGATGGCGGCAGCGATGCCTCCGCCGCCACGGCGGCAGCGGCGGTCAACCCCGCGCGCGCTCCGCGCCTGCCGCCTCAAGCGGCAAAGCGCACGACAGCGCAGGGGAAAATGCGCGTGGCGGCGCGGGGGAAAAATCGTGCGGGAGCACACGGGCCGGCCTCTCCGGCAGCAGGCTGCGCAGGGCCGCGTGCTTCTGCGCGAAGCGCTCCGCGCGGAGGTCGGGGCGCCGGCCGAGGCGCCGGGCGAGCTCGAACGCGAACGCCCGGAAGGCAGCCGGGTCGTACACGAGGAAGGGGTCGGCCTGCAGGACGCCGACGCCGCGCCGCTCCAGGATGCTCGCGCGCAGGATGGCCCGCCCCTGTTCGGCCGGCGGGCAGCTGGCGGCCCGGCTGCGGTAGTCCACGGCGACCTTGGCGTCGGCGTAGTACAAACTCGCGAAGTCCCGGTTCCCGGAGAGCAGCTCCTCCCCCGCTTCGTCCAGCGGGATCTTCCCGTTGAGGGCCGCGCCGCCGAGCCCGTACCCGCCGAGCGCGGGCGGCAGGCTGAGCAGCATGAAGGCCAGCGACTCACGCACCGACCCGCTCCCGTCCCCGACGAACTGCGCCGCCCGCAGCGACTTCTTGTTCCCGCGGTGCCCCGGCGTCTTGTCCAGGAAGGCCTTCAGCTTCTGCCGGGTCGAGAGCGCCCGGTCCGGCTGCCCCGGCGGGCAGGAGCAGATCTCCAGCCCGAGCAGGATGAGCCGCTGCATGTCCAGCATGGGCGCGAGCTGCAGGAACACCAGCTCCGGCGAGGCCACGTTGGCCCCGTCCATCGCGACCACCGCGCCGGGCGGCAGCGGCAGCTTGGACTCATGCACCCGCAGCCCTTGCCGCCGGATGTTCTGCGCGCCGTCCAGCACGGTGATGTCGGACACATCCGCCCGCCCGAGCCCCGGCGCGCCGCCGAGCACGACGTCAAGGTTCGGGATCCCGAGGCGCCGCGCCGCCGAAATGTGGCTGAGGATCACCTTCATGGAACATCCCCAAGCCCGCTATCCCGCAAGCGCCGCGTCGATCGTCGCGCGCACGCCTTCCCTCTCGATGACCTGCTCGTGCAGGACGGGCTTCGACTCGAGATCCCGCAGCCCCTCGGGCACGGCGACCCCCGTATATTCGAATAACTGTCTGACGGCGGCAAACTCGTCTTCCGCTTCCGCCAGCCCCAGCACCCTTGCCACGCTGCCCGCGAATTTGTACGGGCTCGCGGTGGAGGCGATGACGACCGGCGTGCGGTCGCCCGTCTCCTTCCAGTAGCCCCGCATGACCGCGCAGGCGACCGCCGTGTGCGTGTCGATGAGGTAGCGCTGCCCCTGCCACAGCGAGGCCAGAGCCCCGTGCGCCCGCTCCATGTCCGCGAAGCCGCCGTAGAACCGGCTGTCTTCCAGCCCCTGCCGCACCGCTTCCCCCGCGTCGTAGTAGCCGTCCGCGTCGAGGCCGCCCATCATGCGGCGGACGTCTCCGTCCGCCCCCGCCGCGACCCCGCCGGACAGGTGCCACAGCAGGCGCTCGAGGTTGCTCGAGATGAGGATGTCCATCGACGGCGAGTCCGTCAGCACGAAGTCCCGGCGCCTGTCGTAGACGCCCGAGCGCAGGAAGTCCGTCAGCACCTTGTTTTCGTTCGAGGCGCAGATGAGGCGCCCCACGGGCACGCCGATCTGCTTCGCGTACCACGCCGCGAGGATGTTGCCGAAATTGCCGGTCGGCACGCAGATGTTGACCGGCTCGCCCGGCCCCACCGCGCCAGATGCGGCGAGCCTGGCCCAGGCCGACACGTAGTAGGCGACCTGCGGCACGAGGCGGCCGATGTTGATCGAGTTTGCCGACGATAGCCGCACGCCGCGCGCGGCCAAGGCCGCGCCGTACGCCGCATCGCCCGAGACGTTCTTCACCGCCGTCTGCGCGTCGTCGAAATTGCCGCGGATGCCGAAGACGTGGACGTTGCCGCCCTCCTGCGTGACCATCTGCCGCTCCTGCACGGCGGACACCCCGTCCTTCGGGTAGTAGACGAAGATCTCCGTCCCCGGCACGTCCGCGAAGCCCGCGAGCGCCGCCTTGCCCGTGTCGCCCGAGGTCGCCGTGAGGATCACGATCTTCTTGTCCTCGCCGGTCTTCCGGGCCGCCGTCTTCATGAGGTAGGGCAGGATCGTGAGCGCCATGTCCTTGAAGGCCGCCGTCGGCCCGTGCCACAGCTCCAGCACGTGGGCGTCGGCAGGGCGGCCGGCGGCATCGTCTTTTGTTATTGAAAACAGGGGGGCGATGTCGGGGGCGTCAAATTTCCTGTCGTAGGCACCGTCCACGCAGGCCTCGATCTCCTGCGCCGTGAAGTCCGGCAGGAACGCCGCGAGCACGAGCTTCGCGATGCCCCGGTAGCCGCCGCCCGCGAGCGCGGCCGCGTCGAAATCCGCGCTGACGTCGATGTCCGGGAAGCTGGTGGGCACGTATAGCCCCCGGTCGGGCGCGAGCCCCCGGACGATGGCCTGCGCGCCGCTGATGCGCTCCCGATCCCCGCGTGTGCTGATGTAATCCATTTCTACTCCTTCATTCTTATTATGGATATAGTATAACATGTGGTATACTCACATATTATGAGTGAAAAGAAATTACCCGTCTCCCAGACACGCTTGGAAGAAATCGCGGCGACATACGGGACGCCGTACTACCTGTACGACGAGGGCGCCATCCGCGCCAACGCGCGCGCGCTGAACGCGGCCTTCGCGGACGCCGGCTTCACAGGCTTCGTCGAGCACTTCGCCGTGAAGGCGCTGCCCAACCCCTATATCCTCAAGGTCCTGGATGAGGAGGGCCTCGGCATGGACTGCTCGTCGCTGCCAGAGCTCTTGCTCTGCGAGCGGGCGGGCATCACGGGCGAGAAGATCATGTTCACGTCCAACCAGACGCCGGACGCCGACTTCGAAAAAGCGCTCGCGCTCGGCGCGATTGTCAACCTCGACGACATTACGCACATCGAAGTCCTCGAGGCGCTCGGCGGCGGGCGCCTGCCCGAGATGCTGTCGTTCCGCTACAACCCGGGCCCGGACAAGGTCGGCAACTCCATCATCGGCAACCCCGTCGAAGCCAAGTACGGCCTCACGCGGGGCCAGCTCTTCGAAGCCTACGAAATCGCGCAGGGCAAAGGCGTCAAGCGTTTCGGTTTACATACGATGGTCGCCTCCAACGAGCTCAACATCGAGTACCACAAGGACACGGCGCGCATGGTCTTCACGCTCGCGAAGGAGCTGAAGGAGCGCCTCGGCATCGCGCTCGAATTCGTCAACCTCGGCGGCGGCGTCGGCATCCCGTACAAGCCCGAGGACGAGGCCATCGCCTGGCCCGCGCTCGCACGCGCGGTGCGCGGGGCATACGACGAAATCCTCGGCTCCGCGGGCGTCGCGCCCCTCATCAAGACCGAATACGGCCGCCCGATCACCGGCCCCTACGGCTGGCTCGTCTGCCGCGCCATCCGCGAAAAGCACATCTACCGCGACTACATCGGCCTCGACGCCTCGATGGCCGACCTGATGCGGCCCGGCCTCTACGGCGCCTACCACCACGTCACCATCCCCGGCAAGGAGGATCGGCCGGCCGACCAGGTGTACGACATCGTAGGCGGCCTGTGCGAGAATAATGATAAATTTGCGGTGCAGAGGCCGCTGCCGAAGATCGACGTCGGCGACCTTGTCGTGCTGCACGAAGGCGGCGCCCACGCCCGCGCGATGGGCTTCAACTACAACGGCAAGCTCCGCACGAAGGAGCTGCTGCTGCGCGAGGACGGGGGCGTGCTCCAGATCCGCCGCGCGGAGACGGCAGAGGATTATTTTGCGACGCTGGATTTTTCCGGCCTGAAGGAGTTCAAGTGATGAAACCAAACCCTTGCATCGAAAACATCTCGCCGGGCTACCTGTTCCCGGAGATCGCGAAGCGCCGGACGGCGTACCAGCAGGCGCACCCGGACGTGCGCGTCATCTCCCTCGGCGTCGGCAACACGACCGAGCCGATCTTCCCGGCCGCCGCGGCCGGCCTCGCCAGCGAGGCAAAAGCGCTGTCAACGCCGGACGGTTATTCGGGATACCAGGACGAGGGCCGCGAGGATCTGCGCCAGCGGATCTCCGAGGTCTTCTACGGCGGGAAGTTTCACATTGACGAGGTCTTCATCTCGGACGGGGCGAAATGCGACGTCGGGCGGCTGCAGCTGCTCTTCGGGCGCGGGGTGCCCGTCGCCGTGCAGGACCCGGCCTACCCGGTCTACGTCGACGGCAGCGTGCTGATCGGTGCGGCCGGCGCGATGGACGGCACGGGCTACGCGGGCATCACCTACCTGCCGTGCACGCCGGACAACGCGTTCTTCCCGGACCTGTCCCTGGTGCAGCCGGGCAGCCTGCTGTACATCTGCTCGCCGAACAACCCGACGGGCTACGTAATGACGCGGGCGCAGCTTGCCGAGCTCGTGGCGTTCGCCAACAAGAGCGGCAGCGTCATCCTGTTCGACGCGGCCTACTCGGAGTTCATCCGCGACGCGGACCTGCCGAAGACGATCTTCGAAGTCGACGGCGCGGAGACGTGCGCGATCGAGATCAACTCCTTTTCGAAGCCGGCCGGCTTCACGGGCGTGCGCCTCGGCTGGACCGTCGTGCCGTTCGGCCTCGCCTACGAGGGCGGGGGCAGCATCAACAAGGCGTGGAGCCGCGTCATGGCGACGATCTTCAACGGCGCCTCGAACATCGCGCAGGCGGGCGGCCTGGCGGCGCTCTCCGAGGCAGGGCTGAAAGAGATCCGCGCGCTCACCGATTATTATTTGGAAAACGCGCGGCGCATCCGGGAGACGCTGGGCGCGCGCGGCATCGCCACGGTCGGCGGCGACAACTCGCCGTACATCTGGGCGCAGTTCCCCGGGCGCACGAGCTGGGACGTGTTCGACGAGCTTTTGAATACGTACCATATCGTGACGACCCCCGGCTCCGGCTTCGGCCCGGCCGGCGAGTCCTTCGTCCGCTTCAGCGCCTTCGGCCACCACAAGGACGTAGAGGAGGCCTGCGCGCGGCTGGTCGGGTGACCGGGCTCGAGGCCAACCCCCAGAGGCAACACACGTAACAGGTTGCGATTTGGTAGGAAAAGCACTGGTTTTCTTACCAAATGTGCATTTGTTCCGTGAATAGGAATGGCGGCGGCTGTTTTTCGAATATTCTGAAATGTGTTTTATTTCCTTGCCTTCTGTGGTAAAATCTTTTTTTACCATTCATATTGCCATACTGCAAGGAAAGGAGAGTGCTCATGCCAGTAAAGAAATTGCAGGAGGAGGTTCGGTCTTTCAATGCGCGGCGGACGCTGCTCGCGGTCGTGCTCGTCGTGCTCGCGTCGTTTGTGCTCGCGACGGTCATCCCGGAGGACACGTTCAACGCGGAGGCCGGGTTCGGTGGGTTCTCGGTGATCCCCGCCGTCTTCCTCATCGTCTACATCTTCATCACGAAGCGCATCCTGGAGGCGCTCGCGCTCGCGTGCATCATGGGCTTCCTCATGATCGCGCCGCAGACGGGGCCTTTGAACACGCCGAACCTCGTGGACACGCTCAACAATTTTTCGACCGGCCTGTTCGACACGATCCAGAGCGACGACATGGTCTGGCTGTTCTTCGTGTGCGGGCTCATGGGCTCGATCATCGCGCTCATCGAGAAGTCCGGCGGCGCGAAGGCGTTCGGCGACTGGATCTCGAAGAAGGCGAAGACGCGCAAGAGCACGCTGCTGTGGACGTGGGTGCTCGGGATCGCGATCTTCATCGACGACTACCTCAACTGCCTGACCGTCGGCAGCTCGATGGCCGAGGCGTCCGACAAGCACAAGGTGCCGCGCGAATTCCTCGCCTACATCGTCGACTCGACGGCCGCGCCCGTCTGCGTCCTCATCCCGATCTCGACGTGGTCGGTGTTCTGCGGGCAGCTGCTCGAGACGAACGGGTGGGCGCCCGAGGGGCAGGGCACGAGTTATTTCATCCAGACCATCCCGTACAGCTTCTACGCGTGGGCGGCGACGCTCGTCGTGCCGCTCGTCATCATCGGGGTCATCCCGATCTTCGGGCCGATGAAGAGGGCGGAGGAGCGCGTGCGCAACGGCGGGCCGCTGGCGCCCGCGGACAGCGAGAAGATCGACATCAAGGCGGGCCAGAAGCTGCAGGTGCCGGACAACCCGAAGATCATCAACTTCGCGCTCCCGATCCTCGTGCTCGTCGGCATGGTCATCGCGACGGCGCCGCTGCCGATGTTCGAGGACTTCGACATGCAGGTCGGCACGCTCGTGACGATGGCCTTCATCTTCGTCTTCTACCTCGCGCAGAACGTCATGAGCGCCGAGGACTACTGGGACATGACGGTGGAGGGGCTGAAGAACATGCTCATGCCGCTGCTCATGATGGTGCTGACGTTCACGTTCGCGGCGGTCAACGACCAGATCGGGTTCACGGCGTTTGTCATCGAGTCCGCGTCGAAGGGGATGACGCCCGCGCTCGCGCCGCTCGTCATCTTCCTCGTGCTGACGGTGACGGAGTTCATCACGGGGACCAACTGGGGCATGTACGTCATTGCGCTGCCGATCGTCATCCCGCTGTCGATGGCGCTCGGGGCGAACACCGCCGTCTGCGTCGCGGCCGTCATCTCGGCCGGCGTGCTCGGCAGCCACATCTGCTTCTACTCCGACGCGACGATCCTCACGAGCGCCGCGACGGGCTGCAACAATTTCCGGCATTCGATCACGCAGGCGCCGTTCGGGTTCCTGGCGGCGGGGATCGCCGCGGTCGGGTACCTCATCGTGGGGCTGCTCGGGGTGTAACACTGTTTCCAATTTGATTTATCTGTATTTCAAATTGGAATCAGCATAAAGAAAAAAGGTTGACGGATGCTGGCGCATCCGTCTTTTGATTGGAGCATGGATTCCGGGATTGCTTCGCAACCCGGAATGACATTGCGTGGGGGTCGGCGCCGCAGGCCGTAGGGGCGGATGGCAATCCGCCCGGAATGACATTGCGAGGGGGTCGGCGCATCCGGCCACCTCTCCAAAAAAGTTTTATTCAAAAAGGGGTTGACAAGGCCCCTTTTTTCGTGTATTACTGTATTAAGCGCTTAATACAGTAATACATCGCCCCCCGGGGCGACCGGGATTATGAGAAAGGAGAAAGCGAATGAAATGGGATTTTAGGGGCGACCGCCCGATCTATGCGCAGCTGGTGGAGCAGATCCAGCTCGGCATACTTCGCGGCGAGTACCCGCCCGGCAGCAGCGTCCCCAGCGTGCGGACGCTCGCGCTCGAGGCGGAAGTCAACCCAAACACGATGCAGAAGGCGCTCGCGGAGCTCGAAACGCAGGGGCTGCTCGCGACGCACCGGACCGCCGGCAGGACGGTCACCGAAGACGAAAGGAGGATTGGGGAGTTGAAAGAGAAAATGGCACAGGAACAGATCAAGGCCTTCCTCGAGGGGATGGCGGCGCTCGGGATCAGCCGCGAGGACGCGGTGAAGATGATTGCGAAGGAGGTGAATTAGATGGCGATACTGGAAGCGAAAGACCTGACGAAGCGCTTCGGCCAGACGCCGGCGCTCGAAAAAGCGAGCTTTGCGCTCGAGCCGGGGCGCATCGTGGGGCTGCTCGGCCCCAACGGCAGCGGCAAGACGACGCTCATCAAGCTCGCCAACGAGCTGCTCGTGCCGACCGAAGGCGAGATCCTCGTGGACGGCATGAAGCCCGGCGTCGAGACGAAGAAGATCGTCAGCTACCTGCCCGACTGCATGTACTTCGACGACCATATGAAGGTAGGCGACTGCCTCGAGCTCTTCACGGACTTCTACGAGGACTTCGACGCCGGCAAGGCGCAGGAGATGCTCGCGCAGCTCGGCATCAAAAAGGAATTGTTGTTCAAGACGCTCAGCAAGGGCACGAAAGAGAAGGCGCAGCTGTGCTTCGTCATGAGCCGGCACGCGAAGCTCTACCTGCTGGACGAGCCGATCGGCGGCGTCGACCCGGCCGCGCGCGACTACATCCTCGCGACGATTTTGAAAAACTATAACGAGGACGCGACCGTCGTGATCAGCACCCATCTGATCGCCGACATTGAAAAGATTTTGGACGAAGTGGTCTTCCTGAGCTGGGGGCGGGTCGTGCGGCACCAGAGCACCGACGAGCTCCGCGAGCAGACGGGGAAGAGCGTGGATGAGGTTTTCCGGGAGGTGTACAAATGCTAAGCAAACTGGTCAAATACGAATTCAAGGCGACGTCGCGCACGATCCTGTGGGTGTTCCTCGCCTTCGCCGTGATCGCGGCGGTGAGCGCCATCTTCTTCGGCAACCTGGTCACGCAGGCGGAGGCCGGGGGCACCGCCACCGATACGGGCGGCACGGCGAAAGGCCTCGCCGCAGTCCTGCTGTTCTTCGCGTATTTTGCGAGCATGGCCGTGATGATGATCGTGGTCGTGGTCGTGGTCATCTCCCGGTTCGCGCGGACGATGCTCGGGCGCCAGGCCTACCTGACGCACACGCTGCCGGCGAGCCGCGAGCAGCTCCTGCTCGCCAAGCTCATCACGGGGTCGATCTGGAGCATCGCGAGCACGGGCCTCGTCCTCCTGAGCCTCTTCCTCTTCAGCCTGCGCGAGGGCGGATGGGGCGACATGGTGAAAGGGCTGCGCGAGATGGCGGCCGAGGGCTCCCCGATCGGGCAGAGCATCACCTTGCTCGCGCTCCTGATCGTCGTGTCGGCGACGGCGGGCACCCTCATGTTCTACGCAGCGATCTCGTGGGGCCCGAACCTGCTCAAGAACCGCGTCGGCGGCAGCATCCTCGCCTTCATCATCCTGTACATCGCCACGCAGATCGCTTCCTTCATCGCGCTGCTGGGCGCGTTCTCCGGCACGGCCATGGACGCCCTCGCAGCCCCCGGCGCGGACTCCGCCATGGACGCTGCCGCGCAGGAGGAGCTGCTTGCCGATCCATCGCAGTCGTTTGCGATCAGCTTTTCGGTGTCGGACTTTGACTCCATGAACTACCTCCTCGGGATGCAGACCATCCTCTGGGTCTGCTTCGGCGTGGTGTTCTGGCTGCTCGCGCGGTATATGCTGAGGCGGAAGCTGAACCTCGCGTAGGGCAGCAATACAACCGGGCGGCGTCCCCTGATCCCCATGGACGCCGCCCGGTTGCCGCTCGCCTTCGGCTCGCGCCTTTTGATACGGATATGAGAATGGATAGGAGGTTCGCTTTGCTCACCTGCTTTTTTATTGGATTTTTGGATTCCGGGTCAAGCCCGGAATGACAATAAGTGTGGGGTCAAGCCCGGAATGACAATACGTGGTGTCATTCCGGGCTTGACCCGGAATCCATGCTCCAATCATACAGGCGGATGCGTCAGCATCCGGCAACCTTGTCCGGTGGGCGGATTGCCGTCCGCCCCTACGTGCTCAATACTTGGTCATGGGGCCCCAGTTGTTCGTCGTGAACGCCCGCACCGTCAGCGTCGCGCCCTCGGGCACGGCGATCGTGCCGCCCGTGTACGCCTTCGCCGCCGCGTTGCCGCCGGACTGGGACGGCGTCGCGCCGTTGAGCCCCATCGGGTCGGACCCGTCCAGTGTGTAGTACACCGCCGCGCTGCCGTTCGGGTTGGTGAGCGCGACCCCGCCGGAGCCCGCCCCGGACGCCTCGACCCCCACCGCCTTCAGCGTGTGCGTCATATTGTACCGCTTCCACTGCTCGAGGTTGAAGCTCACGCGCTGCGGGACGAGCGCCCGCACCGACGGGTTGTACGCCACCCAGTCCTGGTAGACGTGCGCGCTGTCGCCCATGAACGCCGCGTCGAGGCGGTAGGGCACCATCAGCTTCTCCTGCTCCTCGCCGAGGATCTTCACCACATTGTCCACGGAGAGCGGCGCGCCCGCTGCCCCGCGCAGCACCCCGTCGTCCGCCGGCCCGATCAGCTCGAGCACGCGGTCCTTGACCAGCGTCTTGAACTCGAGGTTGCCCGCCGACGCCGACGTGCTGTTGCCCGAGAAGACCCCGAAGAAGCCGCCCGCGCCCCTGCGCGAGGACGCGTCGGTTTTCCACTTGTACCACGTGTTGCCCGCGCCGCCGAACAGCGAATGCGCTGTCGCCGTCTTGTCGCCCTTGTTGTAGAACGCGCCGTCCGAGTCGTTCACGTTGAACATCATCTTCACGCCGCTGCCCTCCGCGCCGCCGCTGTACACCACGTTGTTCTCGATGACGGCGTTCATCTCGTTCTCCGTGTCGATGAACATGAAGAGGATCTGGTTGCGGATCATGTTGTCGATGTCCACGTACTTCTTGAACTCCTGGAGGTTCCTCGACGCCGCGACGGACTTGACCTTCGCGAGCACCGCCTTGTCGCCGTCGCCGGTGTCGACGAGCCCGCCGATGAAGGCCAGGTCCTGGAAGCTGACCTTCGTGAAGTCGTCGCTGTCGACGCCGAAATACGGCTCGAACGTCTGCGGCCCGTAGTCCTCGCGCATCGTCTTGATGCCCATGTAGTTGCCGTTGTAGAAATAATGCACATAGCGCACGTGCGAGTCGAAGATGCCCATCTGGTTCGATAGCCGGCGCGTCACCGTTTCGTCGTAGCGGTTGAACCCGAGCCCGTAGATGAGCGCCTGCGGCCCGTCCTGCCCCTCGTGCAGCTCGAGCTTCTTGTACGCCCCGGTCAGCGGGTAGGGCTCGCCCTCCATCGGGGAGAAGAACTCGTACTTCGCCTTGCCCGCGCCGAAGTCCTTCTTGAACCGCACCGCGATGCCCGAGTTGAACTGCTTGCGGCTCCCCTGCCCGAAGCGCTTCACGCCGATCGGGCTGTAGAAGTCGGCGCCTCCCGAGCCCTCCTCCGGCATGAACTCGAAATACCCCTGCTCGTAGGTCGACGACGCCGCGTGCGACAGCTCCTCCGTGTCGCACGTGATGGACAGGAGCGGCAGCGCCGCGAGCGCGTCCGCGTAGGCCTGGCTGTCGATCGAGCTCTTGTACTTCCACAGGTCGCCGGCATGCTTTTCGTTTTTCAGGTTGTCCTGCAGCACGTACGTCATCGTCACCGGCGTGCTCGTCCCCGCGTCGTCGTACGCGACCGCGCGCACGGCGCACGTCCGGTCGATCACGAGCGGCATCTCGTAGATCGTGCCCTTCGTCCGCGACGGCGTCGACCCGTCCGTCGTATAGCGGATCTCCGCGCCCGTCTTGCTCGTCAAAGCCAGCGTGAACGCCGACGCGTAGAGCCCGCGGTCCTGGCTGAATACGAGGTCGTATTTCTCGGGGGCGCTGTCGTTATTCTTTCCATAACTATCTTCTGCCATGAGCACGATGCGCGCGCTCCCGTTTGGCTTGCGTGCATGCGTCTCGCCGTAGAGCTGCTCGCCGTATTTGAACGAGTCGATGACGCGCAGGACCTCTTTCTTTTTGTCCGGGTTTTGCTGCGTGAGGAAGAGCTCGGCCGTCTTCTTCAGGTCGAAGGGGAGGTGGTCCGGCCCGGCCTCCGTGTCCCCGTCCGCGTAGAGGATGCGGTAGGAGTTGGGCGCGAGCACGAACCCGTCAAAGTCGTGGGTGTCGCCCTTCGTCTGCGTGTCGCGCCAGAGGCGGATGCCGGCTCCGAGCAGCACGAACGAGTCGTTCGGGTTGTAGAGCTCGATCCAGTCGTCGCGGTTCGACGCCGTGCCCGACGTGGATACCTCGTTGATCACCACGCCGGCCACCTTCGACGGGTCCGTCTCCACGTTGCGGTACATGCCCGGGCCGCCGTAGGAGTACTCCACGTGCAGCACCGGCGGGCAGGCGCTCCCGCCCTGGTAGACCGATCCGATGAAGTCGTCGCCCTCGAACAGGAAGGCGAGCGCCTGGCCGCTCTTCCATCCGTACAGCCGCGCTTCGTCGATGACCTCGGCCAGATTCGGCGTGCGCACCACCGTGCGCGTTTGCGTGAACGCGTGCGCCTCCCACACCGCCTCCATGCCGCCGTAGGTCCTTCCCGTGACGTCGTAGGCCGCCTGCTTGTACTGCGCCGCGTCCCCCAGCTCCGAGCGGATGCGGATGCGCGCCGTGCGCCCCGCGTCCGCCGTTGCCGACACCGTGAACTCGATCCACGCGTCCGTGATCGTCGCGTCCTGCGGGATCTCCGCGCCCGTGAACCGCAGCGCCTGGACCGCCTTGTTGGCGGCCGTCAGCGCCGTCTTCGTGTACCCGCCGACGCGCATCCTGTCGTTGAGCAGGACCTTGCCCGCCGTCCCGTATTCCTCGCTGTCGTCGCGGTAGTCCGAAATCGCCTTCGTGAAACTGCCGTGGTTCGAATAATATTGGATGACGAGCGCCGGCGCCTGCGCGGAGGACCCGTTGTATGACCGCGCCACGAACGGCGCGCCGGGGGTCAGCCCCGTGATCTTGAACACGTAGTCCAGCCGGGCGGGGTCGGCCTGGTGCATCTCCGCCACGAGCCCCTCGAGGCCGTCGAGCGCGTAGACGCTGCCCGCCGCGGAGGGCGGCGCCGTCCGCTCCACGCTGCCGGATGTGAACGTGCGCGACGCGAAGGAGGAAGCCGCGGCCGTGAACGCCGCAGCCGCGCCCGTCTCCCCGACGACCCGGAAGGTGGAGGGCGACGCCGCCTTGTCGCGCACCGTGAACTCGATGGCCGCGCCGTAGACGACCGCGTCGGAGGGCAGCCGCACCTGCGTGAAGCGCAGGTAGTTGTCGTAGGTGACAGAGGAGGAGTGCTTCCCGTGCAGGTAGGCACCCGAGCTCGTCAGGTTGACCTGCGTGGCGTTCGCCATCGCGTCGTCGTTGCCCGTGGCGATCGGGACGCGGATCTCGTGCGCCTCCATCTGCGCGTCGCCGACCGTGTAGAAATAGTCCTGCCGGACAGAGCCTTGCTCGTTGCCCGCGTAGACGGACAGCTGCGTGGCGCCGTTCCGGATGGAGATGGCGTCCCCCGCCGTGTAGGGTATGCCGGCCGTCGCGCTGGGCACGCTGCCGTCCACCGTGTAACGGATCTGCGTGAGGCCGGGGTTGGCCGCCGTGAGCGTGACCTCGAAGGGCTCGTCGTAGAACCCGGGGGCCTGGCTGGCCGCGACCGAAAGCGCGAGCTTCGCCCCCGCGTTCGGCGCGCCCGGCGTGCCGGCCTCGAACAGCGCGGCCCGTCCGCCCGCCTCGTCCTCGTACAGCCCGTAGGTCTGGCCCGGCGCCGGGGCGGGGCCGCCCGCCGCGTCGTAGGACAGGGCGGAGACCAGCTCCCTGCCGCCGTCCGCCTGCCGGTACAGGGCCACCGCCCCCGCGTCCGCCGCGCCGCCCTTGCCGACGTACAGCAGGGCGAAGCCCTTCGCGGGCAGGTAGAGCGCGGCCGGGGAATCCAGCGCGGCCTCTTCGCCGGCCTGCCCTTCGGCGGCGAGCGAGAAGGTGTCGTCGAGGCGCAGCGCGAAATCGTTATTGTTGTAAAACTCTATCCAGGAGTAGGCGGCGGCTTCGGTGCCGAGGCCGTATTCGTTCAGGCGGATGTTGTCGGCCCAGCCCTCGGGGTAGCCGCCGTCCGGCGAGGCGTCGTAGCGGTACTGGAGGACGAGCTTCGCCGGGCGGGACGTGCCGCCGGCGTAGACGCTGCCGATGAAGTTGTCGCCGTCGAGCATGAAGGCCATCGGGCTGCCGTTCTGCCAGCCCCGGAGGCGCAGCTCCTCGACGAGCGGCGTCAGGTCG
The DNA here is from genome assembly GCA_031272365.1 of Eubacteriales Family XIII. Incertae Sedis bacterium. Classification (GTDB taxonomy): domain Bacteria; phylum Bacillota; class Clostridia; order Peptostreptococcales; family Anaerovoracaceae; genus WRFF01. Next base: position 31,525 of record JAISTX010000018.1, read on the forward strand.
CCCGTGCGCACCTTCCCGTGGGAGGTGCGGAAGGACTCGAGGGTGAATTCCACGCCGGTGTTCGTGTAGGCGCGGCTGCTGATGTTGCCCGCCTTCGCCTTGTAGACGCCCGCGTCGCCGACCTCGGCCCGCGTGATGATGCGCGAGCTCCTGCCGGCGGGGCCGTCCGCGTAGGTCGTGAACTCGATGTAGGTGTCCGTCAGCACCGCGCCCTGCGGCAGCTCCACGGCCGGGAAGCGGAAGGCGGAGATCTGCTTGTAGGGCGGGGTCAGCGTGGTCGACCAGTAGCCGCCGATCTGCATGCTGTCCTCGAGCGAGATCGTCTTCGCCGTGCCGTATTCCTCCGCGTCGCCCGAGGCGCCGCCGACCGTCGTCTCGAAGGTGCCGGCCTGGCTGATGTATTCGATGTTCAGCACGGGGGCGAGGCTGGCGTTGCCGTTGTAGGACTTCGCGACGAAGGTCGCCGCCGGGTCGCCGCCCGTGATCTTGAACACGTAGTCCGTGCGCGCGCTGTCCGCCGCGCGCGCCTCGGCGACGAGCGCCGATAGGTCCGCCGTCGTGTACTTGGCGCCCGCCGCCAGCGCCGGCGTCTCCATGGCCGCCTGCGCGCGCGAGAAGGCGCGCTGCGTGAAGGAGTCCGCCTTGCTCGTGAAGGCCGCTGCGGCGCCCAACTCGCAGACGATCAAAAGGGACCCGGCCTTCGGGGCCTTGTCGCGCATCGTGAAGGTGATCGAGGCCGCCGTGACGTAGGCGTCCTCCGGCAGGGCGACGCCCGTGAAGCGCAGGTAGTTTTCGTAGGTGCGCGAGGAGGAGTACTTCCCGTGCAGGTAGGCGCCGCTGCTCGTCAGGTTGACCTGCGTCGCGTTCGCCATCGCGTCGTCGTTGCCGGACTGGATGGGAAATTGCCTTATAAAATGGAAGCCTTCCGGCGCCTTCGCGGGCGCTGTGCCTGCGGCGTCTGTGTCACGGAGCTCCGCAGGCGCGACCTCCGCGCCGCCCGCGCCGCCCGCTGCCTCCGCCGGATCCGCGGCATCAGCCGCCGCTGCGTCCTGGCCCGGGTTCGCCGCCGCGTCCTGGCCTTGCCCTGACGCCGGATCCGCCCCCGGGTCTGCTGTGGCATCGGGCGCCTCCGCCCCCGGTGCCCCTGGCGGGTCCTGCGCCTCCGCCGCATCCGGCGCCTCCGGCAAGCCCCCCGCGTACGCGCCGCCCAACGACGCGAGCGAGAGCGCGACCATCACAGAGACAAGAAATAACGCCAACAGGCGTCGGCGCGCGTGACGCACTCTTCTTTCCATCAAAAAGCCCTCCTCACAATATGTTATTGAAATATATGCGGAACGCCCCCCCGTCCCCTCTGTTTCGCGGACTCCCCCAGTCCACTACCCTGACTTATATCACGCCAACCCTTGGAAAACAACGATAAATTTTGAAACATAATAGTAATAAACCGCGAAGACAGTCCCTGCGCCTACGAAACGAAAATGATTTAGTACAGCGATTGTAGCGATTTCGGGGCAAAAAACCCTTGAAATCGCTACAAACGCTGTATCAACTCGATGTGTTGCGTCGTGCGCCGGGGGCTCGGCGGGCGGGGGGCGGCCACCGCGCGGGGGCAGGCCGCAGTGTGGTATGATACCCGTATGGCAAAAGATGCAATAACATTGTCGCATGGGAGCGGGGGGTTTGATTCCGAAGAATTGACGCGGACGCTGTTCTCGCGCCATTTCGGCAACGCGGTGCTTTTGCGGCTGGAGGACGCGGCGACGGTCGGCGCGGCGGAGATGGGGGGCGCGGGGCTCGCGGTCTCCACGGACACGTTCGTCGTGCGGCCGCTGGCGTTCCCCGGGGGGGACATCGGCAAGCTGGCCGTGTGCGGCACGGTCAACGACGTGCTCATGAGCGGGGCGTCGCCGCGCTGGCTCACCTGCGGTTTTGTGCTCGACGCCGGGCTCGCGGTGGGGCTGCTGGACCGGATCTGCGCCTCGATGGCGGAGGCGGCGCGGGAGGCAGGCGTCCTCATCGTCGCCGGCGACACGAAGGTCGTCGAGGGCGGCGGCGCGGAGCCGGGGCTGATCGTGAACACAACGGGCATCGGGGTGTTTGGCGGCGCGGGGCCGGTCGGCCCGGGCGGCATGAGGCCCGGGGACAGGATCCTCGTCTCGGGGAACCTCGGCGACCACCACGCGTGCATCCTGTCCTGCCGCATGGGGATCGACAACGGCATCGAGAGCGACTGCGCGCTGCTGACGCCGCTCACGGACGCGCTGCGCGGCGTGGGCGTCACGCCGCACGCGATGCGCGACGTCACGCGCGGCGGCCTCGCGACCGTGCTCAACGAGCTCGCGCGGGCGTCCGGCGTCAGCGTCGAGATCGACGACGCGCGCGTCCCCGTCAGCGCCCAGGTCCGCGCGTTCTGCGGCATCATGGGGCTCGACCCCCTGTACATGGGCAACGAGGGCAAGCTCGTCTGCGCCGTGGCGGAAGCCGACGCGGAAAGGGCGCTCGCCGCGCTGCGTTTGACGGCGCTCGGGCAGGACGCCGCGATCATCGGGGAAGTGTACACTGCGGGGGGGACAGGCGCGCCGGCCGCGGCCGGGGCAGGCGCGGCGGAAGCCAGCCAGCCAAGGCCCCCGGTCGTCCGCCGCACAGCCATCGGCGGCAGGGCAAGGCTAGACGTCCTCTACGGGGAAGGCCTCCCGCGGATTTGCTGATATTGATTCCAAGTCGAAGTTTGTTCCACCGGATGCTTGAAGAATTGAACAGTTCCGATTAGAATAGGGGCAGAGGCAAAACAAATGCGATCAAGAAAATATAGCATAGCTCAAATATCGAAGATTGTTGTCCCGATCGCACGTGCATATGGTATCGGGAAACTTGCATTGTTCGGATCGTATGCAAGAGGAGACGCAAGAGCCGATAGTGATATTGATTTGCTGATTGTGGACAGGGGTGCGTTGCGCGGCCTTTTCCAGCTTGCCGGCTTGCATTCAGAGTTGGAAGAACGTCTTGGTGTGAAAGTGGATTTATTAACGGAAGGGGCGCTCGACGAGGAGTTTTTGGCAAATGTACGAACAGAGGAGATTGTCCTTTATGAAAATCAGCCCCTCTCAGCGTAATATCACGATATTGAAAAAGATTGCACAGTATTGCGATCAGAAAGACGAAGCCATATCCCATTTTGGCAAATCATACGAAACGCTGCATGAAAACGCGGTCTACAAAAATGCGACGGCTATGTGCGTACTTCAAATCGGGGAACTAACAACGCACCTTACAGAGGATTTTCGAAAGACATTCTCGAATATGCCATGGCAAAAAATAAAAGACATGCGGAATATTGCGGCGCACCATTACGGGCAATTCGACGATCAGATTCTCTGGGACACTATGGGGAATGATATATCACCGTTGCGTGACTATTGCCACGAGTGCATTGCTGCACTCCGGAAAGAAGTCGACGAAACCAAATGAACCCGGAATCAAAAGGGGCAGGCGCGCTGTGCGCGCCTGCCCCTTGCGGGCGGATTGCCATCCGCCCCTACGGCCCGGGCGGATTGCCATCCGCCCCTACGCTCAATACGTCGTCACCGGGCCCCAGTTGTTCGTCGTGAACGCCCGCACCGTCAGCGTCGCGCCCTCCGGCACCGTGATCGTGCCGCCCGCGTACGCCTTCGCCGCCGTGTTCCCGCCGGACTGCGACGGCGTCGCGCCGTTCGCGCCCATCGGGTCGGAGCCGTTCAGCGTGTAGTACACCGTCGTCCCGCTGTTCGGGTTGGTCAAAGCCACCCCGCCGGCCGCCTGCGTCACCGTGACCGCCTTCAGCGTGTGCGTCATATTGTATTTCTTCCACTGCTCGAGGTTGAAGCTCACGCGCGCCGGGACCAGCGCCCGCACCGACGCCCCGTAGGAAACCCAATCCTGGTAGATGTGGCTGTTATCGCCCATGAACGCCGCGTCGAGCCGGTACGGCACCATCAGCTTCTGCTGCTCCTCGGAGATGATCTTCACCACATTGTCTACCGACAGTGGCGCGCCCTCGGCGCCGCGCAGCTTCCCGTCGTCCGCCGGCCCGATCAGCTCGAGCACGCGGTCTTTGACCATCGTCTTGAACTCCAGGTTGCCCTTCGTCGCCGTCGTGCTGTCGCCCGAGAAGATCCCGAAGTACTCGCCCGCGCCGCCGCGCGACTTCGGCTCGTTTTTCCATTTGTGCCACGTGTTGCCCGCGCCGCCGACCAGCGAGTGCGCCGTCGCCGTCGTATCGCCCTTGTTGTAGAACGCGCCGTCCGAATCGTTCACATTGAACATCATCTTCACGCCGCTGCCTTCCGCGCCACCGCTGTACACCACGTTGTTCTCGATGACCGCGTTCATCTCATGCTCCGTGTCGATGAACATGAAGAGGATCTGGTTGCGGATCATATTGTCGACATCCACGTATTTCTTGAACTCCTGGAAATTGCCGGTCTTCGCGACATCGTTGACCTTCTTCAGCACCGCCGTATCGCCGTCGCCGTCCTCGACCCGCCCCGTCTTGAACGCGGAATCCTGGAAGCTGACCTTTGTGAAGTCATCGCTGTCGACATCGAAATACGGTTCAAACGTATGCGGGCCATAGTCCTCTCTCATCGTCTTAATGCCCATATACATTCCGTTATAGAAATAATGGACATAGCGCACGTGTGAATCGAAGAATCCCATCTGGTTCGCCAGCCGCCTTGTCACCGACTCATCATACCGGTTGTAGCCGAGCCCGTAGATGATGTCCTGCGGCCCGTCCTGCCCCTCGTGGAGTTCGAGCTTCTTGTACGTCCCGGTCAGCGGGTACGGCTCGCCCTCCAGGGACGAGAAGAATTCGTACTTCGCCTTGCCCGCGCCGAAGTCCTTCTTGAACCGCACCGCGATGCCCGAGTTGAACTGCGACCGGCTCGCCTGCCCGAAGCGCTTCACGCCGATCGGGCTGTAGAAGTCCGCGTCCGAAGATCCCTCCTCCGGCATGAATTCGAAATAGCCCTGCACGTAGTCCGCCGTCGACGCGTGCGAGATCTCCACCGTGTCGCTCGTGATGGACAAAAGCGGCAGCGACGCGAGCGCGTCCGCGTACTGCTGGCTCGTGATCGTGCTCTTGTAACGCCACCGCACGCCGACCTGCGTCTCGTTCGCGAGGTTGCTCTTGAGCACGTACGTCATCGTCACCGGCGTGGTCGTCCCCACGTCGTCGTAGGCGATCGCGCGCACCGCGCACGTCCGCGCGATCACGAGCGGCGCCGTGTACACCGTGCCGACCGTCCGCGACGGCGTCTTCCCGTCCGTCGTGTAGCGGATCGTCGCGCCCGTCTTGCTCGTCAGGGACAGCGTGAACGCCGAGTCGTACAACCCGCGGTCCTGCGAGAAGACCAGGTCGTACTTCTCCATCGCGCTGTCGTTGCTTTTGCAATAACTCTCCTCCGCCATGAGCACGATGCGCGCCGTCCCGTTCGGCTTGCGCGCCGTCGTCTGGTCGTAGAGCTGCTCGCCGTACGCGAACGAGTCGATGACGCGCAGCACCTCCTTCGGGTTGTCCGGGTTTTGCTGCGTGAGGAAGAGCTCCGCCGTCTTCTTGAGGTCGAACGAGATGTGGTCCGGGCCTTCCTCCGTATTGCCGTCACAGTACAGGATGCGGTACCCGTGCGGCGCGATGGCCAGCCCCGTGAAGTCGAAGGTGTCGCCCTTCGTCTGCGTGTCGCGCCAGAGCCGGATCCCCGGCCCGAGCAGCATGAACGAGTCGCTCGGGTTGTACAGCTCGATCCAGTCGTCCTCGTTCGTCTTCGTGCCCGACGTGGACACCTCGTTGATCACCACGCCGTCCACCAGCGACGGGTCCGTCTCGATGTTGCGGTACATGCCCGCGCCGCCGAAGGCGTACTCGATGTGCAGCACCGCCGGGTAGGACGTGCCGCCGTAGTAGACGTCGCCGATGTAGTTGTCGCCGTCCAGCGAGAAGGCCAGCGCCTGCCCGCTCTTCCAGCCGAACAGCCGCGCCTCGTCGATGATGTCGGCGAGGTTCGGCGTGCGGATCTTTTCGCGCACGGCCGTGATCGACGGCAGCTCCCATGTTATGGAAGAAGAACTGTACGTGCGCTTCGTGATGTCGTAGGCCGTGGTCTTGTACTGCGCCGCGTCGCCGAGCTCCGTGCGGATCTCGATGTTCGCCGTGCGGCCGGCCGGCCCCTTCGTCAGCGTCGTGAACTCAATGTAGGCGTCCGTGATCGTCGCGTCCTGCGGGATCTCCGTGCCCGTGAAGCGGAACGCCGCGACCTCCTTGTACGGCGCCGTCAGGGACGTCGACCAGTAGCCGCCGATCTGCATGCTGTCGTTGATGGCGATCGCGCCCGCCGTCCCGTACTCCTCGCTGTCGTCGCGGTAGTCCGCGATGGCCTTCGTGAAGCTGCCGCCGCTCGAATAATACTGGATGACGAGCTCCGGCGCCTTCGCGGAAGAGCCGTTGTACGAGCGCGCCACGAACGGCGCCTCCGGCGTCAGGCCCGTGATCTTGAACACGTAGGTGTTGCGGTCCGGGTCGGCCTCGCGCATCTCCGCCACGAGCCCCTCGAGCCCGTCCATCTTGTAGATGCTGTCCACCGCGGAGGCGGGGGCCGTCTTCTCCACGCTCGCCGTCGTGAACGTGCGCGAGGTGAAGGAGGTGACGGCGGACGTGAAGGCCGCCGCCGCGCCCGTCTCGCCGACCACCCGGAAGGTGGAGGCCGCCGTCGACTTGTCGCGCACCGTGAAGTTGATGTACGCGCCGTAAACGACCGCGTCGTCCGGCAGATCTACGCCAGTGAAGCGCAGGTAGTTGTCGTAGGTGACCGAGGAGGAGTACTTGCCGTGCAGGTAGGCGCCCGAGCTCGTCAGGTACGTCCGCGTGGCGTTCGCCATCGCGTCGTCGTCGCCCTTCGCGATGTGGGAGCGCACCTCCATCTCGCCCATCGCCGTCTTGCCGATCGTGTAGTCGATGTTGGCCGTCTTCGTCGCCTGCTTGTCGCTCGCGTAGATGGCGAGCCGCGTCGCGCCCTCGCCGATGGCGATCGCCTCGCCGTACGCGTACTCCGTGCCCGACGACGCGCCCGCCGTCTTGCCGTCCGTCGTGTAGCGGACCGTTGTCAGATCCGGGTTCGGCACCGTGATGGCGACGTCGATCGGGTCCTCGTAATACCCGGCCGCCTTCGTCACGCCGATCGCCAGGTACAGCTTGCCGCCCGCGTTGGCCGCCCCGGCTGTGCCGGCCTGGAACAACGCCACGACGCCGCCCGCCTTGTCCTCATACCAGCCGTACGCCTGGCCCTGTGCCGGCGCGAAGCCCGTGTCCGCCGCCGCGTACGACAGCGTCGAGATGGCCTCGGCGCCCTTGTAGAGCGTGACCGTGCCCGCGTCCGCCGCGCTGCCCTTGGCCACGTTCTGGACGGCGTAGCCCTTCGCCGGGATGTACAGGCCCGACGGGGACGTCAGCGCCGCCTCGTCCGGCGCCTGCCCGCCCGCGAGCTTGAAGGTGTCGTCGAGGCGGACCGCGAATTCGTTATCGTTATAGATCTCGACCGTGGAGAAGGCCGCGGCCTCCGTGCCCAGGACGTACTCGTTCAGGATGAGGTGCTGGGCCCACGCGGGGTCGGGGTAGTCGCCGGATGGCGTGCCCGCGCTGTATTCAATAACAAGCTTGGCCGGGTACGCCGTGCCGCCCGCGTAGACGCTGCCGATGAAGGCGTCGCCGTCGAGCGTGAAGGCCAGGGCGCCGCCGTCCTGCCAGCCGTGGGCGCGCAGCTCCGCGATGAGCGGGGCGAGGTTGCCCGTGCGCACCTTCTGCCGCAGCGTGCGGAAGGAGTCGAGCGTGAAGTCGACGTAGCTGTCCGTGTACGTGCGGGAGGTGATGTTGCCGGCGGTGGCCGTGTAGACGCCCTTGTCGCCGACCTCGGCGCGCGCGCGGATGTTGGCCGTCTTGCCGGCCGGGCCGTCCGCGTACGTCGTGAACTCGATGTAGGCGTCGTCGACCGTCGCGTTCTGCGGCAGCGCGACCTCGGGGAAGCGGAACGCCGCGATCTCCTTGTACGGCGGGGTCAGCGTGGCCGACCAGTAGCCGCCGATCTGCATGCTGTCCTCGAGGGCGATCGCCTTCGCCGTGCCGTACTCCTCGGCGTCGCTCGAGGCGCCGCCGCCCGTCCCCTCGAACGTGCCCTTGCTCGAGACGTACTCGATGCTCAGCACCGGGGCGAGGCTGGAGCTGCCGTTGTAGGACCGGGCGACGAAGGTCGCCGTCGGGTCGCCCCCTACTATTTTAAAAACGTAGGCCGTGCGGGCCGGGTCCGCCTTGAACGCCTCGGTGACGATCCCCGACAGGTCCGTCGTCGTGAACTTGTCGCCCGCGGCCAGCACCGGCGTCTCCACGACGGCCGACGATCCCGAGAACGTCCTCGCCGCGTAGGAGGCCGCCTGGCTCGTGAACGCCGCGCCGGCGCCCGTCTCGCTGTAGAACGTGAGCGACCCGGCCGTCGGGGCCTTGTCGCGCAGCGTGAACGTGATCGTCGCGCTCGTGACCACCGCGTCCTCCGGCAGGCTGACGCCCGTGAAGCGCAGGTAGTTGTCGTAGGTGCGCGAGGACGAGTAGCGCCCGTGCAGGTACTCGCCGCTGCTCGTCAGGTCGACCTGCGTCGCGTTCGCCATCGCGTCGTCGTTGCCGGTCTGGATGGCGTACTGCTTGTAGAACGTGATGCCCGACGGCTCCTCCTTGGGTGCCTCTATCACCGTCTGGTCGCCGTCGTCCACGGGTGCGGTGCCCACGTCGTCCGGGTTGACGGGCGCCGTGTCCACCGGGGTGTCCGCCGGGGTGTCCGCCGGGGCGTCCACGGGTGTGTCCGCAGGCGTGTCCACCGCCGCCGGGTCGTCCGCCGGAGCCGCCGCCACCTGGTCCGGCTGCTGCGCCGGCTGGTCGGCCTGCGCCGCGTAGGTGGTGCCCACCGGCGCAAACAACAACAAAACTAGCACCGCAACCAATAGCAAAGCTGCGGCGCGCATGCGTACTAGACGCGAGCCCTCATACATCGTGAAACCCTCCATTAAATAAAAACACTTACTGTCCCCAGCTCCCCATAAATGTAATGCAAAATTAAAATTAGACTGGTATACTCTTTATAACATGACAAAATTGGTAATACAATGATAATTATCCGTATTTCATAACAAAATCCGTGACATTGTGGCAGTTGTTTGGCGATCTTTCGCCTCGGCGCGCCATGGCAAGAGGGGAAAGGAAGCCGCTCGCTGGCGCTCGCGCCTGGTGATTGAGGCATGGATTCCGGGTCAGGCCCGGAATGACAATGCGTGTGGGTCGGGCCCGGAATGACAATGCGTGTGGGTCACATATGGTATGGTATACTTTTCCCCATGGATATTGAAATCACTTTGCATAGGGAACCTGGCGCGGAG
>JAISTX010000071.1 GCA_031272365.1 Eubacteriales Family XIII. Incertae Sedis bacterium
TTGTACCGGCAGTTGATATACTACTGCCACCGTCTCCGCAGCCAGTTACCAAGAACGCCACCAAAGTAATAACTGATAAAATAAGCGCCAACTTTTTCACCTTCATCTTTTTTTCCTCCTTCTCTTTGTTATTGATTGAGATAACTGATTTCCGCAAACCTACCTTGCCATCCCTCAATATTCTTGATTAATACATCCCATACTGCTTCGACGCTTCCGCAAAAGCATATAAATTCTCGAAAGGAGTAATTACAGATACATCGCAGCCCGTCCCCATGATCAGCCCCGGGGAATCCTTTGCATCATCCATTACATCTTTAACCGCCATTTTTACGTCTTCTGTGTTTCCTTGAACAAGCACTTTTGATGGATTAATATTGCCTCTGACGGAAATACCTGATTTCTTTCTCGCCTCACTCATTGGTACTGGCCAATCGACGTCAATGCAGTCAAATCCAGAACCCTTCATGTCTTCTAAAATCGACTGCGTCTTTCCGCATATATGCATCAAGGAAAACCCTCCGGAATCCCGGATTGCATTCGCCCACACGATCTGTCGCGGCAATATATAATCACGATACAGTTGTGGGTTGATGAAATTTGGAGAAGCCAGAGCCTCACCTGACAAAATCATATCCGCCCCGGCCTCAAGAAGCCGCACGGATAGCCTAATCGAAACAGCCAATGAGAAATCGAGCAATTCCTCAAACATCTCAGGGTCATCGATAATCAAATACATGAGCTCAGTAATACCGAAAAATTGCCCGGCATTGTTAATAGGACCATTCGCACAAGCGATCACAAAACCATCTTTGCCCAATTCCTTTTTGCAAAGCTCTGTAGCCTTTAACAAGATAGGCAGACGCCCATCCTTTTCCGGATCGGGCGTCTTCAGGGTTGAAAAATCTGTTTCTGTATTGAGAAGCGATGAGATGATGTGCATTGGGGAATTCTCAGGCTGTTCGACTTCACTTCCAAGTGCCTCCGCTTCAATCGCGACATCTGTCCCTATGACAGCAGCATCAAACCCAAACCGTTTGACCGCATCTGCCGAACAATGCGCCATGATTTCGGGGTTTGTAGCATATTGCCGCACCGTGTATCCATTGATATTTGCAGTTGCATAGTGATACAACGGCGATATCGGAACCCGATCTACCGGCTGAAAATGGAGGGCGGCCGTTATCCTTTCATGACTCGTCATTTGTTCCATAGTTCATTCGCTCCTCTTTCAGAACTCTTGATAATTACGAAACCAACCGTGAGGCAATCGATTTTAGATTCGCCAAGCCTTGTATTGCCAAGTCTTCACCGCTTGTTGCCAATTTGCGCCAAATCGCACAATTGCCTGCAAGCTCTTCAAACGACGGATCGAAAGACTCAATAACCAATGGACCTTCATAATCAATTTCAATCAGGGCTTTGAAGAAATCTTCAAACGGCACCAGCCCTGTTCCAGGGATGCCGCGATCATTTTCATTTACATGGATATAACGCAAATACTCTTTTCCACATATCTTGACTGCTGATGAAAAGCTTTTTTCCTCCCGTATCATGTGAAAACAATCCAAATGAACCTTGACATTGCTCCTGCCAGTATCTTTGCAAAAGCGTACACCATCCTCAGCCGTATTCAGCAAATGGGTTTCATCCCGCTGTACCACTTCCACACAGATATCTACGTCCCCTGTCTCTCTTGCGTAATCCGCAGCTTGTGAAAGAATGCCAACGGACCACGCCCATTCCTGTTCAGTGGGAGGTTTTTTTGTCAAGTATCCCCAAGCAGCATAGTTCACTCCGCCCAAAATTGGTGCTTTTAGCGTATTGCATATATCAATGGCTTTCTTCAATGCCTTTAAAGAATTTTCTCGAGTAGAGCTCTCGGGAGAAATCGGATTCGTTTTGCTCGTAAGGGTTGTTGTAGCTACGCAATCAATGCCTACACGCTCAACTTCTTTTTTCACCACTTCAAGCGGAAATGAGAATGGGTCGGCAATCGCAAAATCAAGAACTTCGAAACCAAGTTCTTTCGCTTTGCTGATAATCCACAAGTCCTTTTCCGAGAATGCTTCTGCCCAAATGAAGGTATCGACTCCAAACCTGAAATTCATCCATCCACCTCCTTGATACTCCAAATCTAATCCTGCGAGTATGTAGGCATAAATTCTGTGTTCCTATATACGAACGTATTCCTATTTAGGAATATGCTCATTGTATAGGCATGCCTTCCTATTGTCAATCATTTTTTCAACATTTTTTATAAATATATTAATTCTTCTTTTTCCTCAGCACATCTTGACGACAACAGGGATCGTGTTGGAAACTCCTTGAACAATTAGTCACGCAGACATTTATTCTAAATTATCAAGTAAAATAGAATGTTGTGTGATATAATCACGATATGAAGAAGGAAGCTCCGAAGTATTACCATTCGAAATACCCGCTCCTCGCTGGTTCCACAATAGACGAAATCACCCCGAAAGCACGCAAACTTTATAATGCGTTAGATAAACAAACAGGACGGCGCATGACCTATATCCGGTCAGCATATTTCAACAACGATAAGATATTTTTGCAATTGTTCTGGGAACACCTACACCAGAAGCAGCATAGTGATCGCGCTCGCCGATTGAAGTTTTATCAATGTGCATTAGATTTGATAAGAAACACGCGATTCGATCCGGATTTCAAGGATAAAGCGGTCAAGGGGCGAGTAACGTATTATCGATATTATGGAAAAGCCAAATCGGGTGAAAGCTTCATCGTTCAAATATACAAAGACAAGCGGGGCAACAAGTATTTTTTGTCCTGTTTTCCGGAAAGAGAGAAGTCGATATAAAAAGAAAAATCCCGCGGGGTAGCTCGATGGCTACGGTGCCGGATTCTTCTTTGCGCCAGACAAACTCAATTTGTCTGAACTCAGTCTACCAAAGCGAAACGAATCCTGTCAATAACAAATATTGAGAACGGATGGTGTGCGGGCTGTTTTAGAGTTTCTGATATTGTGGTATACTATCTTCATGAGCGGCATTATTATAGGGGTAGTCATCGTCGCGCTGATATTCGAGTTTATCAACGGCTTTCACGATACGGCGAATGCGATCGCGACGTCGGTGTACACACGGGCATTGACGGCGGGGAAAGCCATTGTCCTCGCGGCAGGGATGAATTTTTGCGGCGCGCTCGTCAGCGAGCACGTCGCCAAGACGATTTCCTCGGGGCTCGTCGGCGTCGAGATAGAAGAGTATGTGGTCCTGGCGGCCTTGCTTGGCGCCATCATCTGGAACCTGATCACCTGGTGGCAGGGCATCCCGAGCTCTTCTTCGCACGCGCTCATCGGCAGCCTCATCGGGGCGACGATCGTGCGCACGGCCAGCCTCGACGGCGTCATCTGGAGCGGCGTCGCGCAGAAGGTGCTCATCCCCCTCGTCGCCTCCCCCTTCATCGGATTCTTCGTCGGCTTCGGCCTCATGAAGCTGATCTACCGCCTGTGCCAGAACCAGACGCCCGGGAAGGTCAACGGGCTGTTCGCGAAGCTGCAGGTCGCCTCGGCGGCGCTCGTAGCCTTCTCGCACGGCACGAACGACGCGCAGAAGACGATGGGCATCATCACGCTCGCGCTCGTCAGCGGCAGCGTGCTGCCGGCGGACGCCGGCGTGCCGCTCTGGGTCAAGGTCGTCTGCGCCGTCGCCATCGCGACGGGGACCTCGGTCGGCGGCTGGAAGATCATGAAGACGATGGGCGGCGGCGTCACGAAGCTCCAGCCCCCGGGCGGGTTCGCCGCGCAGGCCTCCGCCACGGCCGTCATCGAGGGCATGTCCATGGTCGGCGCCCCCATCTCGACGACGCACGTCATCACGAGCGCCGTCATGGGCGTCGGCTCCGCGAAGCGCCTCTCCGCCGTCAAATGGGGCAAGGCGAAGGACATCGTCCTCACATGGTGCATCACCCTGCCGATCGCCGCGGCGCTCGGGGGGGCGTGCACGTTCCTGATTCAATTGCTGTTTGTATGAGTCCCTTCCAAGCGCCCGCCGTCACAGCAGCGGCAGGACGACCGTGACGTAGATCCCGGTCAGGATCGCCGACGTGATCACGCCGCACACGCTCGCGCCGAGCGCGTACTGGAGGACGAAGGCGCTCTTGTTGGCCTCCGTGACCGCGTGCTGGGCGACCTTCGCCGTCGTCGGGATGCAGGACACGCCCGCCACGCCGATCGTCGGGTTGAATTTCTTTTTGTTGATCATATAGACGACATAGCCGCCGATGATGCCGCCGACCGCCGCGAGCAGCAGCGCCGCGAAGCCGAGGATGAGGAGCTTGAGCACCTTCTCGTTGCCGAGCAGCGTGTTCGCGTCGCAGAGGATGCCGAGCAGCAGCCCGAGGAAGAACGTCGCCGTGTACAGGAAGACCTTCTCGAGCAGCTCCGTGTAGTTCTTCACGAGGATCTCCTTGATCCCGTTGCCGAGGAAGAAGGAGAGGAAGAGCGGCGCCGCCACTGGGAAGAGGAGGCACAGCACCGTGCAGGCGATGATGTCGAACATCAGCTTCGCCTTCGGGCTGATCGTGGCCTGGTCCTTCTTCTGGAGCGCGATCGCCTGGGCGCGCAGGTGCTTCGGCACCAGCAGCTTCACGAGGAAGGGGTAGACGCCGTAGCAGATGGACAGGTAGAGGTAGGCGATGATCGTGAGCGGCACGAAGAGGTCCGGCGCGAGCCGCAGCGAAGCGAAGAGCACCATCGGGCCGTCCGCCGTGCCGATGATCGCCGCCGAAGCCGCCTCGCCCGGCCCAAACCCCATCGCGATCGCGATCGGGAAGGTCAGGATCGTGCCCAGCTCCGCGAACAGCGCGATGAGCATGCTCGTGAACGGGTATTTGAGCACCGGGCTGATGTCCGTGATGACGCCGATGCCCATGAAGACGAGGCAGGCGATGAGGCCGTTGGAGAACGTCAGCGTGTAGATCGGCTGCAGGAAATCGATCTGCATGATGTTCATCAGGCCCGTCGTGGAGGCCGCCGCCGCGTCGTCCGCGCCCGTGTTGATCATGATGTTCGTGAGGTCCAGCGTGTTCCTCGGATTCCCGTCGAGGTTGATCGCGAACGAGAACATCATGCCCGCGTTGATCGCCACCATGCCGAAGCCCATCGGCACCATGATGAGCGGCTCGAGGACGCGCTTGTTGCCGAGGTAGACGAGCAGCACGCCGAGCACGATGAGCGCGAGGCGCCCGAACGCGATCACCGGCGCCGTCTGGAAATGCTCGACGAGCGTCCCGATCCCCTGGAAGAGGTCCATGAAATTCATGCGGCGCCCCCTTCCTCGTCCTTCGCCGCGGCCGCCTTCTCCTCGGACCTACGGATGACGTAGTTGATCAATTTGATGAGCGCCGCCATGCCGAGCGCGATGGCGAAACCGAGCACGTACACCTGCCCTGCGAGCGAAAAAGCTTCCCCGACTCCCATAGTCTCTTCCGATTCCCTTCTATATATATACTACTTCAGCTCATCGCGGATGGCCATCGTGAAAACGAAGGCGCACACGGCTATGATGGCGATGAGCGCGACCATGCCGCCAACCCCGGAAAACACCATCGCTTTGCCTCCTTCCGCCTACAGCGCCGCGTCCGCGCGCAGCACCGCGCCCAGCAGCACGTTCGCGCCATGGGCGCACTGCTCCGGCGTGGAGTACTCGACGACCGTGTGCGACAGCCCGCCGCGGCTCGGTATGAAGATCATGACCGACGGCAGCATCTCGCTGACGTACTGGGCGTCGTGGCCGGCCCCCGAGTACATCCTCTTGTAAGAATAACCGCACTCCTGCGTCGCCTCTTCGACGAAGCCGAGCAGCCCGGCGTCAAACTCGATCGTGTTGCGGCCCCAGTGCTCCTCGTACGACAGCTTGCAGCCGTAAACCTCCTGCGGCAGGCCCTTGATCACGTCGACCACCTGCGCGAGCACGGCCATGTCGCGGTGCCTCGCGTCGAGCGAGAACTTCACGTAGTTTGGCACCACCGTGTGGATGTTCGGCCGCACGTGGATCTCCCCCGTCGTGAAAACGAGATCCCCCGCCAGCGCGCCGAGCTTGCCCCAAAGGTCCAAGATAACCTGCGAGGCCGCCCGGAGCGCGTCCTTGCGGTAGCGCTGCGGCGTCGTGCCCGCGTGGGACGAGACGCCCTCGAGGATGATGTCGTAGTTGACCATGCCGACGACGCCCTCGACGACGCCGATCTCAAGGCCCTCCTCCTCGAGCACCGGCCCCTGCTCGATGTGCGGCTCGAAATACGCGCAGTAGTCTTTTTTGTTCAGCCGGTTTTTCTCGTCGCCCGCCCAGCCGCTCGCCGCGAGCGCCTCGCCGAACGTCACCGTGCCGCCCGTCTCCGTGACGGCCAGCATTTTCTCCTTCGCGAACTTGCCGAGCACGATGCCCGAGCTCATCATCGCGGGCTCGAAGCGCGCGCCTTCCTCGTTCGTCCAGACCATGACCGTCAGCGGGTGGCGGTGCGGGATGCCCTCCGTGATGATCGTCTCGACCGCCTCGAGGCTCGACAGCACCCCGTAGATGCCGTCGTAGTTGCCGCCGCTGCGCACCGAGTCGAGGTGCGACCCCATCACGAAGCGCGGCAGGTCCTCCGTGCCTTGGACCGTCGCGTAGATGTTGCCGATGTCGTCCGATGCCACCTCCATGCCGAGCGCCTCGCACCGGCGCTTCAGCTCCGCGCGCGCCTCCAGCGCCGGCTCCGTCAGGGAGAGGCGCGTGATGCCGCCCCCCTCGAGCGCGCCGAACTTGCTGAACGCCGCGACCTTCTCACTCATCCGCTCAAGGCTTACCTGTACACTCATACTGCCCTCCCCGCGAGCCGGCGGGCCACCAGCACGCCGCTTGCGCTTGCCTGCGACAGGCTGTGCGTCACGCCGGACGCGTCGCCGATCGCATAGAGACCCGGCACCTTTGTCTCGAGGTTGCCGTCCACCTCCACCTCAGAGTTGTAAAACTTCACCTCCACGCCGTAGAGCAGCGTGTCCTCGTTGCTCGTCCCAGGCGCGATCTTGTCCAGCGCGTAGATCATCTCGATGATGCCGTCGAGCTGCCGCTTCGGGATGACGAGCGACAGGTCGCCCGCCGTCGCCAGCAGCGTCGGCGTCGTGAAGCTCTTCGCCATGCGCTTCGCGCTGCTGCGCCGCCCCTTCACGAGGTCGCCGAACCGCTGCAGCAGCACCCCGCCGCCGAGCATGTTCGAGAGCCGCGCGATCGACTCGCCGTACTCGTTGCTCCCCTGGAAGGGCTCCGTCAGCTTGTTCGTCACGAGCAGCGCGAAATTTGTGTTGTCCGTCCACAGCGCCGGGTCGGCGTAGCTATGCCCGTTCACCGTCACGATGCCGTTCGTGTTTTCCGCAACCACCTCGCCGTGCGGGTTCATGCAGAACGTCCGCACGAGGTCGTTGTATTTGTCCGTCTTGTAGACGATCTTGCTCTCGTAGACCTCGCTCGTGATGTGCTCCCAGATCTCCGCCGGCAGCTCCACGCGCACGCCGATGTCGACGCGGTTGCTCTTGAGGCTCACGCCGAAATGCCCCATGAGCTCGCTCATGCGCACCGAACCCGAGCGCCCCATCGCGAGCACCAGGTCCTTGCAGGAGAAGCTCTCGCCCGCCGCCGTCTCCACCCGGAAACCGTCCGCGGCCTTCTGCGCGGCGACGACGTCGCAGTCGAAACGCATTTCAATGTTATTGTTGTTGGAAACGATGTAGTCGTAGATGTTTGCGAGGATCTTCACGTTGCGGTCCGTGCCGAGGTGGCGTACCTTCGCGTCGAGGAGGTGCAGGTTGTTTTGCAGGGCGAGCGTCTTGAGCGCCGAGCCGGCCGTGTTGTAGAGCCGGGCGTCCGCGCCGCCCATCGAGACGAGCACGGAGTCGACGTACTCCATGAGCTCCATCGCCTGGGCCGCGCCGATGCGCAGATGCAGGTCGCCGCCGAACGCCGTCGTAATGTTGTACTTGCCGTCGGAGAGCGAGCCCGCGCCGCCGTAGCCGTTCATAATCGCGCACGGCTCGCAGTGGATGCACGAGGGCGTCTTGCCCTCCGTGATCGGGCATTTGCGCCGCGCGAGCTCGTGGCCCTTCTCGAGCAGCAGCACGCGCGCGCCCGAGCCGAGCTTCGTCAGCTCGTAACAGGCGAAAACGCCTCCGGCGCCGGCGCCGACGATGATGATGTCGTATGCTTTTCCTGGCATTGACTCCTTGGGAGGTCAGCCCTCCGCCTCTTCCGCTGCCATGAGCGCGTCGAACTCCGCGACGACCCGCTCGAACTCGGCCTCGTCCTCGATGTCGACGAGCTCGAACTCCTCGTCGTCCACCTCGTTGTAGCCGTAGATATATACGTCGTCCGACCCGTCGTCCGGGATCAGCGCGATGTATTCCTTGCCGTCGACCTCGAAGACGCCCATGGCCTCCGCTTCGACTTCTTCCCCATCCTCAAACTCGAGCGTGATGAACATCGCCTCGTCCTCGTCGTCGAGAATCTCGTCTTTCGTCTTGTTTGCGCTCATTTCATAACCTCCCGCGGCAGGCGCCGCTCCATGTGCTGGACCGCCCCCATTATACCATGTTTCCGGGGGGCTTTACGGGCCTTTTCACGGAATGATGCGGACCGAAATGACGCCCTCGAAATCGTAGGCCGCGCGCAGCTTCTGCTCGTCGACCGGCGCGTCCGGGTCGAGGATCGTCACCGAGAAATCGCCCTTGCTCTTGTTGATCATATTGCTGATGTTGATGCCCATCTCGGACACGGAGCCGGACAGGCGCGTCAGCACCTTCGGCACGTTTTTGTGCATCACGATGATGCGCGGGCTGTCGTCCGGCTTCTTCTCCGGGTTGACCGCCGGGAAGTTGACCGCGTTCTCGATGACGCCCTGCTCGAAGAAATTCATGACCTCCTTCACGGCCATGACGGCGCAGTTTTCCTCCGACTCCCTCGTCGAGGCGCCGAGGTGCGGGATAAGGATCGTGCCCTCCACGCCGACCATGTCGTCCGTCGGGAAGTCCGTGATGTAGAAGCGCAGCTTCTGGTCCTTGAGCGCCTTCTTCACGTCCTTCGAGACCACGAGGCTGTCGCGCGAGAAATTGAGCAGCACGCCCTTGTTCTTCATCGCCCTGAGCAGCGGCGCGCCGAACATCCCCTTCGTCTCCGCGTTGGCCGGCACGTGGATCGTCACGTAGTCGCACTCGGGCAGCATCGCCTCGAGCTTGCCGTACAGCTCGACCGACGACGACAGGTCGTGCGCCGCCTTCACCGACAGGTAGGGGTCGTAGCCGACGACCTTCATCCCGAGCGCCTCCGCCGCGTTCGCGACGAGGACGCCGATATAGCCGAGCCCGACCACGCCGAGCGTCTTCCCGTAGATCTCCGCCCCCGCGAACTGCGACTTGCCCTTCTCGACCGCCGCCGCGACGCCCTCCTTGAGGGTCTTCGCCCAGTCCACCGCGTCGAGGATGTTGCGCGACGCGATGAGCATCGCCGCGAGGACGAGCTCCTTCACCGCGTTGGCGTTGGCGCCGGGCGTGTTGAAGACCACGATGCCCTTCTCGGCGCATTTGTCGACGGGGATGTTGTTGTAGCCGGCGCCTGCGCGCGCGATCGCGAGCAGCCCCCCCGGCAGCTCCAGCTCGTGCATGTCCGCCGAGCGGACGATGACGGCGCTCGCCTCCGCGAGGTCCTCGACGACTTGGTAGTCGTCCGTGAGGAGGGACATGCCCTTGTGGGAGATGTTGTTGAGCGTTGCAATATTGTACATTCTTTCTTTCACCTTCCTTAGCTTTGAGTCGGTTTTGCCGCCGCCTGCGGCCGGGCACAACCCCGCCTGATTCTGTGGGTGTCCCCGCCTCTGTTCCTGCCACGGCAACGGTATAAAGTATACCATATGTGACCCGCTCGCACACGCCTGAAAACGCCGGATTCGCCCTGTGACTTCGGCAACTGCCTTCGCCGTACAACCAGTACGGCTGTGCCATTTGCCTGTGTCACAGAACGAATCCGACGCTTTCAGGTCGAAGAGTTTGCGGATGCCGGATTTGGACGCATGCTGCGTTGTCGTCCTATACCACATTGAAGGCGCGTTGCCATCGGATGCGTTTCGCTGTAAAATGGTAATTGTTACGCATGACATTGTTGGATTGGAATTGGAGTGTAGATGAAGTATTTGATTTTGGTGCCGGACGGGGCGGCGGATGTGACGGTCCCGGGGGAGAAGACGCCGCTGGAAGCGGCCAGCACGCCCGCGATCGACGCGCTCGCCCGGCATGGGCGCGTGGGGCTCGTGCGCACGATCCCGCGCGGGGTGGCGCCGGGCAGCGACGCCGCCAATATGGCCGTGCTCGGCTACGACCCGGCGCGCGACCTGACCGGGCGCTCGCCGCTGGAGGCCGTCAGCATGGGCATCGAGCTCGGCGACCGGGACGTCGCCTTCCGCGCAAACCTCGTCACGCTCGAGGGGGGCGGCGACTACGCGGACCTGACGATCGTCGACCACGCCTCGGGGGACATCTCCGACGGGGAGGCGCGCGTGCTGATCGAGTTCCTGGACCGGGAGATCGGCAGCGGCGACCCCAGAAACGGCGGCCGCGTGCAGTTTTTCCCGGGCGTGAGCTACCGACACGCCTTCATCGTGCGCGACGGGCAGCCGTGCCCAACCGAGAGCGGCATCGGCGACGTCTTCGCCGACTACCCCGGCTACGCGCTCATCCCGCCGCACGACATCCTCGGCCGGCAGATCGGCCTCTACCTGCCCGACAGCCAGCCGGACAAGGAGAACGAGCGCTACCTGCTGGAGCTCATGGAGAAGTCCTACGCGCTCCTGAAAGACCACGAGGTCAACCGCGCCCGCATCGCCGCCGGCCTGCGCCCCGCCAACTCGCTGTGGATCTGGGGGGAGGGCCGGCGCCCCTCGCTGCAGAAGATCACGGAGAAATACGGCCTTTCCGGCAGCGTCGTCTCGGCCGTCGACCTCATCAAGGGCATCGGCATCTGCGCCGGCCTCACGCCCGTGCGCGTCGAAGGCGCCACCGGCACCATCACGACCAATTTCAAGGGCAAAGGCCAGGCCGCGATCGACGCCTTCGCCGGCGGCCAGGATCTCGCGTACATCCATGTCGAGGCGCCCGACGAATGCGCGCATCAGGGGAGCCGCGAGGACAAAATCCGCTCGCTCGAATGCATCGACCGGGACATCGTCGCCCCGATTTTTCGTTATTTGAAAGACAGCGGGGAGGACTTCCGCATTCTGATCGTGCCCGACCACCGCACGCCGGTCGTCATCCGCACGCACACCGACGAGCCCGTGCCGTTCGTGCTGTATGACAGCCGCGCCGCGGGCGGGATCGACGAGCCCGCGCACGCGTTCACCGAGCGCTCCGGCGCGGAGGGTCTGAAGATGCACTCGGGGCGGGAGCTCGCGGACGCGTTCTTCCTCGGCGGCTGACGGGGCCGACGCTGCCCGCTGACCCCGGAGACCGACGCCATGTTCGACATCAGGGAAAACCTCGCGAAACTGCCCGACCAGCCGGGCGTCTACCTGCACAAGGACGCGTACGGCGAGGTCATCTACGTCGGCAAGGCGACGTCCCTGCGCAGCCGCGTGCGCCAGTACTTCGCGCCGCCGGCCTCGCTCGACGCCAAGACGCGCGCCCTCGCCTCGCACATCGCCGAGTTCGAGACCATCGTGACCGGCACCGAGGCCGAGGCCCTGCTGCTCGAAAACACCCTCATCAAAAAATACCGCCCGCAGTACAACGTCATGCTGCGCGACGACAAGACCTACCCCTACATCGAGGTCACGCTCGGCGAGACGTGGCCCAGGCTCGTGAAGACGCGCGTGCTGAACGCGAAGGGCGGCAGCAAATACTTCGGCCCGTACGCGGACGTCGGCGCCATGAACCGCATCCTGGATCTGTTGAATAACGCGTTCCGCCTCAAGCGCTGTGCGCGGGAGACCTTCCCCGCCGAGGGCTGGCGGCCGTGCCTGAACGGCTTCATCGGCGGCTGCGACCAGTGCTGCCTCGGGGCGGTCGACCCGGCCGAGTATGCGGGGCGCGTGCGGCGCGCGATGGACTTCCTGCGCGGGCGGGACCGTGGGCTGGCGGACGAGCTGAAGGCGCGCATGGCGGAGGCGGCTTCGCGGCAGGACTACGAAGCGGCGGCGAAGTGGCGCGACCTTTCGCGCGACGCGGCGATCGTGACGGAGCGGCAGAAGGTCGACCTTTTGTCGTCGGGCAGCATGGATATTTTGATCGCGGTGGCGGCCGAGGAGGGGCGCATGGCGCAGGCGATCCTGTTTTTTGTGCGCGACGGGCGGCTCGTCGGGCGGGAGATCCACCACCTGGACGCCGGGGAGGGGGAGGAGAAGCGCGAGATCTGCGCGGCGTTTTTGAAGCAGTATTATGCGAACCAGACCATGGTACCGAAGGAGATTTTGCTCGAGGAGACCGTGCCGGACATGGCGGCGATCGAGGCGTTCCTGTCGCGGGAGGCGGAGGCGCGCGTGCGGCTGCACGTGCCGGAGCGCGGGGAGAAGCACGACCTGTTGCTCCTGGCGCAGAAGGATGTGCGGGAGTCGGCGGAGCTCGTGAAGGGGCTGCTGGCGGCGCGGGAGGAACGCGAGGCGGACGCCGTGGGGGCGCTGCTGGAGTTCGCGGGGGGAAGTGGGGGGGCACCCCGCATCGAGGCCTACGACATCTCCCACACCGGGGGCAGGGACAGCGTCGGCGCCATGGTGGTCTTCCACGGCGCGGAGAAGAGCCGGCGGGACTACCGGCGGTTCCGCATCCGCACTGGCGCGGATGATTCCGGCGCGGATGGCATTCCGGGAGCACCCCCCACTGATGTCATTTCGGGGGCACCCCCCACTGATGTCATTTCGGGCTTTGCGGACCTATCCCGATTTGCGCCAGCAAATCGCTGGAAGGTCCCATGCGAAGGGCACAGCGCTTCAGCGCGTGGTGCCCTACCGCTGACCCGGAATCCATGCTCCAATCAAAAGGCGGATGCGCAGCATCCGGCGACCACTCCGGGGACACCCCACCGGCAAACCGGAAACGCCGACGACTACGCCGCCATGCAGGAGATCCTGTACCGCCGCATGAAGCGCGGCCTCGCCGCCGAAAAGGGCTTCGACGAACTCCCCGCCGTCATCCTCGTCGACGGCGGCCTCGGCCACGTCCATGCCGCCGAGGAGGTGCTGTCCGCGATGGGCGGCGCGGCGGCTGATATCCCCGTCCTCGGCATGGTCAAGGACGACAAGCACCGCACGCGCGGCCTCGTGAGGTCAGCGGGCGGCGCGGGCGACGATGGCACGGAGCTCCCCCTCGCCGGGCACCCCAACCTCTTCCACCTCATCGGCGCGATTCAGGAGGAGGTCCACCGCTTCGCGATCGAATACCACCGGGGCGTGCGCGGCAAGCGCCTCACCGAATCCGAGCTCGACCGCGTCCCCGGCATAGGCCCCAAGCGTCGCCAAGCCCTGCTGTTGAAATTCGGCAGCCTCGAGGGGATCAAGAAAGCTACGGAGGAAGAGCTGGCCGAGACCCCGGGCATGACCCGGAAAGCCGCCCAGGCGCTGCGGGAGCACCTGGCTCTTGGCGTGTAATGATCCAAATTCCCAGGAAGCCCCATGAACTGATGCCTTGTGGGAATTTGGATCAGTTTACGCCAAGAAGCCCGCCCCGCGTTGCGGGTGCACGTAGGGGCAGCCGCCCTCGGCCGCCCGCCGGGGGCGGTGGGGCCGGTGTCAGCAAAACCCCGCCCCCGTGGTCAAAAATCGCCGGGATGTGCAGATTTTCGGGGCACGGGGGGGCATTTGTGGACAAAAATCGCCGGGATGTGCAGGTTCTTACAGATATTGGCATGAGAATCTGCACATCCCGGCGATTTTTGTCCACAGAAGACGCTTTTTGCTGCAGCGGCACGCGCCCGCCGCGAGGAGGAGCATCCAGAGCATCAGGTCGGCAATCTGCGGAAGCGGCCCGCCGCCCGGGGGCATGAAGCAGGGCCCGATGCCACCTGGGGCCCCCGAACGACAGATCTGCAAACTTTTCCGCGAGTAGACAACACGACCCTCTTCCCGGGTGCCCGTAGGGGCAGCCGCCCTCGGCCGCCCGCCGGGGACAGTGGGACCGGTGTCAGCAAAACCCCGCCCCCGTGGCCAAAAATCGCCGGGATGTGCAGATAGCGCGGCCGCAGATGCTGCCCGTGGACAAAAATCGCCGGGATGTGCAGATTCCCGGGGCACGGGGGGGCATTTGTGGACAAAAATCGCCGGGATGTGCAGATTCCCGGGGCACGGGGGGCATTTGTGGCCAAAAATCGCCGGGATGTGCAGGTTCTTGCAGATATTGGTATGAGGATCTGCACATCCCGGCGATTTTTGGCCACGGAAGGCACTTTTTGCTGCAGCGGCACGCGCCCGCCCGCCGGGGGCGGTATCCTTTGCGGGCGGATGCAGGCCGCCGCCCTGGGGCATGAAGCAGGGCCCGATGCCACCAGGGGGGTGCGAACAACAGATC
The DNA here is from genome assembly GCA_031272365.1 of Eubacteriales Family XIII. Incertae Sedis bacterium. Lineage (GTDB taxonomy): Bacteria > Bacillota > Clostridia > Peptostreptococcales > Anaerovoracaceae > WRFF01. The sequence continues at coordinate 14,552 of JAISTX010000071.1, forward strand.
TGCAAACTTTACCGCGAGTAGACAACACGACCCTCTTCCCGGGTGCCCGTAGGGGCGGCAGATGGCCGGGGTGGCCG
>JAISTX010000086.1 GCA_031272365.1 Eubacteriales Family XIII. Incertae Sedis bacterium
GTTTTCGTTCCTTTCGGGCGAACGCAGTTCGCCCCTACGGTCTTTGTTCAGCCTGTTGTTCATTGTCTTGACCCCCCACTTTCTGGATCTATCACAATCCGTAGCAAAACGCCCGCAGCCCCCTTGCTGCGCCACGTCTCCCTACCAAATATCTTTGTATTGAGGATATTGTGCACCACCCCGGCGGAAAAAAACAGGCGGGGGTTGAGCACTTTTTTTGCACTCGGGCGGACTTTTTTTCTCAAAAATATGACCGTTCATTCAGGGGTGTTTACGATTTCGGACTACTATAATATAATATTCTAATATGAAAATAGTTAGCGTGAAAATAGATGCTGAGAAGGCAAAATTGCTGAAAGCGCGAGGTTGGGCTTTCGACTGGAGTGATGGCGCGACAGACTTGATCACGGATAACAGTATTCTCAAAGCACTTTTGATTGATGATGAAATCGAAGGGCTGATTGAATACGAGATTGTCGCTCGCGACTTGTATGTGTTTGCGCACAAACTGGAGATTGACCCGCAGAACCGGGGCGAAAACAAGAGGCATGAAGGCGTTGCCGGTGTTTTGTTGGCATACGTCGCAAAGGAGTCTTTCAATGCCGGCTGTGACGGATTCGTGGTCTTTATCAGCAAAAGCAAGTTGTTTGAATATTATCAGAATCAATATGGGGCGAAGCCTCTTGGCGGTTTGAAACTACATTTCGATACCGCCGCAAGCGAGAAATTGATCCACGACTACCTTGCTGGAAAGGAGATACAATATGAATAATGACCCTATTGAAAAAGACGTGATATATCCGCCCACGGCAGAGCAGATTCAAGAGCTCCGTACGCACAATGTCGGAATGGCCGTCAGGCTCGCCGCCAAACTCGGTCGACCGCTTGAAGACTGGGAATACGAAATGTTCCGCAAAGAAAGACAACAGAAGATATACTCGATTGTCGAACTCCCAAATCAGCGATTCGGTATTGCTTGACTCACGACCCGACCCCCCTCACCACAGCTGCTCCGGGTACTCCCCTCTGTCCTTCATCGCCTGCATGGCGGCGGAGACGGTCTCTTTGTCCTCCGGGTAGGTGATGCCGTACCAGCGGTCGTCGGTCGTCAGTACGCGCACGCGCGCCCTGCCGGCCTTGATGAGCTCGTCGACTTTGCGCGGCAGCAGGTACTCGCCCTTCAGCGGGTCGGCCGCCAGCGCCTGATCCAAAAACGCGGGGAAGCCGTCCTCCATCTCGCGCAGCAGCGACGGCGTGAAGCCCCAGAGGTTCATGGACACGGTGCTGTCGGGGCTGACCTCCACCCACGCGCCGCCCTCTTCATACGCGACGCGCCCGTCCTTCCAGCCGATCTTGAGCCGCTCGTCGACGCCCGCGAGGACGCCGCCCGCCCCGAGCTGCGCGACGCCGCGCGCGACGTAGCCGTTCTCGGTGAGCGTGTTGGCCAGCCGGTAGCCGACCAGCGAAAAGTCATACTGCGCCCCGTCCTTCGCGCCCACCAGGTCGTCGTACACGATGCGCAGCGCGGACGAGCCGTAGTAGTCGTCGGCGTTGACGACGGCGAAGTTGCCGCCGATGAGCCCGCGCGCGGCGAGGATGGCGTGGCAGGTGCCCCACGGCTTGACGCGCCCCTCGGGCACGCTGTACCCGGCCGGCAGATCGTCCAGCTCCTGGAAGGCGTAGTGGATGCGCAGGTGCCGCGCGGCCCCCGCGTCCAGGATGCGCCGCACGTCCCCCTCGATCTCGCGCTTGATGATGAAGACGACGTCCTCGAACCCGGCGAGCATCGCGTCGTACAGGGTGAAGTCGATGATGATGTCGCCCGCCTCCGTCACGGGCTCGATCTGCTTCAGCCCGCCGTAGCGGCTCCCCATCCCCGCGGCCATCACGACCAATACCGGTTTTTCTGACGTCAATGCCATCTTCCTCGTCCTCCTTGTCACTGTTATTCTTGTTATTGCAATAATAAAATTCCGCGTTTTCCCGCGTTTACGTGCCCAGCAGGGACGCGACGCTGTTCAGCGGCTCGACCTGCTGCCAGCCGTAGGGGGTATCGGGCGTGACGGGCACGGCCTTCCACAGGGTCATCTCCTCGGTGCCCAGGCGCCGGCCGTTCGCGTAGTCGAGGGTGCCGCCGAAGGGGTTGTCGACGGGGGCCTCGGACAGGGCGTTCATGTAGGACTCCCAGGTGACGTCCTTGCCCCAGAGGCGGCGCAGGCCCTCGGTGAAGACGTAGCCGGCGACCCAGCCGGCCTGGGCGTAGGAGTTGTCCGCGTACTCGGCGCCGGAGGGCTGCTCGACGATCCACTCGCGGTACTCGGCGAGGGACTTCTGGGCGGCGTCGCCGGTGAAGTCGAGCCAGCCGAGGGAGTAGACGTCGAATTTGCCGATGGTGTGCGGGAGCACGTTCTCGCTGATGGAGGCCGAGCCGTTCACGTAGGTGGTGAGCAGGGGCTTGCCGACGTCCTGGGCGGCGAGCTCCTTGGCGATCTGCGGCATGGTGCCCTGGATCGCGCAGACGAGGACGGCGTCGACGCCGGCGTTCTTGATGGTGGCGACGGCTTCGGCCACGTCCTGCGCGCCGACCGGCACCTGGACCTCCACGTACTCGATGCCCTCCATGCGCTCGATCTGCTCGATGGCGCCGGTCTCGAGGTCGAGGCCGACGGTGTCGTTGGTGTAGAGGATGCCGAGCCTTTTCGCGCGGAACTCGGTGGCGGCGTAGGCGACCATGAGGCCGCCCTCCACGCGGTACAGCGGCTGGACGGGGAAGAGGTTGTAGCCGGTCTGCCGGTCCTTGGCCTCCGCCGCGTAGAGCTGGCCGATGCCGGTCGCGAAGTACACGGAGGGGATGCCGTAGTCCTTGAGCTGGCCGACGGTCGCCTCGACGACTGGGGTGCCGAAGTGGCCGACGATCGCGAAGACGCGCTCTTCCTCGACGAAGCTCTCGAGGGCGGCGGCGCCTTGGTCGGCGTCGTAGCCGTCGTCGGTGTGCAGGAGGCGGATGCGCCGCCCGTCGATGCCGCCTTTGTCCTCGACCATCGCGAAGTAGGCGCGGATGCCGGCGAGGAAGGGGTCGCCCACGGTCTCGTAGACGCCCGAGGTGGGCACGCTGTTGGCGACGAGGATCTCGTTGTAGGAGACGCCCTGCACGTAGCCGGGCGCCTGCCCGTAGCCGCTGGCCCCGCTGCTGGCTCCGCTCGCGCCGCCGCCTTCGCCCCCGGCGGCCGCGCCGCTGCCGGCGGCCGCGCCGCTGCCAGCGCCCCCGGCGCCCCCGGCGCCTTGCGCGCCGCCCGTGCAGCCGGTGAGGGCCAGGGCCGCGCACAGCGCGGCGACCAGCAGGATGCTCAGCGTCTTCCTCAGGGCCACAGCCGTCCGCCGCCTCCCCTTATTTCGTGTACAGGATGAGCGCGATCAGGCGCAGCGGCCCGTCCCCGACGTTCTCGACCGAGTGCCCCTCGCCGTCGGCGCAGTGCTGCGCGTCGCCGGGGCCCAGGATGTGCTCGCTGCCGTCCGCGTCGGTCAGCTTCGCCTTGCCTTCAATAATATAGAAGGTCTCGTTCTCGCCTTTGTGCTCGTGCCGCCCGATCGAGTTGCCGGGCGCGATGGTCATCTCGCAGAACAGCCGGCCCGCGCCGCCCGCCTCCTGCTCGGTCAGGAACAGCCTCTGCTCGATGCGGCCGTTGCCGCCGCGCATGTTCTCGTGGACCACCACTTCCAGCGTTTCTTTTTTCTTGATCATCCATCAGCCCTCCTTTTCCTTCCTATTATACTATTTCTGGCACGCGAGCGGGGGGTCCATGGGGACGAGTTCCGCCCCCACGTTGCCGAGCGGCAGCGTCTCGCCGTCGTAGGGGTCGTAGCTCCCGTCGGCGAACCGTGCGAAGATCTGCTCGAGCTGCGGCTCGCCCTGCTCGGCGGGGTTGAAGGCGACCTTGTAGAAGAAGGCGTTGCCGGTCTGCGACAGCACGAAGGCGGCGGGCGAGACGCTCGCGACGCCGAGCTCTTTCTCCGCGTCGTCGAGCACGTCCGTCAGGCCCGCCTCGGGCGTCGTGAAGTCGAGGCCCTCGGCCTCCACGGCCTCGTCTATCGTGTAGATCTGGTCGAGCTGGTAGTCGTAGCAGACGGAGAAGATGTTGCCCTGCGTCGCGTAGGCCGGGTAGACGGCGCGCGTCAGCACGATCTGCACGTATTTCTCGTTGCGGAAGGGATAGCATTTGAGCTCGAGCCAGGTCCCGTCCCCGGGCTCTTCCGCCATGTACTGCTCGTAGTCCCCCGCGAACGCGAGGATGGCCTCGTTGACCTCCGTGAGCGTGTCCGTGGCCTCCTGCCCCTCCGCAGGCTCGAGCAGCGGCACCTCGATGGCGCCGTCGCCCCCGTACTCCTGCGCGAACATGGTGATCCCCGGCGGCACGGCCGCGGCGCTGCCTTCCTCTTCGCCCGAGGCGCCGCCCTGCGCGGCGGGCGCGCCCGCGGACGAGCCCCCGTCCGGCGGCGCGGACGCGCCGGAGCCGCCCGAGCCGCCCGAGCCGCCCGCGCCGCCCCCGCAGCCCGCGAGCGCGAGCGCCAGCGCCATGATGACGGCGCACCCCGCCGTCGCCCATTTTTTCAACATGATAAAGCCCCCCTTTCACTGTGGCTTCGAGTATGGCTGATGCTCTATTATACCCCATGTACGCCCCCGGCGGCGCGGGTTTATAATCCGCCAAACGGTACGTTTTTTTGCCTCGTTTGGCGAAATATAAATTTTGCAATTTTGGATATAAGCCCCGGATAATGTGCGTATTGACTTTGTTTTCAAGGAATGCTATGCTTTCCAAGGAATTTATATTTCGCCAAACGGCACGTTTTTTTGCCTCGTTTGGCGAAATATAAAATCGTTTGTGTATTGGAGGCTATCAGATGAAAATCGTTGGTCGGAAAAAAGAGAAGCGCATCCTTGAAGGCATCCTGCAGTCGAAACGGCCGGAATTCCTTGCCGTATACGGCAGGCGCCGCGTCGGGAAGACATTTTTGATCCGGGAGTTTTTCAACGACCATTTCGCCTTCTCTTTCTCAGGGACTGCGAAGGGGGGCATGGAGGCGCAGCTGGCGTACTTCAACATCGCGATGAAAAAATACGGCGCCCCCCCCTGCGAGGCGAAAAACTGGATCGAGGCATTTGAGCTGCTGGAGCAGCTGCTGGAGCGCACGAAGGCGCGGGAAGGCGGGCGGCGCATCGTCTTCATCGACGAGCTGCCGTGGCTGGACACGCCCAGATCCGGCTTCCTCTCCGCGCTCGACCATTTTTGGAACACCTGGGGCGCGAAGCAGCGGGATTTCCTGCTGGTCATCTGCGGGTCGGCTTCGTCCTGGATCATCCGGAAGGTGCTCCGCGACAAGGGCGGCCTGCATGGGCGCGTGACGCGGCGCATGCGGCTCATGCCGTTCACGCTGGCGGAATGCGCGGAGTTCTTCTTGGAAAACGGCATCGACTACGATCTGCGGGCCATCGCGGACAGCGCTATGGTTTTCGGCGGCATCCCATATTATTTGAATATGTTCGCGAGAGGGGCCTCCGTGCCGCAGAATGTGGACGCGCTCTGCTTCGGCGAGAACGCGCCGCTCCGCGAGGAGTTCGACGAGCTGTACACGTCGCTTTTCAAGCATTCCGACAAGCACCGCCGCGTCGTGCGGGCGCTCGCGTCCAAGCGCAAGGGGCTGGCGCGCGACGAGATCATCCGGCATACGGGCATCCCCTCGGGCGGCGGGCTGACGGATTTGCTGGAGGAGCTTGAGGAGTCCGGCTTCATCCGGAGCTACGTGGATTTTTCCGGGCGGGAGGGGCTGTACCTCTATCAATTGGTGGACGCTTTCTCCCTTTTTTACCTGACTTTCATGGACCGCCGGAAGCGGGCGGACGCCCATTTTTGGTCGAACTTCCGCGGCGGCGGCGCGCACGGCGCGTGGCTCGGGTACTCTTTCGAGCTGCTGTGCCTGCTCCACGAGGGCCAGATCAAGGAGCGGCTCGGCATCCTCGGCGTTTCGACGGAGGTCAGCTCCTGGCGGGGCGAGGGCGGGAAGCACCAGATCGACCTCGTGATCGACCGCGCCGACGGGGTGATCGACCTGTGCGAAATGAAGTACACGCAGGAGCCCTATGCGCTCGACAAGGCATACGCGGAAAAGCTGGCGGCGCGGCGGGAGGCGTTCATCGCGCAGACGAAGACGCGCAAGGCCGTGCACCAGGTGATGGTCGCGGCGGCGGGGCTGAAGCAGAACGCCTACAGCCACGCCGTCCAGTTCGAGGTCCGGCTGGAGGACTTGTTCCGGTGAGGGGGGCCGCTGCGCCTGCTAAGGCCTTTTCATCCCGGCGACGACGCGCATCCTTAGCTTCTCCGGGACCAGAGGGAGCAGGCGGACCGTCCACGGCACGCAGATGACCTCGCGGCCCTGCATCAGCCCGTCCACGGCCTTCTCCGCGACGCGGCGCGCGGGGAGGGCGCCCTTCGGCACGGGCTGGCCCTCCCTCTCAAAAAACCCCGTGTCCACCGCGCCGGGGCACAGCGCCGAGACGCGGACGCCCGCTTCTTTCGCCTCGTAGCGCAGCGCCCGGGTGTAGCTGAGGACGAAGGCCTTGCTCGCGAAGTAGGCGGCCGTGTAGGGGCCCGGCTGGTACGCGCCCTTCGAGGCGACGTTCAGGATGTGCCCGCGCCGGCGCGCTGCCATGTCCGCGAGGAAGAGCTTGCTGAGCCCCACGAGGGCCGTCACGTTCACGGCGAGCATTCCCTCGTCCGCGGCCAGCGGCGTGTCAGCGGCCTTCCCTGTTATTCCAAAGCCGGCGTTGTTGACGAGGACCGCGACGGGCGCGCCCAGCGCCTTGGCCTTTTCATGCAGGGTTTGCGCGGCGCCCGGCAGGGACAGGTCCTGGGCGACCGCGACGGCCTGCGTGCCGGGGAGCCGCGCCTCCAGCCGCGCTTTCGCCGCCGCGAGCCTGTCCGCGTTTGCGGACACCATGATGATCCCGTAGCCCCTCCCCGCGAGGGCGCCGGCGATCTCGAGGCCGATCCCGCCGCTCGCGCCCGTCACCAGGGCGTATTCCTGCTTGTCCCGATGGTTTCGATGTTCCATGCTGCCACCTCCTTGTACGCACAGCATAGGGCGGTGGGCGGCGGCTGTCATTCACCTATGTGAAGCCGAGGCGGGGGGAGCGGCCGCTGTCAGACCCCGAGCGTTTTCCGGATGCGGCTGAGGGAGCCGGGCTGGATGCCGATGTACGAGGCGATGTATTTCAGGGGGACGCGCGCGGCGAGGTCAGGGCGTTCCGCGCAAAAGGCCAAGTACCTTTGCTCCGCGTCCAGCAGCAGGACGTCCCGCGCCCGGCCCTCCGCGCGCCCGAGCTCGGCCAGGAACAGCGCGTTCAGGCGCTCGTTCAGCTGCGCGTCCCCGGCGGCCACGCGGCGGATGAGCGCGTAGGGGAGGGACAGGCAGCGGCACGGCTCCAGGCAATCAACCGAAAAGGTTGACGCCCCGCCCGTGCGCAGGCCCTCCGTCGAGAAGAATTCGCCCTCGCGGCAGAAGCACTTCGTGACCTCCCGGCCGCCTTCGTCGAGGTAGTACCCCCGCACGAGGCCGCCCAGGATCAGGTAGGCCGCCCGCTGCCGCTCGCCCGCCCGGACGGGGCAGGCGCCCTTCGGGAAGGCTGCGCCCACGGCCTCCCGCTCGACGGCCCCCCGCGCCGCCGCCGGCAGCTCCAGCCCCAGCGCCTCTTCAACACGCAACGATTTCTCCATCAGCTATCCCCGGGGGCGGCCCGCGCTGACATTGCGCAACGCCCCGTTGCCGTCCCGCGCGTCGGACGCTGGTTTGATACCCGGCATGTTCACCACCTCCGCTACTAAAGATAGCAAAATCCTGCGTGTTTTTCAAAATAAAATTCCCGCCCTGGCCGCCAGCCCCGCGCCGCCCGGCATCGCTGTGGGGAGAAAACACCTACGCCCGCCCCCCCCCTGCCGTGGTATGATACCCATGATGTTTAGCTTGCATGAGAAAAAAACACTCCGCCTGGGGTGCTTGATCATTGAAGGGATTGCGCTGCTCCTGGTTTTCTCAAGGATCGGCGGCATCATTTTCGGCGATGCGAGTTTGGCGGACCTGCTTTTTCTCCTTTGGGTCGCGCACCTGCTTGTAGTGCCGGCGGCGCTGACTTTCGCCAACATCGCCCTGAGTTGTTTCAAGCTGCAGGACGACGCCTCCCGGAAGAGGAAGATGCGGATCTTCGAGCTTGCGCTGATGGCGGCGGGCACGTTCCTGTCCTGCCTCTGGGGCCGTGACTTCATTGTTTTTGTCGACTGGAGAGAGCGAATCCTGTCGTCGTATTTCCACACGCCGGTTTGGACCCAGGCCGTCCCCACGGCGATGACGCTGCTTGCGGTCGGCCTTGCGGGGTACCTGGCCCTCGCTTTCACCCACGCCAAAAGGGTGCCGCCGCTCGTCACGATCCTGGCGATTTCGGCGATGTACATCGGCATGTTCGAGTGCGCGATCTGGAGCGTGCAGGTGATCCTGCAGATGCCCCTTTTGACAATCCTCCCGGCGAACTGCATCCTCATCGCGGTGCGGATCCTCCGGGAAAAGGCGCTGGAGCTGAAGCCGGAGGGCGGCGGCGACGCCCGGTTCGGCCGCGGGGTGATCGCGCGCATCAACAAAAGACTGGTCGGCGACCGATTCCCCCTATGGGCCCTGGTGCTGGCTTTCCCCCTGCTCGGCGCGGCGGTCGCGGTGCTGGTGCTGTGCGGGCAGCGCCCGGACGACATCATCAAGGGCTACACGGAAACCTCAGACTGGGTGCTGTCGCAACAGGTGGCGCCCCCCAGCTTCGACGTGCATTACCTGTGCACGGTCGCGGCGCAGGGGCACGCGAAGCTCGTGAAGCCCCTGCGGGTGGGGGCCCGGCACGGCCGGCCGACCATCGTCAACCGCCAGCTCTGCGCCGCGAACGCCTTCGAGCAGCTCCTGGAGGAGCGGGCGCCGGGGCTGCACCGGGCGGTGCGGGGGTTCTACGACGCCCACGGCCTCCCGCTGTCGCGGCTGATCCGGACGAAGGCGGCCGCCGACCTCGTCTACATCCTCATGAAGCCGCTCGAGTGGGCCTTCGTGGCCACGCTCTACCTCCTCACGGTCAACCCGGAGGAGCGGATCGCGCGGCAATACCGCTGAGGCCAGGCCCGCCAAACAAAGCGCAGGGGGCAAGTTTTCACGCCCTGATACCGCAATAACTATAACGTTGCCTTGCCAGCCCCGCCATGGGGGGGAAAGCGCCTGCCGGAATAGCTTGCCGCAGACGCGGCACTTGCCGGCCCCGCCATGGGGGGAAAGCGCCTGCGCGCGCCCCGCCGAGCTGCCAAGCTGCCAAGCCGCCCGCCCGCCAAGCCTCGGGGCCGGACAAACAGAACCGTCAGACTGTGAGAGAAATCAGATCCCGCCGCCCAGGGGCATGAAGCAAGCACCCGGTGCCACCAGGGAGGTGCGGACGACCGATTTTCAATCGAGTTCGCGAGTTGCATCACAATCCGCGAACTCGATGCAATATCGGTATGAAAACGCGCCCCTGGACGACCGATTTTCAATCGAGTTCGCGGATTGCGGTTCAAGCCGCGAACTCGATGCAATATTGGTATGAAAGCGCACCCCCTCTGGATGGTGCCGCCCACTTCGGGGGCGGGCTTGGTCTCGAAGTCGTAGACGTACTGCCCGTTGTAGGGGCCGCCGACGATTTTGCGGCGGTAGTCTTTGTAGGTGGTGCCGCCCACGACGACGTCTTTGCCGGCGGGGTCCTGGATGGAGACGGTGTGGTCGTCGGCGGTGCCGGGGATGTTGTCGGGGCCGGGGCACACGACGTCGGTGTCGATCATGGTGATGCCCTCGCCCTCGCTGCCGTACTCGATGGGGGTGGTCTCCTGCACGGTGATGACGGCTTTGTGGCCGCCTTTCTCGATGGTCAGTTTGTCGCCGCGCGCGTAGAACTGGCCGGCGGCGTCCAGGG
>JAISTX010000021.1 GCA_031272365.1 Eubacteriales Family XIII. Incertae Sedis bacterium
GATACACAAGTCGCGATCGCGTTGGGCGCGTCGGTCCAGCCGTTCACGAGCACCACTCCCAAGGTGAGGATCACCGTGACAAGCAGTGCGGGGGTTGCGGACAGTTCGTCCACAAACGCTGATAGAGTTACTGTCATTCAGTTGTCCTTTCCGGCTCCTTTCGTCTTGTTCGCGGAAAAGCCATCCCTTTCCGCTGAAGCCTATGTTCACACTTTCTCTTTCGGGAACATTCCATCAGAGATGAGAGGACAGCACAGCACAGTAGTGCCAGCCGCTCGAGCTGCCGCCCACATCTTCTCCGCAAGCGCCTCGCAGACCTCCTGCGGGTGCGTCGCCATCAGCATGTGCTCGCCTGTATGGAGGACGACCATCTCCTTGTGCGGTGCTTTGATGCGCTCGAACACTTTCCTTGTGTAGTCCTCTGTGAAAAGCCGGTCGCCGCTGTCTGAGACGAGGTAGAGCGGGCAGCGCATGGAGCCGTCCGTCAAGCGCGGGAAGCGCGTCGTGAGCAGACTCGCGAGGAACGACAGCGGGTAAGCAGAAAGGAACAGCGGGTCGGCGTAGACTCTTTCCCAAAACGCGGGGTCGTCAGAGATTCTATTCTTGTCGAGATAGCGTTCGAGCGGGATCTGCCTGTCAGGAAAGAGCCTCGCAAGGAGTTTGAACGCGCCTTGCGCCGGACGATAGAAGGCTTTGAGCCAGCGCGGGAAGCTCGTGGCCTCGATGGAGTCCGGCAGCTCCGTAAGGACGACGTTGTGCGGGAACGCCGCCGCGATGCGGCCGTCTTCCGAAGCGAGCGCCGCCGCCGCGATGCCGCCCTGACTTGATCCGAATGCAATAACGGGAACACCCGGATGCCGCTCCTGCGCAAAGCTGACCGCGTCGCGCCCGTTCTGCACGATGTCCCTGATGGTGAAGCGCTTCGTCGTGCGCGGGCTTTTTCCATGTCCGACCGGATGGATGCCGACGACGGCAAAGCCGCGCGCCGCGAAACCTTTGAGCAGCGCCTCGTAGAAAAGCGGATGCACCATCGTCGCTGGAAAGAACACAATGACAGCTTCGGGCAGCCTGGGCGTGCCGGCAGACGCGCCCGCAATGTCCGGCGCGCCCGGCTCCCATACGGACAGCACGATCCGCGCCCCGGCGGAGCCGATCTCGTATTCGGAATACGTCGCGTTCATGAATAACCCTTCGATTCGTGTTAGCTATTGCTAACATTATGCTCCTACTTACAGGCCTTTGTCAACCATCCCGGCTTTTCTGGTAGTCCTTCTCCCGGCTCTTCTGGTGATCCTGCAGCGCCACTCTGCTGCGCCGCTCCCCCAAGGAGGTTCCCATGTTATTGCGGGGTACGTGCTCAAAAACTACCGCCTTTGTATCAGGAATCAGGCGATTCCCGCTGAAGTTTTGATACAAAGGTGGTAGTTTCTCTACACATTGATCCGTGGCGCGCCGGCGGCCAAAAGGATGCCTTTCACTGCTTCGTCATCCATCAAGTCCTCCCACCGCAGGCGGACAAAGCGTGCGCCCAGATTTGTCACTCTGTCCTGCCGCACATGCGACCGGTAGACCGCATCTCCTGTGCCTGTGCCGCGGCCTTCCGCCAACTCGAAATACTTGAACCTGCCGTCAAATTCCAATAACAACAGCTGCCTCGCCACGTCCGGAGTGAGGATCATGCCGCGATCCGAGATGATGTTGGCAGACAACCTGGCCGACGCCAAATCCGTGCCGGGACGCAACTCGCCGGTTTCCTCAAAATAGCGCACGCCCGCGGTGGCACCGTCCGCAAGCGCCCACAGTCCGTCGGGGCGTGCAAGGAACTGCCTGTCGCCGCCAGCCTTCGGCTTCGCATAGAGATTGATCTGGATGAGCGGCGCGGCAAAACCCAGCAAGCATATCTTTGCGTATAGCATGCTCTCCGCGACAGAATCCGCCAGATCTGTGGCCAGCAGCAACGCCTTCACGGCTCGGGCGCGATGCCTCATACCCCGGGTCGCGCATACGAGTCCCAGCGCCTCCGTGATCAGCGCGTCCGTCTTCTGATAACGGAAGCCGTATTTTCTGTAAGCGTTCAACGCGATGCATGTATGCTGCGCACCTGTGGATGCAAGCGCCTTTTCGACCACGCGCCGCCCCGGCATGCAGCGCGCGGAGCCGCCCGCAAGCGAAGCGGAGGACGTGGCGATGCCGGAACGTGATGCTTCCGCAAACAAACGCAACAGTTGGTTGATGACCGCCACGCCCTCCGGAATATCCATGGAGCTCGCAACCTCAAGAATGGTTGCGAGCACGGTTTTGCGGTCCGGGCGCAGGGTCGCGGCGTTTCCGCGCGATAAGCCTTTCGCTCCCCCTTGCGTGTTTCTCGCCACGGGCGCACGCGGTGCGAGTCCTGCCGACATGCTGTGAATCTGTATGAATGCGTGCTTTGTCTGCATGAACTTGCTCCGGCCTGCGCGCCCGCTGCGACGGTCGTCCGAGAAGTGGTATTTCTCCGGCACCGTGACCGGTATTGCGCCGAGCAGCGCCGCGGCCGTGACGCCAAACGGTCTTAAATGCGGATAGCTTTCCATGATCGCCTGTGCCGTCAGCGTATATTTCCCGCAGGCATCAAGCGCTTCAAAAGCGTCGGCATCGCAATACACGCCGCGCATCAGCCGCACGAGCTGCCCGCGTGCCGCAAGGCGGGAAAGTATCAGTCGATTGTCCTTTGCAGAAAAACGCAGTTCCATGATTATTGTTATTGTAACAGATGTGCTCAAAAACTACTACCTTTGTATCAGAGTTCGAGCATTTTTCCCGACGATTTTGATACAAAGGCGGTAGTAATCGTACACACTGTCGTCCGCGTTTGGTTCTTTGTCACATGATCAAAAGTGGTTGAGACATCACGTTTGGATCGAGAAAATAATGATTGCGACGCTATCTACTATGTGATACAGTATAGCAGTAGTAAGTAACACTTTGTACCATTGCGGCGTATCGCAGAGGAGGCGGATGTTTGGAGAACCTGACCGAAATGCTGAAGGGTGTGCTTGAGGGCTGCGTGCTGGAGCTCATCGGACGCGGCGAGACGTACGGCTACGAAATTACGCGCAGACTCAATGCGCTCGGGTTCACGGAAGTCGTCGAGGGGACGGTGTACACCATCCTCGTGCGACTCGAGAGGAACGGGCTCGTCGAAATCACGAAGCGGCCATCCGACATCGGGCCGCCCCGGAAATTCTATTCCCTCAATGCCGCCGGGCGGCGGCAGCTCGCTCTGTTCTGGGAGCGGTGGGCGTTTGTGTCGTCGAAACTTGGGCAGCTACAAGAGGAGGATGCGTGATGAAAATTATTGAAAAATTGATCGGGAATCTCGACGACAAACGGGCCTACCGTGAATACAAGAAGCGCGTTCTGGCGTTGCCGGGGGAGTACGGCATCGTCATGAAGGAAATACAGTCTTACATCTGGAGCTGCGGCAGCTTGGACGGCTCGCTTGATTTGCTCCATGACCTGCTGGCGCTGATGGAGGCGTCGGCGGCCGAGGGCAAGCGCGTGTTGGACGTGACCGGCGACGATGTGACCGCCTTCTGCGACGGGCTGATCCGCGAGTGGCAGGGTCGCACCTGGCAGGACACCGTGCGGGAGAAGGTCAACGACCGGATACACAAAAAACTGGAGGACGCGGGCGATGGAAGCCATTGAGGCCATTGGGCTGCGCAAGTCGTTCGGGCCGCAAGAGGTGCTGGCCGGCGTGCGCTTCGCTGTGGACGAGGGCGAGATCTTCGCGATGCTCGGCTCCAACGGCGCGGGCAAGACGACGACGATCAAGATCCTCTGCACATTGTTGAACGCGGACGGCGGCACGGCGCGTGTCTGCGGCTTCGACGTGGCTTCGCAGGGGCGGCACGTGCGCGAATGCATCAGCCTGACCGGGCAGTTCGCGGCGGTGGACGACATCCTCACCGGCCGCGAAAACCTCGTCATGATCGGCAGGCTGCGCCACCTCGCAGACCCGAAGGGCGAGGCCGAGCGGCAGCTTGCCCGGTTCGGGCTGTCCGACGCCGCGGACAAACCGCTCTCCGCGTATTCCGGCGGCATGCGGCGGCGCCTTGATCTGGCGATGAGCATGATCGGCAGCCCGCGCGTCGTCTTCCTTGATGAGCCGACCACCGGCCTCGACCCGCAAGGCCGCCTTTCCGTTTGGAATAACATCCGGCAGATGAGCGCTTCCGGCGTGACCGTCCTCTTGACCACGCAGTACCTTGAGGAGGCGGACGCGCTCGCGGACAGGATCGCGATCCTGCATGGCGGCGTGATCGCGGCGGAAGGCACGGCTGCGGAGCTCAAGCGCCTCGCGCCGCCGCCCCGGCTCGCGCTTTCGTTCCTGGAGGAAGAAGACATGGCGAAGGCGCGCGGGATTCTCGTAGGGTTCGCCGTGGAGGCAGAGGCATTGACGTTGACGGTGGAAACGGGCGGCAGCGTGAGCCGGACCACGGAGATCCTGCGCCTGCTGGATGACGCGGGCATCACGGCGACGTTCGCGCAGAAACCGCCGACGCTCGAAGAGGCGTTCCTCGCCATCATCGGGGAGGGGGCGGCATGAAAAAAATTATTCAATATGCGATCAGCGACACCGTCGTGATGACGGGGCGCGTGATGAAGCAGGTGCTCCGCAGCCTGGACACGATCATCACCGTCCTGCTGATGCCGGTGGCGCTACTGCTGGCCATGAACTACGTGATCGGCGGCGCGATGGATCTGGGCGGGGTGGCGACGGCGGACTACATGCTGCCGGGCATCATCATCATGTGCGTCCTGTCCGGCGTGGCCTACACCGCCTACCGGCTGCATGTAGACGTGCAGAAGGGGATCTTCGAGCGGTTCCACTCGATGCCGATCGCGAAGTCCAGCATCCTCGGCGGCCACGTCCTGACATCCGTCGTCACCAACGCCGTGTCCGTCATCGCCATCGTCCTTATCGGCCTGCTCATCGGATTCCGCCCGGCGGCCGGCGCGGTGGGCTGGCTCCTGGCGGCGCTGGTCGTCCTGCTGTTCATCACGGCGATGACCTGGATCAGCGTGTTCTTCGGGCTCATCACGAAGTCGGTGGAGACGGTCGGAGTCTTTTCGTATCTGCTGATCGGGCTGACTTTCACGAGCTCGTCGTTCGCCCCTGTCTCGTCCATGCCGCCCGCGCTCGCCGCCTTCGCGCGGCACCAGCCGATGACCGCTGTCGCCGACAGCATCCGGCTCCTGCTGCTCGGCGAGCCGGTGGGCAGCAGCTTTGCCGCCTCAATAGTATGGTGCGTCGCCATCGGCGCGGTGTTTTGGGCGCTGTCCGTGAACGCCTATCGTCGACAACAGCGATAATCAATTGTTTTTCAAAACAACGTCTTCGATATGGTCGGCCACGTCCTCGCAGGCGTCGCATACGTCCTCCATGTAGTCGTATATCTTGCTCCATGCAAATGCTGTCAGGGGATTCGCATCCCCGTCCGCAAAAACGTCGTGCAACGCCTCCGTGTAAAGCCGGTCGCCGCCCTCCTCCAACCTGTTGATCTCACCGTGCGACCGCAAGAGCGTCTCCCGCCATTTCGCCGAGCATTTTGAAATAATCGTTTCTCTTGTGCTGTTTCATTATTCCATCCTCCTAAAATACCCTCATGAACAGCCATGCCATCGCGAAGCCGAGCGCGCCGCATCCGGGGAAGGTCAGCACCCACGCGAGCACCATCTCGCGGACGACCGTCCAGTTGACGGCGCGCATCCGCCGCGCCGCGCCGACGCCGATGATGGCGGTCGTCTTCGTGTGCGTCGTGCTGACGGGCAGCTTGAAGACCGAGGCGAGCACGAGGCAGACGATGGCGGACAGGCTGGCCGAGAAGCCCTGGTGCGGCGTCAGCTTCACCATGTCCATGCCGACGGATTTGATGATGCGGTAGCCCCCGATGGACGTGCCGACGGCCATCGTCAGCGAGCAGAGCGCCATGAGCCAGATCGGGATCGTAAACTCGTGGACATCGGCGTCGCCCTGCGCGAGGAAGATGCCGAGCATGAACACGCCCATGAACTTCTGTCCGTCCTGCGCCCCGTGCATGAACGCCATGCCCGCGCCGGCGTAGACCTGCGCATGGTGGAAGATGCGATTGGCGGTGACGCGCCTTGTTTTGCGGAAGAGGATTTCGATGAGCTTGACGAGGCCGAAGCCGAGGCCGAAGCCGAGCACGGTGGAAAGAAAGAGACCGTATACCACCTTGACCCATTCGCCCCCGTTGACGCCCGACAGCCCGCCTTGCAGCGCGATGGCCGCCCCGGTGACGCCGGCGATGAGCGCGTGGCTCTCGCTCGTCGGGATGCCGAACCACCACGCCGCCGTCGCCCAGACGACGATGGCGACGAGCGCCGCGCAGAGCGCCATGAGCGCCGTGTGGCTGTCGCCCCGGAAGTCGACCATCTTGTAGATGGTCTCGGCGACCCCCGCGCTGATGAGCGTCATGAAAAACACGCCCAAAAAATTGAAGACGGCTGCCATGACGATTGCCTGTCTCACGCCGATCG
>JAISTX010000039.1 GCA_031272365.1 Eubacteriales Family XIII. Incertae Sedis bacterium
CGCATGAAGGACATCCGCACGACGTTCGAGTACCACGGCGCGGAGCACGAGACGATCCACTGCTTCGAGAGCGGCCTGCCGCTGACGCCGGACAACGCGGACAGCTTCGAGACGCTGCATCCGCGCTGCGGCACGAGCTTTCTCATGTTCGTGATGATCATCGCGCTGCTGCTGTTTTCGCTGCTCGGCTGGCCGACGCTGCTCTACCGCATCCTGTCGCGCATCATCTTCATCCCGCTCATCGCGGGGCTCTCGTACGAGCTGCTGCGCTACGCGGGACGGACGGACAATCTGTTTGTCCGCGTCATGAGCGTGCCCGGGCTGCTGCTGCAAAAGCTCACGACGCGCAAGCCGGATCGCGCGCAACTCGTCGTCGCGATCGCCGCGCTCAAGGCGGTGCTCGTGCAGAAGGCCACGCCCGTGATCGAAGGGTTTTGCGACGAGGAGGGCGCCCTGGTGGAGGAGGAAGACGCAGCGGAAGGCGCGGATCCGGGGGCGAGGCCGGAATGACCCTGCGCGTCCTGCTGGCGGACGCGGCTTCGAGGCTGCGGGACGCCGGCGTCCCGGACGCGCGGCACGACGCCGAGGCGCTCCTCTGCCACGCCGGCGGCTTTAGCCGGGAATCCCTTTTTTTGAATAACAACCTCCCGCCGGACGGCCAACTGGCGGAAAGATACGCCTCTTACGTCGGCCGGCGGATGCGCGGCGAGCCGCTGCAGTACATCACCGGCGAGGCCTGGTTCTACGGGCGGCGCTTCGCCGTCGGGCCCGGCGTGCTGATCCCCAGGCCCGAGACGGAGACCCTCGCCGCGGCCGCGCTCTCCATCGCGGACGGCGGGGCGTGCCGCTCGGCGCTGGACCTGTGCACCGGCAGCGGGGCCCTCGCCGTGACGCTCGCGGCCGAGCGGCCAGGGCTCTCTGTGACCGCGACGGACATCTCGGCGGAGGCCCTGGCCTACGCGCGGCGCAACGCGGAGGCGCACGGCGCCCAGGCCCGCATCACGTTCCTCGAGGGGGACCTGTTTGCGGCACTGGGCAGCCGGCCGGGCGCCGCTTTCGACCTCATCGCATCGAACCCCCCTTACGTCCGCAGCGGCGACCTCGCCTCCCTGCAGCGCGAGATCCGGGAGCACGAGCCGGCCATAGCGCTCGACGGCGGCGCGGGCGGCCTGGCCTTCTACGAGCGGATCGCCGGGCAGGCGGCCCGTTATTTGAATCCGCGCGGGGCGCTGCTGCTGGAAATCGGCGCGGACCAGGGCGAAGGCGTCCGGGGGATCCTCGAAAGCCGCGGCTTCAAGGGTATACAGATACTACATGACCTTTCCGAAAAACCGCGTGTTGCGCGCGCCTTCCTGTGATAGAATAGTGGCCGTAGGTTGCCGGTGCGGGGCTTCCGCATGACGGCAAAAGGTAGTTTCGTGGGGTTTTTTAGGAGGTTGGCAAAATGCAAAAACAGGGAAACAAGGTAACGCTGCTTGCGGTCGGGACGGTGATGCTGCTGTTCCTCGGCCTGATCTACGCGTGGTCGATCTTCCGCGCGCCGCTCGGCGAGCTCTTCGACTGGACGACGACGCAGATGTCGATGACGTTCACGCTCTCCATGGTCTTTTTCTGCCTGGGCGGCTTCGTCGCGGGCAAGCTCGCGGAGCGCCTGAACCGGCGCACCATCATCTGGCTGTCCGCGGCCTTCGTGCTCGTCGGCTTCCTCCTGATCGGGCTGCTGCTCGACCCGGGCAAGCCCGGGGCAAGCCTCGCCCTGCTGTACGTCTGCTACGGCGTGCTCGTCGGGTCGGGCGTCGGGTTTTCATACAACACCCTGCTCGGCGTCATCGCGCGCTGGTGGGTCGGCAAGACCGGCATGGCGTCCGGCATCCTGCTGCTCGGCTTCGGGGTCGGCAGCCTCGTGCTCGGCTTCCTCGTCGAGGCGCTGAACGCCGCCTACGGCCTGAACACGACATTCCTCGTCCTCGGCGTGCTGCTGGCGGCGATCCTGTTCGCGGGCTCCGTCTTCGTGCGGATGCCGGAAGCGGCGGGCGCGGCGGCGGCGGGCGCGGGCGGCGCGGCCCCCGCGGCCGATGAGCCGAGGAGCTACACGCTCGGCGAGGCGGCGAGGTTCCCGGCGTTCTGGATCATGTTCGTCTGGATCCTCCTGCTGTGCATCAACGGCATGACGGTCATCAACAGCGCGGCGCCGATCGCGAAAGAGGCCGGCGTGGCCGGCGTGATCGGGCTGATCTTCGGCATCTTCAACGGCGCGGGGCGCCCGATCCTCGGCACGGTCATGGACCGCTTCGGGCGGCGGACGGCCATGACGCTCAACGCGGTCATCATGCTCGCGGGCAGCGTGATCCTGCTGGCCGGCGGGCTGACCACGAGCGCGCCGCTGATCCTGATCGCCCTGCCCATCATCGGCATCGCCTACGGCGGCACGCCGGCGCTCGAGGCCGCGTCCGTCAACAAGTTTTTCGGGCCGAGGCACTACCAGGTCATCTTCGGCGTCGTGACGTTCGCGCTCGCGGTCGCGGCCATCATCGGCCCGCTCGTGTCCAGCAAGCTCCAGGAGTCGTCCGGCAGCTACGTGTCGTCCTTCGTGATGCTCGTCATCCTCGCCGCCGCCTCCATCGGCCTGGGCTTCCTTTTGAACGCGTCGGCGAAGAAATCCGGCCTCGAGTAGCGGCCGGCGGCTTGTCGAAAAAAGAATCGCGCGGGGCGGGTTAGATTTGAGGAACTCCGTCGCCAAGGGGGTAATACGGCTGGCTGATAGGAGACCGCCCCGCGCGATTTTTAGAGAAGATTGGGCGTCTCTGGTAGGATACATTAGCACATCCACCCGCGCAGGAAAATCCGCCGCGTACTAATTTTGAAAAAATATTCCCCGTAATTTTTCCCCGTTTCTGCCGGGTAGATGGGACGATTTGGGAATCGACTTATAGTATGGCGCGCATGGTTTCCATTTTTTCTCATTGGTCTTACAACAGACGCCTTCCCGGACGCACGGTTTTCCGCGCGAAACAGGCCGCGCGCCAGCGCAGGCCGGCCGGGGGCTCTTGATTTTTCGAAAGCAACTCCGCTATAATGCAAATTGCAATAGTGATATTTTTCGAATGTTTTTGACATTCGAAATAGGAGGGATGCACAAATCAATTTGATGCGGAACAAATTGAGGCCGCCCGATCTTTCCTCAGGATATGAGCCACGGGAAGACCTCATGCGCGTGTTTGACGAGGCAGAGGACTCCGGGGTGCTGTTCCTCTGCGCCCCGGCGGGGTACGGCAAATCCGTCAGCGCCCGGCTGTGGCTGGAGAAGACGGGCCGGCGCTTTGCCTGGGTCGGGCTAGACGAATACGACAATACGCCCTCGGTGTTCTACCGGCTGTTTTGCGACGCGGTGCTTTCGTGCGCCCCCGGGGGCGGGGCGATGGAGGAAGCCTTCCGCGACGCGGCTTTCCCGACCGCGCCGGTGGAGCACACGATCCGGGGGCTCTCGGAATTCGTGCCGGACGGGGTGCCGCGCGCGATCGTGCTCGACGACTACCACCTCATCACGAACGCGGAGATCCGCCGGACGCTGCCGTTCGTGCTCATGCGCCTGCCGCAGCCCTGCATCGTGCTCATCGCCTCCCGGAACCTGTGCGAGGCGGAGACAGCGGAATTCAAGGGGCACGCGTGCGACACGCCCTGCATCACGGCCGCGGACCTGCAGTTCAAGCCCGAGGAGGTGCGCCGGTTTTTGGACGGCAAGGGGATCGAGGCCACGAGCGCGCAGCTTGACGAGCTGATGCGCGGCACCGGGGGGTGGGCCTTCGGCGTCAACGCGGTGTCCCAGGCAGGCGTCGTCACCGAGCGCGTCCTCGACGATATCACGCTGGACAGTTATTTGAAAAGCGAGATTTGGAGCAAATGGAGCGCGCGGCTCCAGGGCTTCCTGCTGAAGATATCGGTCACGGACGAGGTCGACGCGGCGCTTGCGGAGGCGCTCACGGGCGAGGGGGACGCCGAGGCGCTGCTGGAGGAGGCGTGCCGGAAGAGCGCCTTCATCGTCGCGGCGGCGCCGCATGTATACCGGTGCCACAGCCTCTTCCTGCGGTTCCTGCGCGCCTCCGCGGCGGCGGCGGGGGTCGACTTCGCGCCGCTCCACCGGACCATGGCGGAGTGGTGCCTGGAGCACCGGCGTTATTTCGAGGCCCGCTACCACGCCATCTACTCGGAGGACGCGGAGCTCATGGCGCGCGCGGTGCAGATGTCGCAGGCGTACACGAACCCGTCGTTCGACGAATACGTCACCTTCTACGAGGCGTTCAACCGGGACAAGCTGCCGGACGCCATCCTGGACGCCTACCCGTTCCTGCTCGCCTCCCCGATCATCTGCAACTACCTGCGCGGCCACCGGGAGGAGACCATCCGCTACCTCGACCGCCTCTACCGGCTGTACCCGGTCATCGGCGCGTCGTTCCCGGCCTTCCGGGAGCCGGCGATCTCGATGTCCGTGCTGGACCCGCGCCTCCCGCTGGTGGACCAGCTCCGCCGCTTCCGGGATCTGTGGGGCCGCATCCCGTGGGTGGACCACGTGACGACCAGCGCCCTCTCCTTCCACTTCCCGCTGATCCACCGCAGCATCCTCGACTACCACGAGCTGACGGACGCCGGGTCTTTCGAGCTGTACGCCGGGACGCTCGGGCGCATGGCGAAGGGGTTCTTCCCGATCGCGGACTGCGCCCTCCGCGCGGGGCTGCTGGCCGAGCAGCTGCGCTTCCCCGAGGCGTCCGCGATCCTGCGCCCGGTCCTCGCGGAGCTGCGGGCGCCGGACGGGATCTGCGCCGAGGCCCCCGCCGAGTTTTGCTTCGGCCTCTTCATGCTGTCGGCGCTCCTGGAGTTCGAGCAGGGAAACGCCGACCTGTCCGCAGCGGAGCTGCGCCGCGCGGGGGAGATGATCCGTGCCCGGCACGCGGAATACCTCGACCGCAATTTCCGCGCGGTGAAGGCGGGCTACGCGCTCGAGCGGGGCGAGGCGGCGGCGGCCTCGGAGTGGCTGTCCCAGTTTGCGCTCGAGCTGGAGGGCGACGGGCGGCCGATGCTCTTCAAGATCCCCCGCCACCTGACGACGGCGCGCGCCTTCCTCGTGGCCGGCCAGCCCGACCGCGCGGAAAACACCGCGCAGGCCGTCCGGCGGCTGGCGCTGGAATTCCGCCGCCCGCTCGACGCGGCGGAGGCGGGCGCGCTCATCTCCGTCTGCCGCTGGCAGCGCGGGGACAAGGCTGGCGCGGCAGAGGTCCTCGCCGAGGTGGTGCGCGCGCTGGCGCCCTCTGGGTTCGCGCGCCCGGTCACGGACGAGGGCAGGGCCATCCTGCCGGTCCTGCGCAAGCTGCTGCGCGAGGCGAAGCCCCAGGGCGACCCCGCCTACCGCCAAAGCCTCGGCCGCCTCATCTCAGGCGCGCAGCGCGTCGCGCGCTACCGCAGGGGCCTGACGGGGGAGCCGCAGAGCAAGCCCCTGAAGCTGACCCGGCAGCAGGAGCGGCTGCTGAAAATGTGCCGCGAGGGCTACACCCGCGCGGAGATCGCCGACGAGATGTTCCTCTCCGTCCACACCGTCAAGGCGCATTTCCAGATCATCTACCGCAAGCTCGAAG
Source organism: Eubacteriales Family XIII. Incertae Sedis bacterium (assembly GCA_031272365.1). Taxonomy (GTDB): domain Bacteria; phylum Bacillota; class Clostridia; order Peptostreptococcales; family Anaerovoracaceae; genus WRFF01. The sequence continues at coordinate 5,628 of JAISTX010000039.1, forward strand.
TGCACAGCGCGACGGAGGCGATCCTGAAGGCCGAGCAGCTCGGGCTCCTCGACTGAGGCTCTTGCAAAGTTATGAAAAGCGATGTAAAGTTATGAAAGCAAAAGCGAATTTATGAAAGGGCGGCAGAAGTTATGAAAAGCGAAAAGCAGGTGCTGTTCAATCCGCGCTTCGGCCTGAAGCCGGACTTGTTTATCGGCCGCACAGCTATCATAGACAGGATTTTGGATGCGCAGGATTCCACGAACAGCCCCTATCGCACCACATTTGTCACAGGGATTCGGGGAAGCGGGAAGACAAGCCTGCTCAGCGACATTGCCATCGAATTTGAGCAGAGGGGCGAATTGGTTGTGAGCGTGTCGGAGACGGATGACATGCTCGCCGCCATCATTGACCAACTGCTGCTGAAGAGCAGAAGCAGCGCCAGGAAAATCTCCGGTATTTCCGCATCAGCGCTGGGGTTCTCTTTCGGCGTCACGCTGTCGGAGAACGCACAGACGCACAGCTTTCGGGGGGCGCTCGGGAAAATCCTGTCAGCGCTGAAAAAGCACAAGACATCTCCCGTCATTTTGATCGACGAAGCGTCCGGGGAAACGGCCGCTCTGCGGGAATTTGCTTCCACCTATCAGCTGCTCGCGCGGGAGGGCCTGGATATGCTGGTAGTCGCCGCAGGCCTGCCGAAATCGGTCAGCAAAGTACTGACCGAGCGTGCTCTCACTTTTCTGCAACGGGCAGGACGCATCAAGCTGGACCCGCTGCCGATGGATGAGATTGTGGATTCGTACTTGAAGGTGTTTTCGCAGAAAGACCCGGCGGTCCCGTACGATCTTGTGAAGTCGCTTTCGGCGCAGACCTTCGGATTCCCCTATTTGTACCAGCTCATCGGCTATTATGTGACGGAGCTGTCGGATGCGCGGATTGACCATACCGTTGCTGCAAACGCCGTCAGCCGCGCCCGGGAACTGTTTTTTGAAAACGTGCTCGCCATGCTCCTCCGGGACACCACCGAAAAGGAGCGGGATTTTCTCTTTGCGATGCTCGAAGATGCGCAAGACAGCGCGTTCGGGGATATCGCGAACCGGATGGGCGTCTCGAAAGGCTATGCGGTCAAATACCGTCAAAGGCTGCTGGACGCCATGCTGGTTGAGAGCGCAGGCTACGGAAAGCTGCGGTTTTCGCCGCCGATGTTCGCCGAGTTCCTCGCGCAGGAAAGACCAAACTACTGATTGCCCTGCCATGATACAATAACAGAATGAAGCAGACGGAAACACGCGGGAAATTCATCGCCCTGGAGGGCATCGACGGGAGCGGCAAATCGACGCAGGCCCGGCTTCTAGCCGACCGGCTGCTGGCGGATGGCCTCGCGGTCCACGCCACCTTCGAGCCGACCCGGGGGGACATCGGCGCCCTGCTCCGCCGCCACCTGACGGGGGAGCTGCGCGCGGACGAGCGCGTGGTCGCCGCCCTGTTCGCCGCCGACCGCCTCGACCACCTGCTCAACGAGGCGGACGGCCTCGCAGGCAAGATCGAGGGCGGCGTCAACGTCATTTCGGATCGTTATTATTTCTCCTCTTACGCCTACCATAGCCTATCCGTGCCGATGGACTGGGTCATCGCCGCGAACGCCTTGAGCGCGGGGCTGGTGCGCCCGGACGTGAACATCTTCATCGACACCGACCCGGAGGCCTGCATGCAGCGCATCGCGGCGGGGCGGCAGGATACCGAAAAATACGAGCAGCTCGACGTCCTGCGCCGGGTGCGGGAGAAGTACTACGAGGCGTTCGACCGGCTCGCAGGCGAGGAAACCGTCGCCATCGTAGACGGCGACCGGCCCGAAGCGGCGGTCGCGCAGGACATCCTGGGGATCGCCCGCCGGGTGCTTTAGCTGGCAGGCGGCCGCCCCTTCTGGAATCCTCGGCCCTAAGCTTTCGGGGGCAAACGGGCCCCAGAGGGGCGCGGGAGCCAGCGCGGGCGCCCTCACCCCTGGCCGTAGTACGCGTCCTTGCCGTGCTTCCTCAGGAAGTGCTTGTCGAGGAGCTCCTTTTGCATGGGGGGCAGGGCCGGGTCGAAGGCGAGGCCGTGCCAGGCCATGAAGGCGAGCTCCTCGAGGACGGCGGCCCCCTCTACGGCGGCGGCGGCGGATGCGCCCCACACGAACGGGCCGTGGCTCGCCACGAGCGCCGCCTGGACATAAGCCGGGTCGATGCCGCGCGCGGCGAAGGTCTCGGCGATGACGCGGCCGGTCTCCAGCTCGTAGTGCCCCGCGATCTCAGAGGGCGTGAGCTGCCTCGTGCAGGGCACCTCCCCGTAGAAGTAGTCCGCGTGCGTCGTGCCGAGCGCCGGGACCCCGCGCCCCGCCTGCGCGAAGATGGTCGCCCAGCGGCTGTGCGTGTGCACGATGCCGCCGGCGGACGGGAAGGCGCGGTAGAGCTCCAGGTGCGTCGCTGTGTCCGAGGAGGGCTTGTACCGCCCGTCCACCACCTCACCCGTATCGAGGCTGACGACGACCATGTCCCCGGCCGACATCCCCTCGTACTCGACGCCGCTCGGCTTGATGGCCATGACGCCCGCCTCGCGGTCGGCCTCGCTCGCGTTGCCCCAGGTGAACGTGACGAGGCCGTACGCCGGCAGCTGCAGGTTCGCCGCGCAGGTCTTTTCTTTCAGTTCGTCTATCCGATTCTGATCCATCGCCGCCACCTGTCAACCGAACGGGTTTTCCGTCGGGTACGGCAGCCCGGCCGGCCTGTTATACGCTATATCGGGGACGCCGAGGTAGCGGAAGAGGTCGAACAGCGCCTTCCCGCAGTGCGCGAAGGCGACGGCCCCGTGGTGCGGGTAGCGCTTCTCGATGAGCACGTGCCGGTAGAACCGCCCCATCTCCTTGATGGCGAAGACGCCGATGCCGCCGAACGAGCCCGTCGGCACGGGCAGCACCTCGCCCTCCGCCACGTAAGCGCGCAGCGCGCCCTCGCTGTCGCACTGCAGCCGGTAGAACGTGATGTCGGACGCCGCGATGTCGCCCTCGATCGTGCCCCGGGAGATGTCCGGCTCCGAGCCCTCCGGCTCGAGCACGCGGTGCTGGATGACCTGGTATTTGATCGCGCGGCCCTCGCACATCTTCCGGCTCGGCGTGTTGCCGCAGTGGAAGCCCATGAACGTGTCCGTCAGGGCGTAGGGGGTTTTGCCCGCGATCTCCTTCTCGTAGAGCGCGGGCGGCACGGTGTTGTTGATGTCGAGCAGCGTCACCGCGTCCTGCGTCACGCAGGCGCCGATGTACTCGGAGAGCGCGCCGTAGATGTCCACCTCGCACGAGACCGGCATGCCACGCGAGCTGAGCCTGGAATTGACATAACAGGGCACGAAGCCGAACGAGCCCGGGAACGCCGGCCAGCACTTGTTTGCGAAGGCCACGTAGCTGCGCGCGCCCTTGTGGGACTCGGCCCAGTCGAGCAGCGTCAGCTCGTACTGGGCGAGCCGCTCGTTTAAGTCCGGGTAGTATTTGCCCTCGCCCATCTCCTGCGCCATGTCCGCCATCACGTCCGCGATGCGCGGGTCGCCCGCGTGCTCCCGGAACGACACGAGGAGGTCGAGCTCCGAGTTCTCCTCGATCTCGACGCCGAGCTCGTACAGGCCCTTGATCGGCGCGTTGCACGCGAAGAAGTCCTGCGGCCGGGGGCCGAAGCTGATGATCTTGAGCCCGCGCAGGCCGATGGCGGCGCGGGCGGCCGGCACGAAGTCCCGGATCCTCTGCGCGATCTCTTCCGCCGACCCGACGGGGCTCTCGGGGATGAAGGCCCTCAGCTTCCGCATCCCGAGGTTGTACGAGCAGTTGAGCAGCCCGCAGTAGGCGTCGCCGCGCCCGTCTATGAGGTCGCCGTCCCCCTCCGCCGCCGCGACGTAGAGGCACGGGCCGTGGAAGTATTTCGCGATCAGCGTCTCGGGCGTCTCAGGCCCGAAATTGCCGAGGAAGACCGTGAGCGCGTTGCACCCCTTTTCCCTCGCCTCGGCCACCGCCGCGCGCATGTCGGCTTCGTTCTCGACCGTCTTCTTGACCTCGCAGACGTCCACGCCGATCTGCGCGCACGCCGCCACGGCCGCCGCCCGGCGCCGCTCGGAAAGCGCGATCGGGAAGCAGTCGCGCGAAACCGCGACCAGCCCCATCTTCACATCCGGAATATTCCCCATGTTTCCCTCCTTCATATTACAATGCAATACCTTTACCCACTTCTTGCTTCGGCTTCGGCTTCGGCTTTGGCTTCGCGCCCGGCTCTTGCCTTGGCTCCGCAGGCGCCGCCTTCCCGACCTTCGCCGTCGACGCCCGCTTCACGAGCTTGGGCGCGAACAGCACGTCCTCCTGCCCGCTCGCGGGGTCCTCCAGTTTCCCGAGCATGATCTTCGCGACGGTCTCGCCGAGCAGCTGCATCGGGTGCCGCACGGAGGTGAGCGGCGTCTCGCAGACCCGCGCGATCCGGGCGTCGTCGATCCCGCAGACGGACAGGTCCTCCGGGACGCGGATCCCATGCTGCCGGCAGAAGGCCAGCAGCCCGACCGCCAGGTCGTCGTTGTAGCACACCACCGCGGTGCTGTCCCTGAGGAGCGGGAGCAGCCGCCCCGCCGCCGCCTCGAACATCGCCGCCTGCTCCTGCGTCGAATACCAGAAGACGCAGTCCTCGGGGTTGTCCAGGCCGTGGTTCCCGAGGGCCTCCGAGAAGCCCTGGTACCGTTTGTGGCCCTGCATGTTGTTGAACACGAACATGCCGAGGAGCTTCCTGTGCCCCAAAGAGATCAGGTGCTCCGCCGCGATCCGCGCCGCCAGGACGTCGTCCATCGCGATGAGCGGCTGGGGCAAGGCGGGGTATTTCGCGTTGAAGAACAGGAGCGGCATCTCCCGCGCGCAGATCTCCTCGTAGAGGGCCGCGTTCGGGTTGGGGAGCGCGCTCTGCGAGGGCTCGACGATGAGCCCCTTGATGTTGCTCTGCGACAGCATGGCCATCAGCGCGCGGCGCTCCTCCGCCACCGAATTCGACGTGGTCATCAGCTGCATGGCGACGCCGTTCTTCGTCAGCACCTTCTCGATGCCGGTCAGGATGCTCGGGAAGATGTAGTCGCTGAAATACGTGGACACGACGCCCACGGCCAGCGTCTGCGCAGGCCGCGCCAGGGCGCCCGCCCCCGGGTCCTGCACGAAGGTGCCGCTGCCCCGCCGGCGCAGGAGCACGCCCTCGCTTTCGAGGTCCGCGAGCGCCTGCCGCACCGTCTGGCGGCTCACGTGGTGGATCTCGCACAGCTCCGTCTCCGGGTAAAACCGGTCGCCGGGGGAGAGGCCCTCCTTCCGGATGGCCTCCCTGGCCCAGTTCGCTATCTCGATGTATTTGTAGTCCCTCACAAACCTGCCTTCCCTACTGTCATGGCGCCTCCCCGTCCCGGGTGCGCAAGGACGCCTTGAGCCACGGCGGGCGCTGCAGCTTGAATCCGCCGCTGCGATCCCTCAGCCAGATGATAACACTTTGCAGGACGATGAAAAAGCACAATAAAAACCCGCTGATGATCGTCTGTATGTTCGAGTCGATCCCGGCCGCGCGGATGATCTCGTTGATCGTGAGCAGCGACAGCGCGCCGATCGGGGAGCCCAGGATATTCCCGACGCCCCCCGTCAGCATCGTGCCGCCGATGATCGACGCCGCAATGGCCTTCATCTCGAACCCGCTGGCGTTGCCCACGTTGCCCGCCGCCGTTGTAAGGAGGAAAGCGTAGCCGGCGATACCGGACAGGAGGCCGCACAGCAGGTACGAGAGAAACCGCGTACGTTTCACGTTGATGCCCAGCATGAGCGCGCTCTGCGCGTTGCCCCCGACCGCGTAGAGGTTGCGCCCGAACCGGGACCATTTGAGGAGCAACGCGACCGCCACGATCACGCCCACCGCGATCAGCATGCTGATGCTGATCTTGCACGGGATGAACATGCCGTGCCGGTTGACGGTGCCGAGCCACGCGATCTTCAGCTTCGTCTCGAAGAGCGCGACGAAGGCCGGCAGCTCCACGCGGATCGGCGTGGAGTTGACGATCGTCATGACCCCGTTGGCGAGGAACATCCCGGCCAGCGTGATGATGAAGGGCTGGATCTCCAGGTAGGCGATGAGGAAGCCCTGCAGGGCGCCGAACGCGAGGCCGATGGCCAGGGCCAGCAGGACGGACCTGCCGACGTCCGCGCCCGCGGACTGCAGGAACACGGCGCAGCTCATCGTGACGAGCCCGCACACGCCGCCGACGGAGATGTCGATCCCGCCCCCGATCATGACGACGCTCATCCCGCAAGCGAGGATGATGAGGGCGGCGTTGTTGTTGAAAAGGTCGAAAAAGGTCTGCGGCTGCGTGAAGCTCTCGGGGAAGAGCGCGATGGCGAACAGATACATCACCAGCAGGATCACGGCCGCGATGATGAAGAGCAGGTTCGCGTTGGACAGGGGGACCCTGTTTTCTTTCAGCTTGGTCATCTCATGCACCCTCCGTCTTTGGGCCGCCGTATTTGTCAGAGGCGGATTTCTCGAGCCGCCCCGCGATCTTCCCCCTCGCCTTGTCAAGCAGCGACATGACGACCGGGGAGCTCACGATCATCAGGAAGATGATGAAGGCCGCCTTGACGGCTTTGATCGCGTCCGGGCTGATGCCGAAGCGCAGCAGCGTGCGGTTCAGCACCTCGATCGTGTACGCGCCGATGATCGCGCCGGGCAGGTTGAACTTGCCGCCGATCAGGGCGTTGCCGCCGAGGGCCACCGCGAGGATCGCGTCCATCTCGATCAGCTTCAGCAGGTTGACGCTGTCGTGGCGCTCGTTCTTGCAGACGCTGATGAAGCCGGCCACCGCGCAGCAGATGCCGAGGATGACGAAGACGAGCAGCTTGACCTTCACGGGGTCGATCCCGTTCAGCCGCGCCGCCTTCTCGTTGATCCCGACCGTCTGCGTGTAAAGCCTGAGGTTTGTCAGCTTGAAGAGGACGGCGAAGACGGCGATCACGACGACCGTGAGGATGATCGGCGTCTGGATGGGCACGCCGGGGATGACGCCCCCGATCTGGGTCGTGACGGCGTTTTTCAGGTTCGGCGAGACCTTCCCGTCGATGAGGAAGGCGATGGAGCGCCCGGCCGTGAAGAGGATCAGCGTCGCGACCATGGGCTGGATGCGGAAGATCGCGACGAGCGTGCCGTTGAACAGGCCCAGCAGCGCGCCCACGGCGCAGCTGACGACGAGCGCGCCCGCCACGCTGAGCCAGGAGACGGGGCCGAAGGCGGCCAGCGCCTGGATGAAGACGGCCGACGTGATCGTCGCGACGACGCCGACGCTGATGTCCTGCCCGCCCGAGGCCGAGGTGACGAGCGTCATGCCGATCGTGATGATCACGAGCTCCGTGGCGCCGAAGAGGATGTTCGGGATGTTCCCGTACAGGGCGCCGTTCACGTTCGATATGTCGAGGAAGTCCACGTCCTTGATGACGTTGATGAGGAGCAGCAGCAAGAGCACGGTGAGGGGGATCAGCACCCCGCGCAAGGCCTTAGGCATCGGCGCGCCCCCCTTTCGCAATCGTCCGCATGACGTCGTCCTGCGTCAGCTGCTCGCCCGCGAGCTCGCCGACGATATGGCGGTCCTTCATGACGATGAGGCGCGAGCAGGTCCTGAGCATCTCCTCGATCTCGGACGAGATGAAGGTGACGCCCATGCCCTCCGACGCCAGCCGCAGGACGAGCTTCTGTATCTCGACCTTGGTCCCGATGTCGATGCCGCGGGTCGGCTCGTCGAGGATCAGGTAGTCCGGGTGGGTGAGCAGCCAGCGCGCGAGGATGACCTTCTGCTGGTTGCCGCCCGACAACGAGCCCACCGGCGTGTCCGCCGACGCCGTCTTGATGTTGAGCGCCGCGATGTACTCGTCGGCGAAGGCCTGCGCCTCGGCCTTCGAGAACGGCCGCAGGAAGCCCTTCATGACCTGGAGCGCAAGGATGATGTTGTCGCGGACGGACAGATCCGCGATGATGCCGTCGGCCTTGCGGTCCTCCGGCAGGTAGCCGATCCCCTGCTTCATCGCCTTGATCGGCTTGTCGATCTTCACGCGCTTGCCCTTCACCTTCACGGCGCCGCCGGTCACTTTGTCGGCGGCGAAGATGGCGCGGACGCTCTCGCTGCGCCCGGAGCCGAGCAGCCCGGTGAAGCCGTTGACCTCGCCCTTGCGGATGTGGAAATCGAAGGGGCTGATCCCGGCGCTGCTCGCCAGGCCCTCAGCCTCGAAAAGGTATTCCTCTCCGGATTCCATGGCCGCCTGCGTGTTCTTGATCTCGTCTATGTCTTCCAGAGCCTTGCCCATCATCTTGGAAACGAGCTCGTATTGCGGGAGGTCCTTCGCGACGTATTCGCCCACCAGCTCGCCGCCCCGCAGCACCGTGATCCGGTCGCTGACCTCGTACACCTGGTCCAGGAAATGCGTGACGAACAGGATCGCGACGCCGCGCGCCTTGAGGTCGCGCATCAGGGAAAACAGCTTCTTCACCTCGTCCTCGTCCAGCGAGGAGGTCGGCTCGTCCAGGACCAGGATCTTGCAGTCCATGTCCACCGCGCGCGCGATCGCGATCATCTGCTGCACGGCCAGCGAGCAGGACGAGAGCTGCTGGCCGGGCATCGCCGGGATGCCCAGCGAATCGAGGATCGCCTTCGCCCCCGCGTTCATGCCCTTCCATTTGATGAAGGGGCTCTTCCCGCGGCCGATGAAGAGGTTCTCCGCGACCGTGATGTTCGGGCAGAGCGTGACCTCCTGGTAGACCGTGCCCACGCCGCCGTCCTGCGCCTCCTGGGGCGATTTGAAATGGACGGGCGCCCCCGCGACCCGGATCTCGCCGGCGTCCTTCGTGTAGACGGCCGTCAGCACCTTGATGAGCGTGGACTTGCCGGCGCCGTTCTCGCCCATCAGCGCGTGGACCTCGCCCGCGCGGAGCGTGAAGTCCACATTGTGCAAGGCGCGCACCCCAGGGAACGCCTTGCATATCCCTCGCATTTCCAGTACGGTTCCTTCTTGCATAGGGCCCTCGCCTCACTTTCCCACAACTTCGAAAACGCGGCGCGGGGGGATTTCCATCCAACCGCCGCGCCGCTTTGCTACATGATTCCCTACAGCCCCTGTCAAGCGGCTTCGTTGACGGACTCAACCACGCCCGGGTCCTCGTTGATGCCCCGCTCGAGGATGTCATCCTCCGTGATGCTGTCGGTGTCGACGCCGATCTCGTCCAGATAGACCGTGCCGACCGGGGGCTCCTCGCCGCTCTCGATCGTCTGGATCCACTCGGCGATCTTGGACGCCTGGCGGGGGTTGCACTGCCCGTCGTAGTTCCAGTTGCCCGCCTGCACCTCGCGCAGCGCGAAGCGGTTGAAGTCAAATCCCATAATAATGACGTCGCCGCCCTTGCCGTGGGAGATGCCTGCCGCGTCGAGCGCCTTGACCGCGCCCTGCGCCATGCCGTCGTTCTCCGCATAGATCACGTTGAAGTCGACGCCGCCCGTGATGGCCGCCTCGACGACCTTGCGCGCCTCGACGTCGCTCCACGTGTCGCCGCCCGTGCCGTCCGCGACGATGGTCAGGTCGCCGGCTTCATCGGCCTTCTCGACCGCGTCGCTGCGCCCGATCTCCGCCGCCGAGCCGATCTGCCCGCGGATCAGGATCACGTTGTACGCATCCAGGCCCTGGCCGAGCAGCCAGTCCACGGCGGTCTGGCCTTCCTCGTAGGTGTTGGAGACCAGCGCGGCCTGGTAGTTGCTCTCGTCCGTCTCGATGAAGCGGTCGAACAGGAACACGGTGACGCCCGCTTCCTTGGCCGACGCCAGGACGCCGTCCCAGCCCGTCGCGTTCGCGGCCGAGATCAGCAGGTAGTCGACGCCGTCGCGGATGTAGCCCTCGGCGGCCGCGATCTGCTCGCTGTTGTCCGCCGCGTTGCTCTGCTTCGCGTCATAGCCGTTTGCCGCCGAGAAGACCTCGTTCATGTCCTCCACGTTGGCCTGCCGGTAGCCGGACTCCTCCGGGGGCAGGTTCACGATGCCCACCTTGATCGCCTCGCCGGACGCGCCGCCGCCTGAGCCTTCGTCCACCGGCGCGGCGCTTCCCGTATCCGCAGGGGCCGCGCTGCTGCCGCCGCCACCGCTGCAAGCCGCGAGCGCAAACACGAGCGCCAGCACGATAACAATCGCAAACACTTTCTTCATGGGTTCTCTCCTCCTTTTGTTTGATCACACCAATGAAATATCAAATTCGCACTATCTTAGCTCAATCTGTCTGCACAAATATACTGCAATCAAGGCGTGTTGTCAATACAAATTTTTTCGCAATTTTTTCAGAATATTATTCCGTATCCTTCAGCACTGCGGACGGCGACAGGCGGTTCAGCTTCCCGGCCAGCGCCGTGCGGATGAGTAGGTAGCACAGGAGCATCCCGGCGTACACGGCCGCGTAGAGCAGCGGCGGCCAGCGCAGGTCGAGCCCGGTCGGCACGTTCGCCACGAGCATTGGAAATACGGCGTCCATCGCCATTTTCGCGGCAGGGATCATCGCCAGCGCGCCGAGCGCGATCAGGAGGAAATTGCCGTCCAGATAGAGTTTGCGGATTTCCCGGCCGCGGTACCCGAAGACTTTCATCAGCGAGATGCCGCCTGCGGCGCGGTCGACCATGACCTTCGTCATCTGGTACAGGACGATCAGGAACATGAGCGCGGCGCAGCCGACCATCGTCGCGATCATCGACCGCAGGACGTCCATGAAGATGTCTGCACTTTTGAGCACGTCCGCCCTCGTGGTGGTGGCGTACAGGCGCCCCGCCGGGATGTCGAGCGCGCGGCTTGCGTACACGGTGTTGTAGAAGCCCTCGTCCCGGCCGAACAGCGACCGCATACTGCCGAGCTCCATGAAGCAGACGAGCCCGACCGAGTACGGCACGACCTCACGAACCGTGAACCCGTAGTCCCGGTCGTTCACCTCGTCGCTCAGCACGACCTTGTCGCCCGGGGACAGCCCGAATTTTTCGGCCATGGAGGAGGAGACGCTGATCTCGTTCTCCTTGCGGCTGGTGATCGCCGGGAAATAGGGGTTCCCCTCCGGCAGGCCGATGACGCTGACGTCCATGTCGTAGCTGTATATCCCCTTCTTGAGGTTTTCGACGTACGCGGGGGTGCCGCCTTCCGGCGCGGCTTCCGACGGGTATTTGTATTGGTACGAAAACGCGTATTTCGTGTCCGCCTCCGTCTGCTCCGCAATGTTGACGACGAGCGCGTAGCAATCCAGCCCCAGCGTCAACACGAGCAGCGAGATGAACATGCCCGCCAGCACGGCGAAGCAGCTGCGCTTCTCCCGCAGGAACTGGCGCACCTGGAACGCCCGCACGAACGGCATGTTTTTCAGGCGCGCGCCGCCGCCTGCGCCCTGAAACCTCTCCTTGCGCAGGAGGGACAGCGCGCTCCGGCCCAGCTTCTTCCGGATGACGAGCAGGTTGACGAGGAAGGCAGCGGCCGGGGGCAGGGCAACCCCGTAGGCCAGGACCGCAGGATGGTAGGCGATCTCGATTTCGGGGATCGAAAAATAGCTGTACGTGTCGCCCGCCAGGAAAGACAGCGCAAACCCGGTATGCCCGAGCAGCGTGCCCGCCACTCCCCCGGCGGCGCAGAGCAGGACCGGCGCCATCGTATAGTGCAGCGCCAGCTGCCGGCGCCGCAGGCCCAGGGCGTACAGGGCCCCGAGCATGGCGCTTTCCCGGTCGATCGAATGGACGACGAAGACGGAGATCACGTACGCGATGAGGATCAAAATCATCACGCCGGCCACAAACCCCGCATTGACGTTGATGGCAACGTCGTCCTTCGACGCTTTGATGCGCGGGTTGTCCCCGGCGGGGAGGAAATCGGTGAGGGCCTCGATCTCCAAGGGGAAATGCGCCTCCAGCATTGCGTCCGTTTCCTCCTTCAGCTCCGCCGCGCCGTCCCGGAGCGCCCCGCTGCTGTCTGCGAGCAGCCTCGCGCCCTCGTTCATGTCCTGCGCGCCCGCGGCGATCCTCTCGTAGTTTTCCCGGATCGACCCGACCCCGCGCGTGTAGGAGGAGACGCCCGCGTCCAGCGACTCGTCGCTCGCCCGGAGCGCCGCGATCGCGCCCTGGAGCTTCCCGATCCCGCCGTTCAGCGCGTCGACCGCGCCCGGCAGCGCCGCCATGGATTCGTTGAACGCCGCGAGCTGCCCCTCGAGGGCGGCCGCAGCGGCGGCGGCCTCCGCCAGGCCTTTGTCGACCTCGTCCAGGTAGGCCTGCGTAACGCCGAGCGCCACCTGCGCGTCCGGGGACAGCGCGTCGGGGTCCATCCCGGCCTGCGCCAGCGCATCCCGGACGGCCGGCTCGAGGACCTCGTAGCCGACCCCTCCGGACAGGGCGCCCAGGCTGCCGGACAGGGCTGCCTGGGCATCGGCCAGCGCGGCGGCCGCGCCGCTGAGGTCCCGTGCGGAGGAGGCGGAAAACGACAAGGCGCCCGCGCCGGATTCGATCTCGCGCAGGGCCGCGAGGACCGCGGAAGACCCTGCTGCCAGATCCGCCGATTTCCCGTCCAGCGCGGCGAGCCCGTCCTTCACGCCCTGAACGCCGTCGAGGAGCTCCTGCGCGCCGCCGCTCAGCTTCGCCGCCGCCTCATCGATTTCCCGCGACCCGTCCGACAGGTCTGAAACGCCGCCCTCAAGGCTGTCGCGGTCCTCGGCCTCCCGCCGCACCGCTTCCTGGAAATAGATGTCCTCCACTTCTTCCGGGCTGATTTCCAGCGCGAGCAGATGGTCTTTCAGCGCCCCCTCGCCCGCGCCCGGCCCGAGCCGGTAGGCATAGCGGTACGTCTCGCCGAACTGCGCCCCGCCGCCCACGCGCAAGCGCTCGTAGTCCCCCTCCGTGACAAACGCCGTGCCGAACCCCCAGTCGTCGGACGCCATGTCCGTCAAATTCCTCTTGCAGGTATCGTAGTCCGGCGTCGTGACGGTGCCGGTGACCTGGAACGATCGGCCCGCGATCAAAAGATCGCCGCCGGCGGAAAGCCCGTGCGCTGCCGCGTAGAGCCGCTCGACCGCGATCTCGCCCGCCGCCGACGCCACGCGCCCTTCCGTGGGCTCCAAGAGGTTGATGGCCTCCCGGTTTTTCATCACGCGCAGGACGGTCCCGTCGTCCATCTCGAATTCGAGGTAGAAGCAGGGCTCTATCGTCACGCCCAGCGCCTCTATCCCTGTTATTTCCGTTTCAGCCAGCGGGACGAGCGTCCCGAATTCCCCGTCCTCCAGCTGGTTGGCCGCCGCCTTCCCGTCGACGGTCCGCATCACGCTCAGGCCGGACCCGATGATCCCGGTGACGAGGAACATGGAGACGGCGATCAGGCAAAACAGCATGGCGTTGCGGACCGCGTTCGCCTTCAGATCCCGCAGGGCGCGCTTGAATAATATGCCCTGCATCACCACACCAGCTCCGCGGCGGGCGCCGGATGGCTATTTGCGTACTCCGCCTGAATCATCCCGTCCCGCAGCTTGACCACCTGGTGCGCCATCCCGCTCACCGCTTCGTTGTGCGTGACGATGAGCATCGTGGTCCCGTAGGCGCGGTTGACCTTCTCCAGCAGGATGAGCACGTCCTTCGCCGTCGCAGAGTCCAGCGCGCCCGTCGGCTCGTCGCAGAGCAGCAGCTTCGGGTTTTTGACCAGGGCGCGCGCGAGCGCGCAGCGCTGCTGCTGGCCGCCGGAGAGCTGCGGCGGGAATTTGCCGCGCTGGTCCCAGATGTCCATCGTCTCCAGCAGCCCCCCCACGTCCAGCGGGTCGTCCGACAGGTAGGCGCAGACCTCTATGTTCTCCGCGACCGTGAGGTTCGGGATCAGGTTGTAGAACTGGAACACGAAGCCCAGCGTGCTCCGCCGGTATTCCGAGAGCGCCGCCGGAGCGAGGCCCGTGACCTCCAGCCCGCCCACGCGGATGTGGCCGCCGTCCACCGCGTCCAGCCCGCCGATGACATTGAGCAGCGTGGACTTCCCGGATCCGGACGGCCCCAGGATCACGCAGACACTGCCTTCCGCGACCTGCATGCTGACGCCGCTGAGAACCTGCGCATGGCTGCCGCCGGCGCCGTAGCTCTTGCTGATGTTTTCCGTCTCTACGAACATAGCGCACACCTCCTACAAAGCAGCCGCATCATATGACCAAGTCGTTGACGCCGAAAACGCCAAGCCTTACCGGCAATCTGCAGCCGGAACACACGGTCAAATAAAACCCTTGAAACCGCCTGGACCAATACCACCTGCCCCCGGAGCAAAACGCCGCGCCCGGGGCTGCGTGGAAATCCATATGGGCCAGGCCGTCCCGTATCCCCGCCCCGCTGTATTTCAGGCAGGCCTCCTTCAGCGTCCACAGCCGGGTGAACTCCACCTGCGGCTCTTTCGAACGCGCAATATGCGCCCGTTCCCCTTCCGCCAGCGCAAGAGGGACGATATACTCCGCGAATTCCTCGACGTCGATGCCGACCGGGCTTTCCGCGACCGCACAAGCCGCGACATCCCCGCTATGGGAAAGGCTGAAATGAACGCCGCGCCCGTCGCGCAAAACCGGTTTTTCGCCCGGCAAATGCTTTAGCTCCGGCCGCTTGCCGCGGTAGCCCGTTTTTTTCAGCGCCATCGCCAATAGCGCATAGGCAGCGGCCGAGAGGCGTTTGTCGCGAAAATAGCAAAAGCGGTCGATCTTCTCCCGGCGTTGATCCGGGCAAGCCGCGTATAGCGTTTCAAAAACACCCTCCGTCATGCTCTGGACATCGTGGGACAGATAGATCAGCATATCAGCAAGCGGTTGATCGCCCCGCAGACCGCTTCGGCGTTTTCAAGCAAAAACATATGCGTCCCCTCAAACTCGAAAAACTCGCATTTCCCAGATGCGTAGTGTCCCCAGGAGAGTATTTTCTCCCGGTCCATGGCCTCCCCGGCCCCGCAGAGTATGGCTATGTCGCAGGGGTATTTGACAGGCTGCCGGGGCTCATCGCCATATGCCTCCAGCATCCGGAAATCGCTGCGCAGCACCGGCAGGAACAGATCCCGCAAAGGTTTTTTCTGGAACACCTCGGGCGGGATGTCGCCATACCGCTCCAGCGCGCACATGAAGTCTTCATCCGAAAGCGGCGACAGCACCTCCCCGACATTGCCCAGATGCGGCGGGTAGTTTCCGGACAGGAGCACCCTGCAAGGCAACGGGTCCCCCCCGGCGGCAAGGCAGCCCAATACCTCTGCCGCGATCCAGCTTCCCATGCTATGCCCCAAAATCACATACGGCTCCCCGTCCAATTCGCGAAGTATGACATGATAGGCGTCGAGCGCCGCGGCGTGAAGGCTGTCATACAAAGGCTCGCGGATGCGCGCGCCGCGCCCGGCCAGTTCGACCGGAACCAGCTGGATCCCCTCATCTAAGTGCGCGGACAATTTCCGGTAGGAAACGGCAGATCCGCCGGCATGCGGGATGCAAAACAGTTTCAATTCATCACCTTCTCTCTGTCTTCGAGCGCGGACAGGATCCGTATCATCCCGTCTTTTTCGTAGACGGCCTCGACGCCGGCATCCACCCAGTCCGCCTCTTCCTCCTGGCCGCCTGCGCTTTTTTTCATGCAATGCAGATGCCCCTTCACGCCTATTGCGCAAACGGAACCCAGATAGTTTCGAATCTGCATGCTTTCCGCATGGAAAGGGTACCCGCCGGCCGGCAAGGGCTCTGCGGTGTTGATCTGCGCCACGGGGTAGTAGAGCGCGGGCGGATCGACGCCGGGTATCTCGGGGATCACGAAAATATCCGCATGGATGAAATGCAGCCTGACTTGCTCCGCCTGGCTGCCCTGGATCCCGTTCCCGTAAAGCACCACGGTGTGGATATCCTGGCAGCCGAAATGCGCCTCCGCTTGTGCCTCTTGGAGCAATTCCCCGACCGATTCGGCGGCGCAAAACAGCACGGAGCTGTCAACCACGTAGGGCGCGCCATTCCGGGACCGCAGCAAGCCTTCCACCTTCCCGGACAAAAGCCCCTCCGGCGCGGCCTCGCCGCCCGCCAAAAGCTGCGCCGGCGGCTTGGGCGCAATGCCGTCAAAATCCGAGCCGCGTTCGCATATCCCGTCCAGCAGCGCGACGAAAGCGTCGAACATGCTCCGGACAAGCGCCGGGTCCATGGCGTTTTCGACAAAATCCCAGGCGATTGTGAGCTTCCCGCCAAGCACGGTGACCTGGTTGTCCAGCAGAATCTGCGGCGTCTGGCTGATCGCGTATTTCAATTCCCCGAAATCCTCCCATCCGGCGACATCCTCGTCAAAAATGGCGCAGGTGAAGACCGCCGGCACAAACGCCTGCTCTGCGCCGCCCGCTTGGCGCCTCAGGTCCTTCAGGAATTCGATGCCGTCGTAATACCTATGGTCCAGGTCGGCGGCAAACTGTTTCTGCACCGCACGCGCCTGCCCCCAGAAATCCAGCCCTTTTTCCATCATCACCTCGAAGATGACCGTCGACGTAAAATCCCCCATAAACTCATTGAGATGCTCATAAAACCCCAGCCTATTGAACATCGTGATATTGATGCAATAATGCTCTTCGTTGCAGTATTCGGACAGAATCCGGCAGTAGGCGGCGCAGATCAGCGATGCGGGCGTGACATTGTTCTCGGCCGCCGCGCGCTTGATGCGATCCCACCGGCCGCGGTCGAACGCGGCCTGGAGCCGGCGGAACACCGGCTGCCGCACCCGGTCGATATCCGTGAGGACAGGCAGGGAAATCGGCGCGGGGAAACCCGGGGCTCTGCTTTGCCAATAATCCCTGTGCCGCGCGTAGGTATCGGATTCCTGGAACGCGCGGAGCGAAGCCAGATAATCCGCCATATGGAAGTCAAAGCCCGGCAGCGGCTCGTCCGTCCGGCTGCAATGGAGCAGCTCGCCGCTGAAAATAAAGAAGCTGGCCGCATCCGCAATCATCACGTCGATGTCGATGAAAAGCAAATGGCGCCCTTCCGACAGCTTCATGGCGTAGATGCGGAAGAGGGGCCATTTCCCCAGGTCAAACAGCCGGTGCGACGCCGCGCCCCTGAATTCCTTGATCCGCAAATCCTGCGCATACGAGGACATCGCGGAAATGTCCTCGACCTCGATGGTATACGGGGGGGCCTCGCGCAGCACTTGCTGGGCGCCCTCGGGATACACCACTGTCCGCAGGGCCGGCTGGCGCGCGATGACAAGGTTCAGGCCCCGCTGCAGCGTTTCGATATCCATCGAGGACTCGACCTCCGCATAGTAGTGGCAAGAGGTGTTGCCCAACGCGAACCCGCCCCTGCGCCCCAGCAGATACGCCGCCTGGATCGCGCCCAGCGGGAATGCCTGGTCCGTTTGCTGCGGCTGGACCCGGAAAGCGGACATATCTTCCTGTATGGCTGCCCCCCCTCCCCTGGAATCAACCAGCGCCGCAAGGCTTTCGATCTCCGGGCGCTCGTAGACGTCGCTCAGGGAAACCGTGATGCCTGCCTCCTTGAGCCGGGACACGATCTCGATCGTTTTCAGGGAATCCCCCCCGATTTCAAAGAGGTTCGCGCCCACGCCTATCCGGTCGACTTTCAGCACATCCGCAAAAATGCGGCACATGGTCTTCTCCGTTTCCGTGGCCGGCTCTTTCAACGGGGCGCCTTCCGCGCCCAGCTGCGGCAGCGGCAGGGCCTTCCGGTCCACCTTCCCGTTTTGGTTGAGCGGGATGGCGTCAATCGGGAAGATATGCGAAGGGACCATGTATGCCGGCAGTTTCTGCGCAAGATAACCCTTCAATTCGATTTCCGGGATATAGCGGACCCGCTTGTTTGCAAACGCGAGGACCACGTGCTGGTCGAAGCACGCTGCCGGGGCGCCGTCCGCCGGGAAATAGCGCACGCGGTCAAACCCCTGCCCCTCCATTTTCCTTTTCCATTGCGGCGCGTCCAGCAGCACATCGTTTGTGAGCAGCCGCTCGTCCTCGTACCCGGAAAAGCCCTCGATCAAGCCGATGGACACTTTGTAGTACAGCTTGTTCTGCGTCAACTCCAGGATGGCGAGCATGCCGCCGTCGGACAGCAAAGACCGCAAATGGCCGAGCGTGGCATCCAGGATTTTCGCATCATGGAGCACATTCGCGCCGATGACGATATCGTAGGACCCCAATGGAAAGCCTTGCACCTGCGGGTACAGATCGATGTTGTAAAGCTTGTACTCCATGCATTCAAAGCCCTTGAATTTCTCTTCTGCCTGATGCGTGAAGAAGGTGGAGATGTCCGTGAAGGTGTAGCGCACGGAATACCCTTTGACCTTTTCGAGGACGGCGGCGGTCGTCCCCCCCGTCCCCGCCCCAAATTCAAGGATGGAGACGGTGCGGCCCTGCCCGTTTTGGCGGATGTACTCTTCGACAGAGCTTGCGATCAGCCCGTTTACGTATTCCGCCACGGGGTTGTAGCGGTAGAAATTTTCGGCGCGCCCGGTGGTTCCGTCCTGGAACAAAATCGTCAGCGGGTTCATATCGGCTTTGAGTATTTCCGCGATATGGCGGTTGCACAAGATCAGGTACTCCACGGATTCCTGCCATAATGGATAGTATTCCGACTCCTTTATCTGCGCGAGATAGGCGTCGATGTCCACGAGCCCCGGCGCTTCTACCGCCGCGTATCCCCCGCCCCTCCTTTCCAAAATCCCCTGCTGCACGAGCGCGTCGGCCCATTGCGCCATCAGCTTCCGGTATTTTTCCGCGACCTTGCCCTGTTGCACCAGCCGGTCGACAGACAGCCCCGGGCCCGCGGCGTCGAAAGCGCCGAACCCAAGGAACGTATTGACCATGATGCCCAGGCTCATATTTTCCAGGATCTGCGACGTGCGCAGATATTCCTGCGGCGTGATCGTATCCGGCAGGATTTCCGACTGCCTGAGGATCGCCGCTTCCGAAAACGCGGGCGCGCAGGGTTCGGCGCGTTCCATTTCTTCCGGCGTGTAGTAGGCGAGGATTCTCTTCTCGTTTCCGCCCTGCCCCACCACCGTTGCGACCGCTTCCTCGACGCCTTTGTATTCCGACAGGCATTTTTCGATCTCGCCGAGCTCCACGCGGAATCCCCGGATTTTCACCTGCTCGTCTTTCCGGCCGCGGAATTCGATGCACCCCTGGCCCATATACCGCCCGAAATCCCCCGTGTCGTACATGCGGTCCTTCCCCGCCCCGACCCTCCGGAAGGACTGATCCGTCAACCCCTCTTCGTTGAGATAGCCTTCCGCCAGCCCCTTCCCCGCAATGAACAGGCGGCCTTCCACCCAGTCCGGGCAGGGGCGGCCGAACACATCGAATATATGGAACTGCTGGTTGGCCAAAGGATATCCGTAGGGAATGGAATTCCATTCAGGCTCGATGCCGGAAACCTCATAATAATTCGACCAAATGGACGCCTCGGTGGCGCCGCCCATGCTGATCAGCCTTGCGTTTGGGAGGGCCCTTCGGATTTTGTCAAAGCAATCCAGCGGGATCCAGTCCCCCGACAAAATGACATGGCGTATGGACAAGTCCTGGTGCCCGCCATGCAGCAGGAAATTCAAATAGGCTTCCAATAGCGCGGGGACCGTATTCCATAAGGTGACGCCGTTTTTCATGGACAAATCCCGCCACGCCACCGGGTCGGTCCGCTCCGCTTCCGTCGGCAGGACAAGCGTCCCGCCGGCGGACAGCACGCCGAAGATATCGTACACGGACAGGTCGAAGCTCACCGATGACAAACCCAATACGCGGTCCTGGCAGGAGAGCTTCAGCAGCCTGGACACATCCTGGATGGTGTTCATCGCCGCCTTGTGCGTGATCATGACGCCCTTGGGCGCCCCTGTCGAGCCCGACGTGTAGATGACGTAGGCAAGGCTGTCCGGGGAGGGCCTTGCCTCCGCGAAGGGCGGCGTATCCACCGCAAAATCCGGCGGGGTTTGCACGGCAAACGCAACCTCCCCCGCCCCCTCCAGGCAGCTGTCCGTGATGAGCATCCGGCTTCCGGATTGCTCCGCGATCAGGCGCGTCCGTTCCCAAGGCGATGTGCAGAGCAGCGGGACATACACGGCGCCCGCGCGCAAAATCCCGAAGATGACCGCGATCAAGTCGAAGGATTTCTCCATCTGGACCACGATCTTGTCCCCGGCCGCGATGCCTTGGGATTGCAGGCATGCGGCAATCTGCCCGGAGCGCTCCCACAGCTGCGCGTACCGATACGCCTCGCCCCGGCAGACGACCGCGACGCGGTTTTCGGGATCCGCGGCATGGGCAGCGGCCAGCTCGTGCAGCAGCAATTCCGGCAACTCCCTGGCAGTGGCGTTTGCCCGCCCATGCTCCTGTTTCTGCCTCTCCGGCCGCAGATCGCCGACGCAGTCGTCGAAGCGCGCGGCATCGCCGCAAAGCCGCTCTATGATCTGCATGTTTGCGTCGAACATGTCGTCGGCCACCCGGTCGCAAAACACCCCTTCGAGGACGTCCCAGGAGATCGCGACGCCGCCCGCTTCCGGGTAGATCTGGTAATCCATCCACACCTGCGGCGTCGAAGACACGGACCACCCGATATTGCCGTAAAACCGGTTCATCGCCGCCGCGTCGACCTCAAGCCCGATCGCGCTCGTGAAAACGACGGGGTAGATGCGTGGCTCGCCGGCGCAGTGCTGGTTGATATCCTTGACGAAGCGCACCGCCGAATAATCGCTGTGCGCCATGTCCTGGAGGATCTGCGCCTGCAGGCGTTTTGCGTTCCCGGCGAGCGGCTCGTTTTTCCTTTCGATTTCCACGAGCATCAGTTTTGTGAAATCGCCGACGATGTCCCTGACCTGGCCATGCACCGCGTCGCGCTCGAAGACGGTCAGCATGACGCCGAACCGCTCCCCCGCGCCCCAGGCCGAAAGCACTTCCGCGTAGATCGCCAGGAGCGCCGAAGACGGGGTGAGGCCGCGCGCGGAAGCGCAATCCGCAAAGCGTTTCCACGCGTCTTTTGGGATCAGGCGCTTCCTCCTTTGAAACCTCCCCCGGAAGCCCCTTGCGTCGACGTTTTTCACAGGGAGCTTCGGCGGCCCGGGGAAGCCTTTGGCCCGGCTTCTCCAGTATTCTTCGCATTGGCTGTAATGCGGCGCGTTCTTTTTGGCTTCCCGGTATTGCAGGTAGTCGCGGAAGGAGATCTCCAGCGGGGCCGGGTCTTCCCCCGCATACAGCCTTTCCAGGTCGCGCCAAAGTATCTGCAGGCTCATCGCGTCCGCAATCATGAAATCAATCCCAAAATGAATGCGCCAATCCGTTTCGCTGATTTGCGTCAGGCGCAAATCAAACAGGGGCTCCCCCAGCGGTATGACGCGGCTGGACATGGCGTCGCGCGTCTTTGCCAGATGCGCGTCCATGTCCCCGATCCCGTCCATGCGGTATACGGTATAGGGAATCCGTATCTCCTCCTCCACCTTTTGATGCCCTTCGATCGAAATGGTTGCCCGAAGCATGTCATGGCGCTCCACGAGCCGGGAGACGGCATCAAAAAAGCGCCGCTCCTCCAGGTCCGGCATGTCCGCCTCGTAATATGCGTAGCAGCTGTTGCCGCCCCATTCGACGCCCTCGCTCCTGCCAATGCAATAGGCCTGCTGTACCTCCGAAAGCCCGAACGGTTCGAATCGGCCCTCCGGCAGCGGGCGGAACCCCGGGGAGGGCCCGCCTTTTTCCTCCCTGCCGCCCCCCTCTGCTTGAATCATCGATTCGATCAAATCCGCCCATGCATGGATCGTGCAGTTTTCCAAGAACCCCGCCAATTCGACCGGGAAATGAAAGGCGTCGGCCCAGCGGTCCACAAGCTGGTACAGGATGATGGAGTCCAGGCCGAGCAGCAGCAGATTGTCGTCGTCGCCGATTTGATCGCTCCCCATATTCATTATTTCAAACACATCGTCCCTTACCAAGCCGAGGATTTCGTTTTGCCCCGTTTCGGCCGTGGACTGGCACGGGGTTTCCGGTTTGGCGGGAACCGGCTGCGGATGCCATTCTTCCCGGAACCTGTACGAGGGGACGCGGACGCGGCCTTGCGCCTTGAGGTAGAGCCGCCAGTCGATGTCCACACCGCACCCGAAAAGGGAAAACATCACCGCGTCAAGGTCGGAGGCGGCTTGTTCCCGGTCCATCGCACCGGTGCAAAAGCCCGTGATCTCGCCGCCGACCATACCCCTGATCAGCCCAAGCAGCACGGGGGACGCCCCGATTTCAAGGTAGATGTTGTCCTTCGCATAGGACAGGCTCTGGATGCTTTCATGGAATTTCACCTCAGAGTGGATGTGGTCCACCCAGTAGTCCGCGCCGCAAAAGGCTTTGTCTTCATAGCGCCCCGTCAAATTTGAAATGATCGGCACCCGGGGGAACTGGTACTGCACCCGCCCGGCCACGTCACGGAATGCTTTGCTATCCGCATTCATGCCCTGTGCGCGGGCAACGATCAGGCTGATTGCGTCAGGCAAGGAAAATACGCCGCCCACGCAGGCGGCCACGTATTCCCCTGCACCGTGCCCGATCATCAAAGACGGCTTGACGCCGTATGCCAGGAACATGCGGGCGGCCGCGTACTCGACGGCAAAGATCGCCGGCTGCGCGTATTTTGCCTCCGACAGTTTCTCCGGGGCGTTTCGGATGATGCCGTCCAAGTCCTCCCCCGTTCTTTCCGCATACAACCGGCAGCAGGCCTCATACTGCTCGCGGAAAAACGGGTCCGTTTTCGCAAGCCCGGAAAACATGCCTGCCCGCTCGGCCCCCTGCCCGGTGAACAGGAAGACAAGCTCGCGGTCAGCGCCTGCCACGCCCCCGCCTCCAAGGGCCGCGCGATCGATATCCTCTATGACCTCTTTTGCGTCCGTGCCTTCCACCACGCAGCGCCATGGCAAGCTTGGCCTCGTCGCGTTGTGCGCGCGGAAGATCCCTTCCAGGCGGCCCGGGTTTGCATCAAGCGCGGCCTCTTCCGCCAGGAAGCCACGGAAGGCCTCCAGCTGCGCCCGCAAACCGCTTTCGTCCGACGCGGAGAACCGGAAACGGTATCGCTGCCGATCCGGCGCGCGCCCCCGGGCCGCGGCGGCCGCCGGATAGGATTCCAAGACTGTATGCGCGTTTGTCCCGCTGAGCCCAAACGAGCTTACCGCCGCAAGGCGCCGTTGCCCCGCCTTCTCTTCCCATGCTATATTCTCCCGGGGCATTTCAAACCGGTACGCGTCCCATGCAATCTTCCTCGATGGCTCCTCGAATCCGCACGCGGCCGGGATCAGGTTGTGGTTCAAAACCAAAACCGCTTTCATCAGGCCCGCCACGCCGCTCCCCGCCTCGAGGTGGCCGATGTTTGCCTTCACCGACCCTATGTACAGCGGCGCCTCGCGGCCCTTGATGACATTGCCGATCGACGCGGTTTCGATCGCGTCCCCGATATCCGTGCCCGTCCCGTGCAGCTCCACGTACCGGATGTCCTCGGTGCCGGCGCCGGCGGACGCCCACGCCCGCGCGATCAGTTTTTCCTGCGCCGGGCCGTAGGGCGAAGTGAGGCCGGAGCTCTTCCCGTCCTGGTTGATGGCGCTGCCGCAAATACAGGCGTAGATGGAATCCCCGTCCCGCTCGGCGTCCGAGAGCTTTTTCAGCACGACGATCCCGCAGCCCTCCCCGCGAACCGTCCCATTCGCCCTGTCGTCGCAAGTGCGGAGCTCGCATGTCGCGGATAGGATGTTCATCCGCGAAAGCAGCTCGGTCGAGCGGTCGCTGTAAAGGACGTTGACGCCGCCCGCCAAAGCCATGCTGCAATCGCCTCCGCGCAGGCCGAGGCAGGCTTCGTGGATGCTGACGAGCGAGGAGGAGCAAGCCGTGTCGATGGTCAGCGCCGGCCCCTGAAAACCGAAATAATAAGAAACGCGGCCGCTCAAAAACGAGATGCCGGTGCCGGTGACGTCCTTGGGGCCGTACGCGTCCCCGGGGGACGCAAACAGATTGTTTGCGTAGTCCGTCGCGGATACCCCGGCATAGACGCCGGTGTCCGTGCCTTCGAGGGAGTCCGGCGCATACCCGGCATCCTCCAGCGCCTCCCAGCACACTTTCAATGCCAGCTTCTGCTGCGGGTCCATCCGCTCGGCCTCGGCAGCCGAAATGCGGAACAGCAGATGGTCGAATTTCGCCGGGTCCTCATCCAGGTACCCGGCTTTTTCCGCGTACCGGCTTTTCGGGCCGCGCTCCGGGAAGCGCGCTTCCGTCCCGCTGCCGATGACGCACGCCTGATTTGAGATCACCTCCCAAAACCGATCCATGTCGTGGATGCCGCCCGGGAAGCGGCAAGCCATGCCGATGACGGCGATCGGTTCCGCCGCCCAGGTTCCATTCTTCTTTTTTCCCTGCGTCTTTTTCATGTGCCTTCCCTATTCTTTCCCGTGTGCGCTTGCCGCCCTGTTTTTCTCGGCGAAAAGATAGTCCGCCAGTTTGTTCACCGAATTGTAGTTGAACATGGCCTCTGTCCCGATCTGCAGCCCGGTCGCGCGGGTGAGCCGATCCAGCACGGATAGATAGATTGCGGAATCCATGCCGATTTCCGTGAACGGCTTGTCTGCGTCAAGCTGGTCGACCCCCAGAACGTCGCTGAGCATCTCGCGCAGCCAGGCCCTGTATTCCGTCGCTGTGTGCAGTGCATCGGGGGGAACCATGCCCGCTTGCAGGTCGGATATGCCCAGCGCGCCCACCCACCCATCTGCCGCGTCGATCCCGGCGGCTGCAAGCCTTTGTATTTTTCCATTGGGCGTTCTCGGGATCGCGTATTGCGGGACAAAAACGATGCGGTCCACCGAAACGCCGCAGGCCTCCGCCGCCGCGCGCCGGATATGCCGGCTCCATTCCTTGATGCGCGCATCGCCCGACCCCTCGCGTATCTCCTGTATCACGGCCAGCTGCCCGGCGCCGCCCCTCGGGACGACGGCGATCCCGCCCGCGAAAAACGCGCCTTCCAGCTGCGTGACGGCATTCTCGATATCGTGCGGGTAGTAGTTTCTCCCGTGTATGATCAGCATCTCCTTTTTCCGCCCTGTGATGAACAGTTCCCCGTTTTGGTTTAGAAAGCCGATATCCCCCGTCTTGAGCACCCGCGCCCCGTCATCCAGCACACAGAACACTTCCCCGGTTTTCTCCGGCCTGCCCCAGTAGCCGCCGCTCAGGGAGGCGCCCGAGAAGCAGATCTCGCCGACGCAATCCGGCCCGAGCGGCTGAAATGTTTCGGGGTCGCGGATTTCGATGCGATGGCCCGGAATCTGATACCCGTTCCCGACATAGCAGCTGCCGTCAGGGCTTTCCCGGAACCGGCCTGCGTCCACTTCGCTCAGCAGCCCGCTTTCCAACACTTTGACCCGGTTCTCCCGGAGCTCATGCTTGTCCACGCGCACCCAGGTCGCGTGGCCGGAGCCTTTTGGGTAGGTGCTGACCAGCAAGGTCGCCTCCGCCAGCCCGTACCCCGGGTATATATTGAAGGCCTTCGCGCCGTACATTTTCTCCGCCTCGTAGAACGCCGCCGCCGTGCGGACGTCATTGGGTTCCCCGCCGAGGAAAATTGCCTCCAAGGACTCAAAGGAAACCGTGCCTTTGCACTGCTCGCGCTGCTCCACGAGCACCTTGCCGAGCAGCTGCAAGGCGAAATTGGGCGCCGCGGTATGCGTGCTCCTGTATTTTGTGATCGCCTGCGCCCAGAGGATCGGGCTCTTGACGAAGTCCTCGGGGTTCTGCACTACGAGCGTCCCGCCGGCGTACAGGGTGAGCAGTATCACGATCAGGCCAAAATCGTGGTAATAGGGGAGCCACATGACATACCGGCTCCGGTCGTCAATGCCGAGGATGTCCCGGATCCGCCGGATGTTTTCCGTGACGGATTCCTGTGTCACGATGACGCCCTCGGGGTTGCCGGTCGAACCGGACGTGTATTGGAGGAAGGCGATTTTGTTTTCGTGCGTGCCCACGGAAACCGCCTCCCCATCCGGAAGCCCGGTTTCGCTCAGCACCTCTGTGGCAGACAGCGCCGGTAAATCCTTGAAAGCCTCCTTTAGGAAGCCTGCTGTCTTCCCTGCGGTCAGAATGGCGCGCGCGCCGGTTTCACCCGCGATCCTCTCCCATTTGCCCGGGTCGCTTCCGGGATGCGGCATGTCGAGCGGGACGGGGATCAAGCCGGCCAGGTTGCACGCCGCAAAGGCGACGATGAATTCTATCCCCTGCGGAAACAGCAGCAGACATCTTTCCCCCTCCTGAATCCCCTTTTGACGCAAAGCGCCGGCAAGCACCTCCCCGCGCCGGTACAATGCCCGGTAATGGATGCGTTCTTCCCGCATCTCGCGGTCCAAATGGATATAGGCGCATCCGTCCGGGTTGGCCTCTGCCCTGTGCAAAAGCATTTCCCTGATTGACCCAAATTCGTTTTTCATATCACAGTTCTCCCTCTTCCGATATGCCCGGATTCGTGATTTCGCCCGCCTCCAAGGAAACCTGGCTGTATCTTGCCAGATCGTTTTCATGCTTCAGCGCTTTGATGACTTCTCTGCTGTCGAGGAACTCCCATGCCCACTGGACGCCCGGCGCCATGTCCGAAACCAGGGCCTTTTCGGCGGCCAAAGCCGCTATCCGCGACGTCAGCCTGTTGCTCTCCCCCGTCGAGACCACGATGCGCTCTGCGCACGGCCTTCCCGCAGCGGTGCCTGCCGCTTCCGCCACGACGGCATACCAGGGGTGCTTCCCGAACATTGCCTTTTCGCAGTCCCGCATCAGGCCGTGCGCGCACTGCGCCAGCGTCTGCTCGTCCTTCCGCGACGCCAGCGCCCCAAGCTGGCGCAGGATGGAATCGCGCAAAGACTCGTCGCTTACCACGTTGTAGCCGTGCACTTCATGAACCGCAAACCGGTCGGCCACATCCGCGAGCTCCCAGGTGACATAGGGGTTCACATACACTTCTTCCGGGAAGCCCGGGATGATGGTTTTCCCCATTCGGGCAGGCGCTTCCGGAACCGGTGCCCTGTCAATCAAGCATTGCCCTGATAGCCCATACCCATTCAGCGAGCTGAGGAGGATGTCCACCGCCGCGCCAAAACCGCAGCTGTCGATGCCGCCGCAATAGACACGCAGGCTGTCCACCTTCTCAAAGCCATAGCGCGCCAGATGCGCCGCCAAGATCCCGGTCAAGCCCGGCACATTCCCGGCGCCGATCACCACCGGCGCCCCGCCGGGCATGGCCCGGCGCCCCTCTCCGCCCAGCATGACGCCAAACGTATCGACGCAAACAGCGCCGGCGGCGGCGGCGGCATGCGCCACCATCTCGCTGTACCGGTAGGACGGGCCCAGGCAATTGACGACCACGTGGCAGCCCTCGCAGAATTCCGCAAGGCTGTTTGGGTTTGCGGCATCCGTTTCTTTCCATTCAAAACCCGGGGGGCATAGCCCGCAGGCCGAGCGCTGGCCCCCGCGGATGCGCCGCCCTTCCCGCGCAAGCGACGCCACGACGCCACGCCCGATCACACCCCCGCATCCCAGCACGCCGATTTCCATCATGCGAATACGCCCCGCTCCTCAAGGTATGCCGCGATCTGCCCCACCTCCGGCAGGCGCATGCAGGAGAGGTGGTCCCCTGTGATCGTGCATTCCTCAAAACGCCCGCCCGGCGCCCCGGCGGCTTGGGCAAAGTCCACTTCCGACTCCATGAAAGTCAAGAAAGCGCGGGAGCGATCCGTACAGGACAGCATGTGGGCCGGCATCGCGAACGGCTCCGGCCGGTACGCAACCACGCTTTTGTAGCTGTGCACAAAGACTTTGTAGTATTGAATCAGGCGATGGATCTCGAAGTCTGTGATTGTTTCCGCATCGACGTGATGCAGGGTTTTGTACATGTTTTCAAAACGCTCCCATTGCGGGATCCGGGAGAGCGCTGCATAGCAGTCGCCGACGTTTTTGTGGCGCCCCGCCATGGCGCAAAGATCCTCTTCGCTTGCCAGCACGCCGGCCTGCTCGAAATGCGCCTGCAGTGCGGCCCCTAGCGCCTCGTCCGGCGCCGCATGCCCGCAGCGGGCGAGGTCCGCGCCCAGCAGCTGCGCGAAGCCGCGCTCTTGCAGCAGCACGTTCTCCCGGTAGCTGTCCCCTTTTCTGGGGTCGATCATGAACAGTTCGCTGGCGACCCCGGCCCTCTGGAGCTCCCGGCAGGTTTCGAGCGCAATGAGCGCGCCCATGCAGTGCCCCACAAGGCAGATCCGGCGCCCCGGGCCCGACCGCAGCCTTTCCGCGTACTTCCGGCCAAGGCCCACGATGGACTCCGTCTCCGGCATCCCAAGGAAGGCTTCCGCATCCTCGACCGCGAAACCCGAAATGCGGGTGCTTTCATTCGCTTTGCTCGATAACATTTCGAGGAGCGCGCGGTAAATGGACAGCGTGCCAGTGCCGTCGGCAAACAGGACGATCTCCTTCAGAAGCGTATCTGTTTCCGCTTTGAGGATGGAGTAGCAATCCGGCTTGGCGGCCGCGGTTTCCCCGGAAGCCCCCGCCAGCAGGCCCTTTGCGACCCCTTCGACGGTCTGCCCCTCGATCATCAGCTGAAGCAGGGTGTTCCAGTCCAGCGCTTCGGCAGGCGCGACCGTCTCCTTCATCTTCGACACGACCTGCGCGATGGTCAAGGAATCCCCGCCGATCTCATAGAAATTTTGCCGGCGGCCGATTGGGCCTTTGCCGAGCACTTCGCTCCATATCCCGGCGATCTGTGCTTCAACGTCGCCAACGGGCGGCTCGAAATCGGTTGATTCCGGGGCTTGGCGGTTTTCGATGCGGCGGCGCAGCGCCTCCCGGTTCACTTTCCCGTTCTCCGTCAACGGCAGCGTCGGCAGGGCTTCGATGTAGTGCGGGATCATATAGTGCGGGAGTTTCCCCCGCAGGTACTCCTCGATTTCCTCCCCGGAGATGCACAGCTGCGGCGAGTCCGCCCGGCAGATGAACAAATGCTGCCCTGTCTCATAGAATTGCTCGCCCGGCCCGGGGGCGTCGCACACCAGGGCAAGCCCCGCCGCGCGGATCAAATCCATCCAGTGCGCGTGGTCGAAGAAGATGCTGCCTGCGAGGCGCCGGTCGTCTATGATTTCATCGGAATCGTATACAAACCCCATCGAGGTCATCAGGGAATAGGTTTCGCTGATGGCGTCAATGACGACGAGGAAGCCGCCCGGCGAGAGCATCTCGGCCATTTTCGCGATGTGCTTTTTCCCGTCCTTTGCATTGTGCAGCACATTGGCGCACAGAATGATGTCCGCCTCCGACGCTTTCAGGCCTTGCCCGGAATAATCCTCATTGACGTCGTAGATCCCGTACTCCACCCACGGGTACGCCTGAAAGCGCTTTTTGGCTTCATTGAGAAAATAATTCGAGACATCGGTAAACCGGTACCGCACATTGAGCCCGTCCAGATGCGGGATGAGCTCGTTGCTGGTGCCACCCACGCCTGCGCCGACCTCGAGGATGCGGACCGGCTGCCCGGCCCTGGCCTGGTTTAGGTGGCCGGCAATTTTCATCATAACCTGATGCACGATGCCGTTGAAGCAGCGGGCAACCCGGTTGTCCTGGTAAGCGGCAAGGGCGACGCCGGAGCCCCCTTCCGGGAAAAGGTAGTCGAGCGGCCGCTCCTGGCCGGAGATCAAGCGGACGAGCGCTTCCGGCTCCCGGCACAGAATGCCCGACAGCACCGGGCTGTTTTGCAGCTCTTTTTCGATTTCGGCAAATTCGGCCTTCTCCGCCCGCAGCCGATCCTCGTCGTACACCACCGCCAGACGGTACCCGCCCGCGGAGTCGCATCCCAGCAGGCCTTCCTTCCCCAGGGCGCGCAGCCAACGTGACAGCAAGGCTGTGTATTTGCCATCGGCATGCAGCATTTTTATTATTTCGGATTCTGTATGTACGTCGCCGGCGTTCCGGAACAGCCCTGCGCTGCGCAACGCGCCGATCATATTGAAAAGGGCTATCCGCTCCGAAAGGGCGATCCACCTGTCGAGGACGCCGCCGGGCAATTCCTGGAATGCGGCGGTTTTCACGCTGCCGCAATACTCCCTCAGCTCCTCGGAGAAGGCCAGCCGCCCATCGCGCTCCTCGTCCGACTCGGCGGGCAGCACAAACGCGCCGATCCTGTATTCGCCCTGCGCGTCGCGCTCGGCTATGACCGCCGCGTTCCGCAATTTCGGGTGCGCCTTGAGGACGTTCTCGATTTCGCCGATTTCGACGCGGTAACCGTGGATTTTTATCTGGGAATCATCCCTGCCCAGAAATAGGATGGCGCCGTCCGCGCGGTACCGCCCGAGATCCCCCGTGTGATAGATGCGTTCCCGGGTCTGCGGGTGATGGAGAAACGCGTGCTTTGTCGCCTCCTCATCATTGAAATAGCCCTCCGCCAAACCGGAACCGGCGATGTACAAAGACCCCGCGACCTCAAAGGGGCAAGGCTCCAGGCCAGCGTCTAGCACGTGGAACCGCTGGTTCCGCAGCGGCGTCCCGTAGGGGATGCTCTCTTCGCCTTTGTAGTTTTCGGTGTCGAAGAAAATTGACCATATGGACGCCTCCGTCGCGCCGCCGAGGCTGATCACCTGGGCGCCGGGGCAAAGCTCCCTGACTTCGCCGGGCAGGGAAACGGGGATCCAGTCGCCGGACAGGAGGACCAGGCGCAGCGACCCTGTTTCCGGGCGGGCGCGATTTGCCGCAAAGCCCGCATACATCTGCATCAACGCGGGGACGGTGTTCCAGATCGAAACCCGGTGCCGAGCGATCAGGTCGTCCCAGTGGCCCGGATCCGTTTTCCGGCCCGCGTCGGGCAGGACCAGCGCCGCGCCCGCTTGAAATGCGCCGAATATATCGTACACGGAAAGGTCGAACGCGATCTCCGAAAGCCCGATGATGCGGTCCTCTTGCGTGACGCCGAACCGCTCGTTGATGTCGAGGATCGTGTTGAGCGCCGCCTCGTGCCGGATCACCACGCCCTTCGGCTGGCCGGTGCTCCCCGAGGTATAGATGATGTACGCCGTGTTTTCGGAAGCGTAGGAAACGGCCTGCAGCCCCCCGCTCCGCTCTTTGGCCAAACGCCCCGGGTTGACCGGCGTGATGTGGGACAGGCCGGAATCGGGGCCGTCGCCCAGAAGCCCTTCGACATCCGTGACGCACAGCGAGCACGCCGCGTCTTTCAGGATCGCCCGCTGCCGGGCAAGCGGTTGGCTGACGTTGACCGGCACATAGGCGGCGCCGATGGACAAGACGCCCAGGATCGCGGCGATTTGCCAGACGCCCTTGTCGAGGGCGATGCATACCCGGTCCTTCTCAGCGGCGCCGAGCGAAAGCAGCTCCTCCTGCACCCTCG
Source organism: Eubacteriales Family XIII. Incertae Sedis bacterium (assembly GCA_031272365.1). Lineage (GTDB taxonomy): Bacteria > Bacillota > Clostridia > Peptostreptococcales > Anaerovoracaceae > WRFF01. The sequence continues at coordinate 37,066 of JAISTX010000039.1, forward strand.
CGGCGCATTCCGCCAGCTCCCCGTATGAATACGCGCCCTCCTCGCAAATCAGCGCGGTGCGCCCCGGGTGATCCTTCGCTTGCGCCAGGAAGCCGTCCATCAGGGTCCCTTTCACGAAGGGGGCCCCGGTCGCGTTGACGGCGTCCACCACCTCCCGGTATTTGGGGGAAAGCCTGATCGGGGATTGCAGGGAGGGATCGAAATCCGGCTTTGCCAGATCCGCCAGCAAGCCGGTAAAGGCTTCGAACATATCATCCAAAACCCCCTCGCGGAACACACCTTCCCGCACATCCCAATTGACGCGCACCCCGCCATGCCAGTCGGAGACCTGGCAATCGATCCACACCTGGGGCGTCTGGCTGATGCTGTACCGTATTTCGTACGGGGCGCAGCCCGCACCGTCCTCCATTGACATCCCGGCCGTGCTCGTATAGACAATCGGGATGATCACATTCCGGCCGTGGGTTTTCGCAAGCTCGCGGAGCACCTGGATGCCGGAAAACGCATTGTGGCCAAGGTCGGACCACAGACGGTTTTGGATCGCTTTCACGCGTTCCAAGAAGGAGCTGCCGGCTTTGGGGGCGATCTCGAGCACGTCGACGTCCGTGAAATCCCCGACGATCCCGCCGATCTGGGGGTGCACGTCAGGGCGGTTCAGGAGCGTCAGGTTGACGCAGAAGTTTTTGTTTTTCGACCATTTGCCGAGCATTTCCGCGTAGGCGGCCAGCACCAGCACCGACGGCGTCACACGCATCCTCTGCGCCAGGGCGCCGATGCTTTCCCATTCCTCCGCAGACGCGACCCATGCCCGCTGTTCGAACCGCACGTTGTCATTTGAGATTTTCCCTACCACAGGCAATTCCGGCCCCTGCGGCAAATCCCCGACCCGGCCAAGCCAGTATTCCCGGTCCTGCCGGAGGCGCTCTTTCGCCTTGAGGCCGCCGGCCTGACGCTCGCGGAAAAGCAGGAAGTCCCGGAACGTGATGTCCAATTCCGGCAGCTCGGCATGGGCGTCCGCGTAGTAGGCCATCATATCTTTCAGGACGACGCGGATGCTGACGAAATCCGCGATCAGCATGTCGAACGATACATGGAGCGTGCTCTCGTCGCCGTATTTTGTTATTTCAAAATCGTACAGCGGGTATGCATCCGTCTGGTACTGTTTGTGCGACAGCCTTGTGCGCACTTCGGCCACGCGCCTTTCAAAATCCCCGGCGGACGCGGCTTCGTATTCCGGAATCCCGGGCAGCCGGAACTCGCGCAGCACCTTCTGGCTGCCGTCCGGGTACACGATGGCGTGCAGCATGTCGTGCCTCAGTATCGTCTTGTGCCAGGCGGCCTCCAGCCGGCCGCGGTCGGCGTTTTTCAGCGCGATTTCGCAATAGGCGTGGCAGCCGACCCCGCTGGAATCAAAATTCTGATTGCGCCCGAAGAGGTACGCTTCCTGTATGCCCGTCAAAGGAAAGGCCGCGTGCCTGTTTACCTCGTCGTGGATGAGGACCGGCGCGTCCGCGTGGTTGAGATAGGAGACCAGCGACTCTTTGTGCTTTTTGAGCGTCTCCTTCCTGATGTCTGTCATGACGCCCACGGGGCTTTTGAATTTCAGGGCTCCGTCCTCCACCCACATCTTGACGCCCAGAACCTCGTATTCTTCTATCAATTCGGAAATATTCATCTGCTCTTCCCTTCTGCCTGTTTTGCGTCAGATCGTGCCTTCTTCATAATAGGCGCGGCTCTCTTCGATTTGCTGTTGCACGCGCTCCGCCTCCTCGGCGACCTCGCGCACCGTCGCTTGCGCGATAATGGACTGGATGGTCAGCTCTTCAGGCACGAGCCCCTGCTTCCGCATTTGCTCCAGGATGCGCATGGCCGCGAGGCTGTTGCCGCCGAGCTCGAAAAAATCGGAGTCCCGGTATATCTCCCGAACGCCCAGCACCTCCTGCCAGATTGCGGCGATTTCGCGTTCGGTTTCCGTCCGGCACTCCTCCCCTTTTCGCTCCGCGGCCATTTCGGCGAACAGGCGCGACATAGCTTTGCGGTCGACCTTGTGGTTCTCGTTCAGGATCAGCTCCGTTCGTTCCAAAAACACGGACGGGGCCATATAGGCCGGCAATTGCGCGCGCAAATGGCCGCGCAGCTCTTCCTGCGAGACCCGCACATCTTCACGCATGCAATAACAAAGCCCGATCTGCTTCCCGCCTTTCCTGTCGATCAGGACGGCCGCCGCGTCGCGTATCGCGGGGTGGCTCTTTGCCTGCTCCTCGATCTCGCCCAGCTCAATCCGGTAACCGTTCAGTTTCACCTGGTCGTCCGCTCGCCCGAGGAATTCCACGTACCCGGCTTCGCGGTACACCCCGTTGTCCCCGGTCCGGTACAACCTCCCCAGCGTCCCGCGGCAGACGAAGGCCTCGTCCGTTTTTTCCTTGTTGTTGATATACCCCATGCCGACGCCGACCCCGCCGATGTATATCTCGCCTTCTTCGTCCGGGTCCGCCAGGCTTTGGTCCGCCCTCAGCACGTAGATGGACTGGTTTGGGAGCGGAACCCCGTACGGGATGCTCTTCCACGACGGGTCCACTGCGCCGACCCGGTAGAAAATCGACCAGATGGAGGCCTCGGTCGCGCCGCCGAGGCTCACGATCTCGGCGTTCGGGAACCGCTTTTGAACCCTTGGTATCAGCTCTTTTGGGATCCAGTCCCCGCTCAGCAGCACGGTTTTCATGGATGGGCACACCCAATCGTCGGGGCACCCCGCCAGCACCATGTGGAGGATGGACGGGACGGAGTTCCACAGGGTGATCCCCTGGCCCATCAGCTGCCCCCGTATCTGCCGGACATCGCGCGCGTCTTTGGACAGCACAAGGCAGGCCCCTTTCGCCAGCATTGCCAGGATGTCGAACACGGACAGGTCGAACCCGAAGGAGGACACGCAGAGAATCCTGGACCGGCTGCCGACGCCGAACTCGTCGCATACGCTCTGCACCGTGTTGCTTGCGCTTTTGTGCGAGATCATCACGCCCTTCGGGAGCCCGGTGCTGCCGGATGTGAAAATGATATACGCAAGGGACGCCGGGTCCGGGCATGCGCCATCCTGCAAGTATTCCCTGCACCGGGCGGCCTGGATGCGTTCGGGGCGCAGCAGCGCCGCGCACGCGCTGGTGGTGAGCAGGTACTCTTTCCTTGCCTGCGGCAGATCCGGGTTGATGGGCACATATACGCACCCCGCCTTGAATACGCCTATGATATTTGCAACGGTCCATACCGTCTTCTCCGCCTCTACCGCCACATGGCCGCCCGCCGGGACGCCCTGCTCCCTTATCCGGTTCGCGACTTCGCCGGAGATCCTGTCAAGCTCCTCGAACGTGAGCGTGTCGCTTGCGTCGCATACCGCCGTCTGCCCCGCGAAGCGCTTCATGGCATCAGCGACCATCTCCGTCACAGTCATTTCCGGGATGTCCCGGAAATTGTTATTGAAATTTTCCCAAAGCGATTCCGCCCGTCTCTGTTCTATCATCGTGCCTCCCTCCATTGTTTTCCCAATTTCCACATGCTGGCCTGGTTTTGGAGCGCGAGCATGTGCGCGTACACGCCGTTCCCCGCGGCAAGCGCATCCGGTGCGCCCTGCTCGGCGACGCGGCCGTTTTCAAGCACGACGATCTTGTCCGCGCTTGATATCGTCCGCATCCTATGGGCGATGACGATCACCGTCTTGTCCCGGATCAGCGCGGACAGCGCCGACTGGATGCGCGTCTCGTTCTCCACATCGAGCGACGATGTCGCTTCGTCCAGCAATACGATCGGCGCATCTTTCAGCAGAGCCCGGGCGATCGAGATGCGCTGCCGCTCGCCGCCCGACAGGCGTTTGCCGTTTTCCCCGATCATCGTTTGATAACCGTTTTCTAGCCGGGCGACGAACTCGTCGCACTGCGCCACTGCCGCAGCGCGCAGCACCTCTTCATCGGTCGCCTCCTTTCGCCCGATGCGGATGTTCTCGAGAACCGTGTCGTTGAAGAGCACGACGTCCTGGAAGACCACCGAGATATACCGCAGCAGCTTCTCCGGTATCACGGCCTGAATATCCACCCCCCCGATCGTGATCGACCCGCTGTCCGGGTCCCAGAAGCGGGCGAGCAGTTTCCCCACCGTGCTCTTCCCGCTGCCGGAAGGGCCGATGAGGGCAGTGACCTTCCCCTGCTCGGCGGAAAAGCCCACCTTTTCCAGGACGGCCTCGTTCTCTGCCAGATAGCGGAAGGACACATCTTCGAACTTCACGTCGAAGCGTTCGATGCTCACCTCCTCGTCCCCTTGCTGCTCGGGCTGGTCCATGATGGAGCGTATGCGCTCCGTCCGCACCGAAGTCCAGAAGATCACGGACAGGTATATGAAGGCCATGCCGATCGGGTCATAGATCCTCGACGCGATGACAAGGAAAACCAGGTATTTGAAAAAGCTGATCTCCCCAGAAGCGGCGAGGGCGCCGCCGTACAGGATCACGGTCGCAAACCCGAGCCGCAGGATGGACTGCGCCGCCGTGACAAACATGCCGGACACCAGCTCGCTTTTCCGCCTGGCCTTTTCCGAGGCTGCCAGATGGCCGCGCAGTTTCCCGAAGACATTCTCGCCGCAATTGAACGCTTTGATCTCCGGGATGTTCTCGAGCATTTCCTGAATAGCCTCGGCGCAGCAGCGTTCATTTTGCGAAGAAATGGCTGTGCTTTGTTTTTGTTTCGCGGCTGACGCAACGATCAGGACCGCAGAAACGGGGAGGACCCACAAAAGCGCGCCTGCCATCCGCCAATCGAAAGCGATGACGCCTGCCGCCATGATCAGGGTGGATACGGCGGCGCCGAACAGTTGCGGTATGGCATGCGAAAACGCGTGCTCCTGCTCTGTGCAGTCGGCCATGATTGCGGTCGTCAAATCCGTGACGTCCCTCCGGCTGAAAAATGACAGCGGCAGGACGCGCAGCTTTTCCGCAAGGGATATCCGCTTCATGGCGCTCTCTTTGTATGTTGCGATATAGACACAGCCGTACTGCAGATACTGGGTGAGGAAGATGAGCGCCACGCACAAAATGGACAACCCGGCCCAAACCCAGAAACCCTGCCCTTCGCCCCCCGCCGTTTCAAAGCGCGCGATCGTTTCCTTCAGAAACCATACCAGCAAAAATATCGGAGCCATCAGCGCGATATTGGAGAAGACGCTGGACGCAATGCCCTTTTTCAGGTCTTTTGCGCCTTCGTCGCTGAGGGCAAAACGTTCCTTTAGCATTTGCCGCCCCTCCCGATTTTCCATTCCGCCGTTTGCAGATAGCTTTCCCACATCCCGGCGTAGACTCCGTTCAAGGAAAGGAGCTCTTGGTGCGCGCCCCGCTCGACGACCTCACCCTTCTCCAAAACAAGTATTTCATCCGCGTCGAGGATTGTGGTCAAACGGTGCGCGATCACCAGCACGGTCTTGTCCTGCGTGAGACGCTGGATGGACCGCTGCATCTTGTGCTCGTTTTCCGGGTCGGAGTACGCCGTCGCCTCGTCCAGTATGACGATGGGGGCATTTTTCAAAATGCAGCGCGCAAATGAGATCCGCTGCATCTCGCCGCCCGACAGATACACGCCGTCGGGGCCGATCCGCGTTTCCAGGCCCGACGGCAGCTTGTCCATGATGTCACCGCACTGGGCTTGCTCCAGCGCCTGGTATATCTGCCCGTCCGCCGCCGACGGGTTTGCGACCAGCAGATTTTCCCGGAGCGTGCCACGGAACAGGTGCGTGTCCTGAAACACAAAGGACATTTGCGCCATCAATTCGCTCGTCGCCATTTTGCATATCGGCTTCCCCCCGACCGTGATTTCGCCCGTGTCGGCATCCCAAAATCGTAGCAGAAGGTTCGCAATGGTCGATTTGCCGCTTCCGGATGGCCCCACCAAGGCTACGACTTGCCTCGGCCGGATCGAAAACGATATGCCGCGGACGCCCAGGCCTTCCGTCCCGGGGTAGCAAAAGCCTACGTTGCGGAACTCCACGCCCAAATCCTTGCCCGGATGCCTTGCGTTTTCCGCCGCGCCCCTGGGCACCGCTTCCGGTTCCGGCGCGCTTCTTTCGGACAGAATCCCCCCGATCCGGTTCAGGCTGTCCCGGACGATCAGGATCGACTCTGACGAAAAAACGATCTTCGACATCATCACCGCGCAGACCGGCGTCAACAGCACAAAGAAGATGAAGTCGGCCAGAAATCCCCCGTAGTCGGCTTCATGCCTGATGATCAGGAATGACAGCGGTATCAGCACGGCAAACAGCCCGTTCACGCAAACATTGAATGCCGTCAAGGGGATCCGGCATGACAAGGCGTAATCCATTACGAATTTTTTGTACTTCATAATGGATTCAAGAAAGCGGTTGAACGAGTAGATCGTTTGCTGGAATATCTTCACCACCGCGATGCCCCGTACGTATTCGACAGCCTGCGCGTTCATCGACTCCAATGCACCCTGGTATTCGTCGAGCAGCCGGATCTTGGATGGCCCCATCATGGCAAACATGCAGGCCAGCGCGCCGAACATGAGCGCAACGCATGCAAGCCCCAGCCGCCAATCGTTGGCGATGATCAGGACAAGGAAAACGACGGGCGTGGACAGCGCGCCGCAAAGATCAGGGAGGTTATGCGCAAGGAATGTTTCCGTCTGCGTTGAATTGTCCATGATGATTTTCCTTAGCTTCCCGCTCTGTGCCCTGACAAAATACCCTACCGGCAGCGTCAGCAAATGCGCCAGCGCCTTTTCCCGCATATTCCTCGAAACGCGAAATGCTGCCGTGTGGGAGCACAGCAGCGCGAGAAAATACAAGACGATCGCGGCGATGGCATAGGCCATGGCAAAAATGCCGTAGCGGCCTACGGCATCCCCTGCCGGTTCCGGGTAGCGCTCAATCATCAGGCCAATGAGTTTTCCGACGCACACGAACGGCATCAGGGACAATACCGCGCTCCCTGCCGATAAGACGCAGGATAGAACAATCATAGGTTTTAGCTCGCCCGCAAAAGCAAAAAGTTGCCGGGCCGAATTGCTTCGGCTGTCCATAAATCTCTCCTTCGTAACATGGTTGTTAGCATTGACTAACAACCATGTTACCTTCTCCTTTCTTTCTTGTCAACCTATGCTAACAAATTTATTTTTTCTTACGCCCCCTGCCTCCTGCGGCGGAGATACAGGAAGACGAGTGCCGCCGCTGCGGCGGCCGCCGCCGCTATGAGCGGGAAGAGCCAGCCCGGGGGCGATGCCGAGCCTTCCGCCCCGGCCTCCGCCGCGCCCGCTGCGGGGCTTCCTACGAGCGGCGTTTTGCCGTCGCCGATGGCGATGCCCTCCGGCTCCGCCGCTGCTTCCGTGCCTGCCCCGGTTTCCGGCGCAGCGACATCCGCCACATCCAATTCAATAACGGTCTGCTTCGCCGCGTTGCCACCCGCGAGGTTGACGACGGCTTTCGACGCGGTCGCGGATGCCGACGTGCCGCCGCTGCCGGAAGAGGAAGCGCCGCCGCCGGAGGATGCCGCCTCGCCGCCGGCGGCCTTGCGCGTGATTTTCACGAGCGTGTCGGGGTTGCTTTTCACCGTGTCGACGCGCAGCGAGTCGCCCTCCCCGGAAACGGTGTGCACGCGCACCTCGCTGAACAGGATGCTCTCGGGCGCATCCCCGCTGTATGTAAAAACGAGGTTGCCGAAATGGACAGCGCCGTTTTCGGGCACATAGCGGTTGTCCGTCGAAAAGCAGCCGACGTAGCGTTTGTCCCCGATCGCCGTTTCGGTCTTGTTCTCGAGGTTTTCCGCCGGCTCGAAGCGGACGTAGGCGAGGCCGGGCGACGCGCTGTATTCAATCTCGGCGCCCGCGATGGCGCCGGCAGCGGGCACGGTGACGGGGATGCTGACCGTGGAGGCGCCCGAAGGCGCCTCCACGGCATATGCAGGCCCTACCGCAAACGCCCCGGCAAACAGGAGCACCGAAGCCAGGATGCCGAAGAATCTTGTTCGATAGGCTTTCATAGGATTCTGCCCTCCTTGCTTAACCATACAGGTGGTTGATGATCAGGATGAAGTCCGCAAGGTCGATCACCCCGTCCTCGTTGACGTCGATGCCGCGTTCGGCCACCGTGCCCCACGCATCGCCGCCCGCTTCCTCGCTCGCGCGGTAGTACTGCTGCGCGAAGGCCAGGTCCGCGAGGCTTACCTTCCCGTCCCGGTTGAAGTCCCATGCGTCAAAGCGGATGTCCGTGGCTACGGTCGCCGCGTCCCCTTCCGGCACGAGGACATCCACGTCCTGCTCCGGCGTCGCGCCGGTGGCGGACTTCAGCGTCACCCGCGCTTCGCCGGCCGTTTGCGCCTTGAAATGGAGCGTCAGCACATCCTGCGCCGCTTCGATGCCCGTGGGCTTGGACGCGCCGAGCACGATCTTCTTCGGCGTGCCGTCCGCGTTCTTCAGGACGGTCACGTAGTCGAAGGCCGTCCCGGCCACTTCGGCACCTGTAAATTCCAGATTGCCCGAGTATTCGATGTCGGGGATGAGTGTCCGTATGTCGCCCAGATCCGCCGCTTTGACGGTATAGTCGATCGTCGCCCCCGCCGCACTTTCTGCGGGACCCGTGAGGGAGAGCGCCGGCTTCGCCGTCGCCGCGATCACGTCCAAATAGTACACCTGGTTGTCGAAACCCGCCGACACGAGCGTCAGCACATAGCTGCCCCCGGCCTTGAACACGTCCGCGGCGAGGTTGATGGCGTATGTGCCGTCGTCCCCTTTGGCCAGGGCCGCGCCGGCCGCCACCGCCGCGCCGCCGTCTTCGGCGATGGTGCTGTACCCGCTCCGGCCGGATGTGACGATGCCCGTCGCGAAGGTGTCGTTGCCGAAGTAGATCTTTGTGCCTTTTTCCACCGTCAGCGGGGCGTCCTGCGTATAGCCTTCCGCGTAGGCGGAGCCCGGTGCGCCCTGCTCCTTTAGCAGCTTCACGCGCTCCGTGCTCTTCAGCGTGAAAGTGAGCGTCTTGGAGATCACACTGTCCGTTTCATACGCGATGCTGTAGCTGCCCGGCCAGGACCCGTCCGCGAACAACGCCTTCTTCAGGCTGAGGGCAGCGGTCCCGCCCGCGCCGGCCTTGAGGGAATAGGCGGAAGCGGCGACTTCCTCGCCGCCTTTGAGCAGCTTCGCGCCCGAGGCGTAAGCGTCCGCGTCTGTCAGCCCTTTCAGGTTGACGGTGGCGGGCGTCGCGGCAGACGTGCTGGTGACCGGGATCGTCGTGGCTCCGTCGATGGCGGCCGCGCTGTTGATGTACTCCTTCACGTCGAACGAAAACGTCACATCCTCAAAACCCTGCACGTAGACGACGACCGTCCAGGTGTCCGCCGGGTTGAGGCTCTTGAACCGCTCAAAGCGCGAGGGCGATATGGCCACGTCGAAGTCCTCGTGCATGCGGTGCGTGAAGAGGTTTAGGTGCGGGAGCAGCGGTTCCGTGTGCCCGTCCGAATCTGCGATCAGCCCGCCGTAAATATTATTCGCAAAATTGTCCCAGTAGTTTGCGCCGGAGAATTCCTCGCCGAGCGCGGCCGCGTCCCCGAAGGAGAAGCCCGTGACGATGTCGCCCCAGTTGCCGCCGTAGGAGACGCCCTCGGCCGAGCCGCCGTTGCCGAGCCCGGGGAGGCTGCGGCCCGCGGAGGCGTTTACGATTTCCCGCGCGCCGTAGTTCCCGTCCGTCAGCAGCGGCAGCGCGGCGTAGAGGCCGAGCGATTCCGCCTCCGTCCCGTCCGCCGCGAGGATTTTGCCGGCGGCGGCGATGTTCACTGTGCGGGCGCCTTCCTGCGTGAGTTTTGCGAGCACGTTCGACGACTGATCCGTCGCCTTGCCGGCCTGCTCGAGCAGCGAGGCGTTTGCGAGCAGGTCGAAGTCCGCCTTCACGCCGGCTTCCTTGATGCCGGTGATCGCGGAGGTCGGGTCGGTGTTCGACTGGCGCTCGCCGGTGAGCGTGAGGTTGCCGTCCATCGCAAAGTGCACCGTGTCGCCGTAGGTGGCCGTCGAGACCGCGTCGACTTTTTCTAGCGCGTCCCCCTCCTCGTACGTGGGCGTGTCGACGCCGCCAACGACATTGCCGCTGCGCGTGCCCTGCGTCACGAAGAGCGCGGGCGCGGCGACCGTGCCGCCCGGCGCAAATGCCGTGTCCGTCGAGAGCACCCCCGTCGGCTGGATGCTATAATAGAATTCGCTGAACTTCATCGGTACAGCGGCATAGACGGTATCAGGCGCGGCGCGGCCGGGTTCCGCAAAATGGAGCGTTGTTGCAACCGCTGCTCCGTCCGCGGATTTGATCTCGAGCGCCGCCTCCGTCTTCCCCGGGATTTCGATCTTCACGAGCGACCCGTCTTTCAGCACGGGCGTCGCTTCGGCCGGCTCCCCGTCCACTGTGTAGCTGACATCCCCTGTCAACCCATCAGGGTTTACGATGACATAGTTGACGCTGTAGGATGTGCCGGGGATGGTGACGGTGCTTTCGTCGGCGGTCACGCCGATCCCCTGCGGCGCGACGGACGCATAGGCCGGCGCGAACGGCGCCATGGCCATCAGTGCGGACGCAAATAGCGTCAAAAACCTTTTTGGTAGTCTCATCATGCTCTCCTTTCTTTGTAAGAGATGAAATAACCGAACTGCAATAGATTGTCTGTCGAAGTTAGCATATGCTAACATCACAACAGCGTCAATCCCGCAATCGGACATTTATTGAGGCGGCCTTCTGTTTGATTGGATGCGAAGCGCGCGGATCTTCGGGAGCGCGCATTTCACGAGGACGCCCGTGAGCACGCCGCTGGCGGCACCGAGCAGGGCGGGGACCGGCAGCATCGCGAGCAAGGAGGCGTTGTGGATCACGGCGGCGGCCGCGAGGTACTGCCCCACGACATGGAGGGTTGCGCCGGCCGCGCTGACAGCAACGGGGGCTTTGACCCATTTCAGCAGCAGCCACATCGCCAGGAAGCTGAGCATCGAGCCGGAGAGGCTGTAGAGGAAGGAGGACATGCCGCCGGCGAGCGCGGCCATCAATGCGCATTTCAGGAGGGCAAGGCACAGTGACGTGCAAGGCCGGAAGAGGTAGAGCGAGAGGAGGATGACGGCGTTCGACAGGCCGAGGTGGACGCCCGGCACGGTGAGGCTCAGGGGGATCTGCCGCTCGATATAGCCGACGACGGCGATGATGGCGAGGAAGACGCCGACCAACGCGACGTCTCTTGCAAGCGGCTTCCCGGGCGCGGGGCGCGCTGCGCTTTCCGTGTGGCCGGTGCGTTCAGCCCGCAACGGTGTCCGCACCAAGGTCCGCGCCTTCCTCGATTTTGATGACGAGGCTGTGCGGCAGGCAGACGATCATGTCGCCGGCCGCCGCATGCGCGCCCATTTGGACGCAGGTCTGGTTTGCGCAGTTCGCCTCCGCGACGCGGACGCTGCCGCCCTCGACCAAAATCCTGTTTTCCATCCCGTCCCGCTCGAAGACGTACTCCCGGTCCTGCCCGAGGCGCAGCGTTTTCACGGGCTCGTTTTCGTAGTACACGACCGCGACGCCCTCTTCCTGCGGAAGCGTGAAGCGGTCGTCCGCGGGGGAGACGACGCCGATCAGCCCAGCCGTGACGTGGATCGTACCGTCCGCCGTGATGAACACGCCCTCGGCCTCCGGGATGGAGTCGAGCAAGGCCATGCCCCGGTCCAACCCGAGGACGAAGCAGGCCGTCGACAGGCCGTCCGCCAGCGTGGAGGACGGCGCCACGATGGACACCGACAGCAGATTGCCCTCCACCGGGTAGCCGGTGGCCGGGTCGAGGATGTGGTGGTAGATCACACCGCCCTCTTCGAAAAATTTCTGGTACCCGCCCGAAGTCACGACGGCGGCGTCCATGGCCGGCACCGTGCACGCGACCGACCCGTCGCCCGGGTAAGGCGACGCGATGCCGATCGTATACGCCTCCCCGCCGGGCTTCGCGCCGAGGGCGTATACGTTGCCCCCGAAGTCGAGCAGCGCCGAGGACACGCCCTGCCCCCGCAGCGCTTCCGCCGCGCGGTCGCAGGCGTAGCCCTTCGCGATCGCGCCGAGATCCAGCCGCGTCCCCGGGAACGCGAGGCGGACCGTCCCGTCCGCACGCAGCTCCACGTTCCCCGCGCCTGCGCCGGGGCGCGCCGCAGCGATCTCTTCCGCGGACGGCAGGCGCGCAAACGCGCCGTCCTCTTTCCAAAGCTCCGTGAGCCCCCCGATGGCGGGGTCGAACGCGCCGCCGGAGAGCTCCGCAATCCGCAGCGCCTCTTCGAGGATTGCATACGTGCCCTCCGAAACAGGCACGGCCGCCCCGAAGCCGCTTTCGTTGACGCGGGAAATCTCGCTGTCCGGGCGGTTCACCGACATCGCCTCATCCACTTCCGTGGCCGCGGCAAACGCTGCTTCGAATGCCGCGCTTCCGGGCTCGGCGCCGCGCCCGTATACCGTGACCGTCACCACGGTGCCGAGCAGGCCGGTCCGCGATTCGGAAACGGGCGCGGCAGGCGCGGCGGCGGCCTCGGGCTCTTTCACGGCGGCTCGCGAAGCCCCGCTCGGCGCCGCGCAGGCGGCGAGCAGCAGCAGGGCTGTTATTGCCATGGGCAATAGGGAGGCGGGCGTCGCGGCATTTCGTTTCAACATCGCGCCCTTTCCCAAGCGGGGGCTTCCGCGGCCGTCTTGCGGTATTCGCTCGGGCGGACGCCCGTGACTTTACGGAAGGCGGCGGAAAAGGCGCTGGGCTTCTGGTAGCCGACCATCGCGGCGATGGCGTGCAGCGGGATCTCCGTCTCGCGGATCAGGCGCTTGGCCTTCTCGACGCGCGACTGCGAGACGTAGGCGTGGATCGTGCTGCCGCAGACGAGGCGGAAGCAAAATTTCAATTTCGTCGGGCTCATGTGGGCGAAGCGCGCCAGCCGCGCGATCGTGACCGGCTCCGCGCAGTTCGACTCGATGTGCGCGCGCAGCGCCTCGATCTGCGCCCTGTCCTCCTGCTTGATTTCGTAGCTCTCCCCGTACAACCCTCGGCCCTCCCGCTTCTCTGCGAATTGACACTTATTTGTTAGCATATGCTAACTACTTGGTTGCATTATAGCACAGGCTGCCAATCGGGAAAGCCCTATTCGGACTTTTTTTCGTGCTCTATGCGTTTGCCTTGCAGCGCTCGATGTACGCCCGCGTCAGCGCCACGCGCGTGCCGTCGCCCTTGGCGAGGTGCGTGAACCCGGCCTGCCACAGCATCTCGCGGCACGCCGTCACGTCCAGCCCGCGTCCGCGCGCCGTGTCGGCGGCCGTGTCGCGGGGGTTGACGCCGGTCTCCGCGCAGATGCTGTTGGCCCCGCTGGCGAGGCTGACCGGGTCCGCCTCGTGCACGGGGATCCACGGGTACGGGTCGAGGGCCATGACGGCCAGCGCGTTGACGGCGACGATCTGAGCGAGCCGGGCGTTCGTGATCTCGTCGGTGAACACGGTGCCCGGGACGGGCGTGCGCTTCATGACGCCTGCGGTGTCGAAGCCGCCCGCGATCGTCGCGAAGATATGGTCGACCAGCTCCTCCGGCGTGTGCTCCGTCCCGATCGGCTCGAGGCAGTCCTGAAGCATCAGCCCCGCGCGCCGCGCCGCCTCGATGGTCTCGCGCCGGCGCGCCGGCGGGATCGCCGTGTACGTCCCCTCCCCGAGCCGGACGACGTGGTAGGCCCCGTCGGCGCCCGCCGCTTTCAGCTTGACGAAGGTTTCGTAGTCGGTGTCCCCGATGTTTGTGTACAGAAGCGTCTGCGGCGGCGCCGTCTCCCGCGCGATCTCCACCGCCCGCAGATAGTAGCCCAGATCGTATTTGTCCATCGTCATGAGCCAGAGGCAGTACAGGTCGCCGTCCTTCGTGAAGTCGTGCACCTTCTGCCGGATCTCCTCCTCGCCCAGCGTGATCTTCCCCGAAAACCCCGTATGCGTCTTGCCGAACGCGCAAAATTTGCAGTCCGCCTCGCAGGGGTAGAGCTCCAGCCCGACCTGCCCGAACAGTAGCCCCGTGTTGCCCGTCTTCCCGCGCGCCACGGTGTCGGCGGCGGCCCTGGTCCACGCCGCTTCCGGCGCGTGCTCCGGGAAACCGAGCAAATAGACGCACTCCTCCCGCCCCGGCGGCGTACCCTCCAGCGCGCGCTCCAAAATCTGCCTGACCCTCTGTTCCATCACCATGCATCCTTTCCATATCCGCCCGTGCGCAGCGCCACAGCGCCGGCGCAAACCCCGAGCGGCCTCAGCCTTCCCGTTGCCGCAAACGCGCAGCGCCACAGCCCCGGCACAAACCCCGAGCGGCCTCAGCCTTCCCGCTGCCGCAAACGCGCAGCGCCACAGCCCCGGCACGCGCACGCCGCCATATTCCGGCTCCCGGCCGGCCCGCAAGTATTATTATTATTGAAGCATACACTGAATATCGAAATATTTCAATATAATAACCCGCCGCTACGCACAACATTCGTCCGATGTAGGACTTGTTGCAAGGACACCCCCGTTTTCCGGCATTCATAAGGCGATTTCGTGCAACAACCCCCACATCGGACACATCTATTGACATTTTCATAGAATTTCGAGAGAATAGTCGAATGAGGAAGCTGCTGTTTTCATCGAGGAAAAACGACACGGCGCCGCGGAAAGCGCTGCGGGGCGACGCGTACACACGGCTGTTCCGGGGGGCGGCAGTCGAACGGGCCTGGTGGAAATCCTTGCGGCCGAGCGGCCAGCACGTGGTGCGCGCGGCGGCGCTGGGCGGGCTCCGGCCGGGATGGGTGCTGACAAAGCTGAGCGCCGCAGCTGTGCTCGGGGCGCAGATCAAAACCTGCCCCTCCGAGATCACGTGCGCGGCGGCACCGGGGAAGGGCCGGGCTTTCACGGAACTGCCCGGGGTGCGGGCGGGCTTGCTGCCGCCGCACGCCAAGGTCGTCCGGCAGGCCGTCGCGGTCGAGGCGGGCGCGGAAGTGGCCGTCCTGTGCACATCGCCCGCCTGCACCATGTTCGACGTGGCCGCATCGTGCCCCCTCGACGAGTCCCTCGTCGTCATCAACTCGCTGCTTGCGAAAGCCTCCGCGGACGCGGCGCGGTCGGAGGCGCTCAAGAAAGAGGCCGATATGCTGAAGGGCCTGCATCCCATCGTGGACGCAAGCAAGCTGGCCCGCCAGGAGTCGTTTGACTATCTTCGCATGTCCGCTGCGGAGGTCGAAGCGGAAGCCGGGCGGCTCATGCGGGAGAACGGGCGCGCGCTGCGGGCAGGCGGGCGGCAGTTTTGCCGGCAGGGAGCCCGCCGGGACGAGCTCGCTGCAGGGACCGCCGCCGCGCTGCTGGGCGCAAAGTCGTTCCGGGCATTCCGCTCCCAGGTCGATCGCTACCGGCAGCACGGTTTGAACACCAAGACCGCCGCCGGCCTGTACGAGGAATGCCTCGCGCTTGTATGGAAAAACCGCCGGAGATTCGGCGTGCGGCGCGCGCTGCTCGCTTTGCTGTTCGCGACGGACCAGTGCGAGTCCGCCGCCGAGAGCCTCTCCTGCGCACGGTTTTTCGAACTGGGCTTCTCACAGCCCACGCTGCAAGTCGAGTTCCTCGCGGCGGACTCCGGAAGGGCGGTCTACCGCGTCGACGGCGCGTGGGATCTGCGGGAGACGCCGCGCGGGAAAGCCCGGGGCCCGTTCCCTGACGCCGTCGTTTTGGGCGCGCCCGCGCCCCCGGCCTCCAAACAAGCGCTGCTCTTCGAATTTGACGGCGCGGCCAAATACCGAGACCCGGAAATGCTGCGGGGTCGCGACCGGGGGGATGTCCTGGCCGCCCAAATCCGGCGCGAAGCGGACCTCCGCGAAAAGGGCTACGAAATCGTCCGCGTCATTTGGGGCGACCTCAACCCGCCGGCCGGCCTCGCGCGGAAACTCAGCCGCTTCGACATCCCGCGGCTCCGGCTTCGGAAGCGGAAGCGCTGACCCCGCGCCCCGCATTCACCCACCCATTTTCCAACAACACACACGCAGAACTGCCAAGGGCTTTGCGCGGAAATGCGCCCATGCACGCACTCCCGCATTGCCAGGCAAATCGGTGGGTGCGCTTCTTTGCGGGGCGCTTCCCCACCGTGGTGCTTCCCCACCGGCGCGCGCCTTCACGAGGGCGGCAGCCACCGTTTCCGGACTTGGTGCGTCCGGTGTAGGACTTGTTGCGCAAATTTCGCCGTTTTTCGAGCGAATCAGGCGATTCTCGGCAACAAGTCCCACAAGCGGCGCATATTATTGAATAATATAACGCTTGCTCATCCTGCGAGCCCGGCCCCGAACGCCTTGCAGCGGCCAGCCTCCTCGCCGGCCGGCGCCTCGTTGACGATGAGCCCGTCGCCGAGGACGTCCGCGCCGGCGTCCCGCGCGCGCTGCACCCAGTTGCGCATCCACTCTCCGTCGCCCCAGCCGTACGAGCCGAACAGCGCGAGCTTGCGGCCGGCCAGCTTGCCCTCGACGGAGGAAAACCACGGGTCGAACTCCGTTTCCTCGAGTTCCTCCGCGCCCATCGACGGGCAGCCGAGCGCGAGCACGTCACAGTCCAGATCCGCGTCCGTCGCCCCCGATACCGTTTTTGCGGCAACCTCCGCGCCGCCGCTTTCCGCGCCCTCCCGGATCAGCCCGGCCATCGCCTCCGTGTTGCCCGTGCCGCTCCAATAAATGATGTTGATCTTCATGACCCTACGACTCCTTTCTGTTCAAAAAACCTTTACGATCTCATTGGCCGCGTCCGCGCGCGCCTGGTCGATCCTGCCGCAGAGCGCGCGCGCCGATTCCGTATCGTGGTATACCTTCCAAAGCGCGTTCAACGCGTAGCCCTGCCCCCCGTTTTCGATGAACGCCGCCTCGTGCGCCGCCGCGTACAAAAACTGCATCCGGAGCCGCTCGCAATCAGGCGCCCCCCGCACGTATTCCTGGAACTCAAACTTGCCCATCTCAAAGCCTCCCTTATCACGCAAGACACGGTGTTAGCATATGCTAACCAATAACATATACCCTGCATTATAAAGGACACAGACGGCCCGCGCCGCCCGGTTCGGACAATTTTCTACCTCATTCGGACAATTTATGCGTCGGGGTCCCGCAGCCGGTACCCCACGCCGATTTCCGTCGTGATGTACTCCGGGTCGGCGGGGTTCTTCTCGATCTTGCGGCGAATGTTGGCCATGTTCACGCGCAGGATCTGGTTGTCGCCCACCATGGCCGGCCCCCAGACCTCTTTGAGCAGGTAGTCGTACGTGAGCACGCGGCCGGCGTTGCGCGCGAGCAGCGCGAGAATCCGGTATTCGTTTTGCGTCAGATGGGCGGTTTCCCCGTCGACCAGCACCTTCCTCTTGTCAAGGTCAATGGCCAACCCGCCCGTCACAAGGCGGCCTGTCGACGAGGCGCCCTGATTGAAGCCCCTCTCGCGCGAATGCCGGATCGCGGTGCGGATGCGCGCCAAAAGCTCAGAGGATCCAAACGGTTTCGTGATATAGTCGTCCGCCCCCGCGTCCAGCGCTTCGACCTTGTCCTTTTCGTGCATCCTGGCGGACACCACCAAGATGGGGACGGCGGACCAGCCCCGCATCCTCTTCAGGACAGCGAGGCCATCCTCGTCGGGGAGGCCGAGGTCCAGCAGCACGAGGTCCGGCGCGCGCGACGTGACCATGGAGATGGCCTCCTTGCCCGTGCGCGCAGCGATCACCTCATATTCGTTCGCTTCGAGGACAGTCGTGAGGAAGCGCAAGATGCTGTTCTCGTCGTCGACAACCAGAATCCGGGCCTTATGCGACATGCGACGCCCTCCCCTCCATCGGCAGCCAGAAGCGGAAGGCTACGCCCCCGGATTCCAGGTTTTCTGCCGTGATGGCGCCGCCGTGCGCCCGGATGATCGAGGCGCAGACGGACAGCCCAATCCCCATATTGCGCTTCCCGTCCATAGACGGGCGCTTCTCATCATGGACAAACAGCTTCCCCGCCTGGAAGCGCTTCAGCAGGACAGGGTCGATGTGCACGCCGTCGTTTTCCACGCGGAATTCCGCCCTGCCCCCCTCCACGAAAGCCGTGAGCGCCACATAGGTCAGCGTCTTCCCGTGGACGACTGCGTTCTCCATCAGGTTCAGCAGGACCTGCTCGACCAACGTGGCGTCCATCGGGACGAACACAAGGCTGCCCGGGATGGTCACGCGCAGCTCCGTGCCCGGGAACCGCACCCGGAACTTCCGCGCCGCGCCCCCGACCACTTCCTCCAACGCCTCCGGCGTTTTCCGAAGCCGCGCCTCTCCCTGCATCCGCGTCACGGACAGCACGTTCTCCACCATGCCGACCAGCCATTCGGAATTCTCCTTCACGTCCTGCAGCAGCGCCCGCCTTTGCCCCGGCGGCAGGCTGCCCTCATTTTCGAGGATGGCGGCGTCCCCGCCCGCGATCGCCGTAAGGGGCGTCCGCAGATCATGCGAGACCGACCGCAGGAAATTTGCGTAGAGCTTTTCCCGCTCCGCTTCGGCGCGCAGCCGCTCCTGCTGCTTGATCTGAGACGTCAGCGCGCTCGTGATCACGGACACGACGAACATGGTGGCGAAGGTGACCGGGTAGCCGGCGATCGAGAAATTCAGCGCGAAGTAGGGGTAGGTAAAGGCGTAGTTGACACCGAAAACGGCAAGCACCGACGTGAGGATGCCGTAGAAATAGCCGCTGGTCAGGCGCGAGACCATCAGGACGCCCAAGACGAAAATCAGGGGCACGTAGATGTCCGACCCGGACGCTTCGCGGAGGAGGGCGCAGATCGCCGAAGCGGCCGCGATGACCGCGACCGTGATCAGAGTGTCCTTCAGGTTGAAAGAGAAGAAGCTTTTCATTTTTCGATTATACAGCAGCGAAAACCTTGGCGCTATCCTCCTCCGTGAGGTTGTAGAAGACCAAGCCAACCAGGCGGTCCTCCTTGTCCAGCTTCCCGTTCCCGGATATCCTCATCAGCTTCGAAGCGGGCGCGCCGTCCAGCGCGGAGCCCACAAGGATATGCTGGTTCCCCGGGAATGCAGCCAGCCTCTGCACCCTGTCAATCGATTCGATTGGCAGCGACCGCGTCTTGTCCGGCGTGTTGATATTTTTGTGGCAAATGAGGGCCCGGCGGTTGGTGACGGCATAGATCTGCCCGAGCACCTGCCTGTAGTCCCGTATCGGGTCGACGAAGATGAGCGCGGGTATCCCGACAGTGAAGAGGAACACCGGCGGCTTCACCTCTATCCCGCGCACGCCGCAGACGACGAGGTAGCCGACCGTCAAAAAAAGCAATACGGCGATGGCGACGCCCCAAAAGACGAGCGTCCGCCTCCGGTTCGGACCGTCCAGCAGCTTGAACGGCTGCGACACCCCGGCCCACCGCAAGGCCTCCCCCTCCGCAAGTGCTTCATCCAACAGTTCCTTCATTTTCATAGGCTTTCCTTTCCAAGCCGCGCACCGGCTTCAACGACTGCATTATAGGCGGGGAAGCCGTAAAGATGCCGCTAAGATTGGCGTGGATGCCGTTAAGAAATGTTATATAATCGCCTTATGCCGAATAATTATGAAAAAGCCTACCTCTCTTTGGTGCCCTGGCTCGACGGCGTGCCCGAGCCCGTGGAGCTGCAATTCCTCGGCCGCGGGTTCCGCGTGGGCGCGGGCGGCGTCGAGCAGCTTTCGGGCCCACCCGTGCACGTCAACGGCAAGTCGGTGCTCATCTGGTACGTCACGCAGTACGGCGGCGGCGAGAAGCCGTCCTATGATTTCCGCCCGATCAGCAGCTTTTCCTTCGGGATCTTCGCGGGGTCGGGCGTGAGCTGGCAGCAGAAGCAGCAGCCCCGTTTCGGCGGGCTGACGGCGGAGGGCTTCCGCCGCGAGGCAGAGCGCATCGGCGCGGCGCCCCTGCGCCCGGAGCGCTACGGGGAGAGCTGGCTGCTGCACGCCTTCCCGGAGCTGCCCGCCCTGCTCACCTTCACGGAGGCGGACGAGGAATTCCCCGCCGACGTGGACGTCAAATTCGGGGCGAACGCCACGCGCGTCCTGCCCTTCGAAACGCTGGCGGTGCTCCAAAGCCTGATCGAAAGCGAGTTCCGCTGACGCCCACACAGGCAAACTGCAGATTCCCGTGAATGATCGCTCTCTATGGATCTACCGGCGTGTCACGGCTGCTTTTGGAATTCGACGGATTCGATATAGAGAACGCCACCTTCGTCAATCCGGAATGCCATATCCTTTGCGTAAGCAGGGGTTTCAAGATGTATTGTGCTTCCATCAACAATAGAATACGTGCACGGCACTTCGACGCCGCCGATCAGGATCGTGTATTCGCTGTCGGAAATGAAGTTCCACTCCGTCCCCGTCGCAAAACTGTCTTCGGTGCCATACTCGCCCGAATTCGTGATGACATACGCTCCAAGCGGTATGCCGTTGCCCCCGCCGGAATCTACCGGGCTGCCCTCGGAGGGCATCTCTTCGTCGCTGTCGCTGGCAACGGCACCGGCGCTGCCGCTGTCACCGGCGCTGTCGCTGGCACCATCTTTGGCAGCTTCCTCGGCCGGCGCGATCATGCTCGAGCTCGAGCCGCCCGCAGCTTCAGCGGTGTCGCCATTGCCCGCAGAGCAAGCAGCAAGCGCAACAACCATCACGCCAGCAAGCAATGCCGCCAATACAACAATGAAATTGAAATCGTTCTTTTTTTCCATAATATATCCCTTGTACAAATTGCCTTATGTGTATATACAGCCATTTTACCACGGTTCTTCAGCCAAACTACTGACGGGTTTCAGGAGAACTACAGATGTGTCCGCTATGCTTTCCCCATGGACAAGACCCGGGCGCAAATCAGAAGGGGATGGAAGCAGCGCCGGCGCGCGGCGGTACGGGCTTCGAACAGACGGCGCAGTTCCGGTGGCTCTCGGCGCACTGCCAGAAGTACGGCTTCATCCTGCGCTACCCGGAGGGCAAGGACGCTGGTTTCTTCTGGAGCAACACCGTCTACAACCTCGTCATCTTTGTACCCTTTTTGGTGTACACTTTCCAATTGGTGCCGGGCCGCCAGACGTTCCTCGCGAAGTTCGCGCCGGGCATCGGCGTCAACGCCGTCCTCGAAAAATTATTGCCGAAGGCCGTCGGTGGTCTGGCCCTGGCGTCGACTGCGGTCAGCAGGCCCTCCTTGCGGCGAGCCCGTGGAGCAGCAGGTAGATCATGAGCGCGGCCGCGCATACGACGGCTTCGGCCAGGTAGGCGCCGCTGAAACCCCGCGCCGTCACGACGAGGCCGACGAGGAACGGCCCCAGGCCCATGCCCGTGTCCGAAAACATGAAATATGTCGACGTCGCCAGGGCGACGCGCTCGGGCGGCGCGGCCTTGACGGCGACCGCCTGCCCCATGTTCAGGACGTTCCCGTAGCCGAGCGCCATCAGCAGCGCCGTCAGCAGGAACAGCGGCCACGTGCCGGAAAACGCCAGCACGACGAGCGAGGCAGCGAAGAACACGATCGTCGGCACCATGACGGCGTTGTCGCCCCGCCGGTCGAGCAGCTTTCCGGCAAGCGGGCGGAACGCGAGGATGAACGCCGCGTAGACGATGAAGAACACGGGCGCCGCCGCCGAGAGCCCGCGCGTCTCCGTGTAGGATTCCAGGAAGGTCGTCACGCCGGTGTAGCACAGGCTGCAGAGGAGGATGACGAAGGCGAGCGGGAGCGCGGATTTTTCAATAATATGGTTCGACGGCCGCCGCTGCGCCTCCGCCACGATGCGCAGAAGGAGCGCGAGCGCGAAGCCGACGGCCGCCAGGCCGGTGCAGAAGACGAAGAGCGCCGTGTACGAAAACGCCCGGCTGACCGTCATCCCGACGAAGGGGCCGAGCGCCGTCGCGATCACGAAGTTTAGGGAGAAGAAGCCGATCCCCTCCCCGAGGCGCGCCTTCGGGATGTAGGACACCACGATCGTGGACAGTGCGCTGTGCACCACGCCGAAGGCAAACCCGTGCACCGTCCGTAGCGCCAGGAACGCCGCGAGCGGCATGGGCACGAGGTAGAGCGCGCTGAGCAGGATGAACAGCCCGTTCGCGGAGAGCAGCAGCCTCTTCCTCCCGATGCGCTCGAGCGTCCTGCCGCAAAACATGCGCCCGATCACGGAGCCGATCACGAAGATGCTCGCGGTCAGGCCCGACAGGCTCGCGCCCGCGTCGTACACGCGCTGCGCGTAGAGCGCGAGCGTCGTCATTGTGATGTAGAAGACGAGCGCCGAGAAGAGGCCCGACAACGTCGCCATCACGAAATTCCGCGTCCACAATTTTTCCGTCGCCATAGATACAATCTCCTTCGCCAATGCAATCGCGTATACAGAAACGCGTTGCGTTTTCAACTGGTCTTACGTGAAAACACAACGCGTTGCGGATGGAATTGTATCACAAATTCAGTTTTTTTGCAAAATCACCTACCTTCTGAGCAGCGCCGCCAGGTTTTTCAGCAAGTTCTTCAGGGTGTTGACCAGGTTTTGGAACGGGTTCGGGGCCGGGGCCGGCTTCACCACCTCGCTGGGCTCTTTCACCGTGACGGACACGTCGAACGTCTTCTTCTCCTCCTTGTAATAGGCATGGGCCATCTCCCCGTAATTCCCGAGCTCGAAGGTGCCCGTCCAGGCGTCGACCTCTATGGTCGCCTTGTAGGTGCCCGGCTCGAGCCCGGCCTTCGGGGAGACGCCGAACGAGAGCGTCCCGCCAGGGCCGTCCAAAGAACCCGAGGTCAGCTGCTTCCCGTTCTCCAGGTGCGTGCCGCTCGTCGCGTCCGGGAGCGCCGAACCGTCCGCCGCGGTGACCTCGAACGCATCGGGGTCAGCCCCGCTGATGCTGCCGTTCAAATAAAAATAATACATATTGCCTTCGTTGGTGAGCGTGACGACCTTGCTCGGCACCACGCCCTCGACCTCGCCGAAGTCAAGCGCCTCCGTCTGATCGATGCGCAGATCCCACTCGGGGTACTCGACGGAGATCACGAGCGCCTTGTAGGTCTTCGGGCTGTAGCGCGCGCTGTCCTCCGGGTAGATCGTGTAGGAGAAGGTCTCCTCCGTGCCGGCCTTGCCGATGACGGTGTCGCCGTCCTGATCCCATTCGATCCTATCAATGTCGCCGGGGATGTACGGCGGGGGCAGCTCGACCTCGCTGAGCTTCGAGCCCTCGTAGGCCCGCACGTCGGAGCCCCAGTACGGGAAGTCGTACGGGAACTCCGTTTTCCCCACGGAGAAGGAAATCTTGCATTCCTCCGTGACGACGTCATAGCCGAACCCGTCGATGCCGTAGTTTTGGAGCGGCGTCCGGAGATAGATCCAGCTCACCTCCGCGGTCGCCTCATAGTCGCCCGCCGCGAGGTTGGCCTTCGGCGTGATCATGTACGAGCAATACTGCCGCCCCTGCAGATAATCCGTGAGCTGCCCGTAGCCGTCCCCAAGCTCCTTGATGCGGAAATTCACGTTTGTGTACATCGCCCTTCCGTTCAGGTACGTCGCCTTGAACGCGGAGGCGTCCTCCCCGGTGAGGCGCACGCTCACGTAGTCCATCTCCGCCGTGCCGTTATTGTAGACGGAGAAGACGCTCCCGACCAGGTTGCCGTACCCGACGTTTTGCGGCTTGAAGGTGTAGGACTTCTCCGGTTCAAAGAAGTAGTCCCGGACCGGTTTCGCGAGGACCTTGACGTCCACCGTGTACTGCTTCGGGTTGTAGACGCTGGACTCCTTGAAGTACACCGTGTAGGTGAACTGGCCTGTTGTGCCGGCCGCCCCGACGGACGTGTCCAGCGGGTCGTCCCACTCGATGTGGTCCGCCGGCGAGTCCTCCTCGGAGTCGTCGAGTTCCATGTACAGCGGCGGCAGCGGCGCGTCCTTCAGCGTCGACCCCTCGTAGACCTCGATGGCCGCCCCCCACCAATACCCGTCGTCGGGGAAGTCAATCTTGTCGATCGGCCCGATCAGCGGCTCCACGACGAAGGTGAGCGCGACGGAATCCTGGTGCGTGTCGTAGCCCATGCCGACGGCGCCGTAGTTGTTGAGGATCGCCGTGTAGCTGACCCAGGCGACTTCCACCTCTACGTTGTAGGCGCCGGCGGCGAGGCCCGTCTTCGGCGTCACGTCGAAGGGGGCGACATTGAAATACGGGAGCAAGGGGCTCGTCGTGCCATCCAGCGAATCCATCAGCACGCCGTAGCCCTCCCCGAACAGGGACTTCGACCAGCTGTCCTGCTCGTCGAGGGCGGACCCGTCCGGTTTTGTTATTGTAAATAAATCGGCGTCCTTGCCGCTCAGGCGCAGCTGCAGCCTCGTCATGGGCTGGTTGCCCGTATTCGTGATGTCCACTTCGAAGGGCGGCGCCTCCTCGTAGCCCTCCTTCGCAATCCACTTCTCGCCGCCGTTCGACGCGTCGATTTCGTGGCTGTAGTCCGGGTAGGGCTTGACGGTGATCTCGACCTCGTAGGTCTTCGGGGCGTAGTACACCCCGCCGACCACCTGCGGGTACTCATCCCCGAAACTGATGGTGTACGAGAATTTGTTGATGGTGCCGGGATCGCCGACCGGCGTGTCGAGCGGGTCGTCCCATTCGACGCTGACGGCTTCCGACGGCGTGTTGTAGTCGAGGTACAGCGGCGGCAGCGGCGCGTCCTTCAGCGTCGCGCCCTCGTAGACCTCGATCGGCGCGCCCCACCACTTCCCCTCATACGGGTATTCGATGAGCGTGTACGTGTCGCCGCCCGTGTCGTCCTGCTCCGGATCCGCGATGACGACGCCCGGCAATGGCTCGTCTGCATCCGGCTCCGGGTCAGCGATGACGACAGTCGGCAGCGGCTCGTCCGGCGCCGGCTCCGGGTCGGCGATGACGACGCCTGTCTGCGGCTCGTCCGCCGGCGGATCCGGGTCGACGATGACCACCGCCGACTGCCCGTCGGCCACGCCGCCGTAAGCGACGGCAAGGCCCCCCATAGAAACAACGAGGCTCAGCGTCACCAGCAGCGCAATGCACCGCGCAAGCGACCCGAGCCGGACCCCATAATGCTTCTTCATTTGTTTTCTCTCCCTCCGACAATGAAATTTGGAACAACTACTAGCGACCCCATCACACCCGCATACAAAAACAGTATATGAGGAAGAGGAACGTTTCCGCCAAAAAAGACGCATTTCTTTATATATTTTTTTTCATGCTCTATCTTTCCAGCTCAAAGAATGCTATGTTTGTATTTGTATCCCGGTTCAGCAGGCTGTAGGTGTCGCTTTTCTCGTCCTTGATGAAATGAACCATCCCGCCGAGTGGAACGTCGATGGCTTTGTATCTATCAGAATCATATCGATTGTTCATTAAATAATGCGTTAACAGGATCGAGACAGAAGTCGTGCAGACGATAATAACAAAACCGGAATTACTCAGATTATTGAAAAACGATTCCGCTCTTTCCCAGAATTTTTCTGGTGCTTCCATCCCTGATTCTTTATTTCGTTCGTAAAGCTCCTGTATAGATATTCGTTTGTCGCGCCACAAATCAAGATGATGATACTCTTCGCTCTGAATCAAATCGCTCTCGCTTTTTCCTTGCAGTTTTTCCCCTAATGTAACTGGTAGCAAATTTTCATTATTCTCGCTGTGTGCCTGTGGAAGCAGTTTCTGCAATATCGTTACTGTTTCAGAAACCTGCTTCTTTCCAAATCCGTATATAAATACGTCCTCCTGCTTAAACCCCCTGTCGTCAATATAAGATTTGATTCTTGCAGATAGCTCTTCGATATCGCTGCGGCCAATTTGGGTCAAGGAACCTTCGCCGCTAATAATTTTCCGCACATTCTTCTCTGATTCACCATGTCTGATCAGAAGGATATGCTTTGGCTTCAAATATGTGATGAAACGATTGTACTCTGCCGAGTCTCTATGTGCGCTGGCGACCGACACCCCCTCAGCCGCATATTTTCTCGCTTCTTCCTCTTCATTGTTGCTTAGGTGGAATTCTATCAGCGACTTGATATTCTTGTAGAATTCATCATATCTTGCGATTCGACGGCTTTCATCATGACCCAATTTGAATTGCTGTTTGGCCTTTTCGCGAGCACCCTCGGCAAAATGAATCCGGCCTCTTAGATTGTAGCATTTCACCTGCCGATCTTCATCGCGGATAAGTTCATACTCTCTCTCTGCATCATCAATCAAACTTAGTGCCGTCTTGAATTGGTCATGATCATTTTTTTTCAACACTATCTCAGCTTTAAGAAAAAGCAAATTGGCCATCATTCTCTTTCTGTCATCCTTATTGGAAATTTTGTTGATTTCTGTTTCCAATGCCTGCATTACAGATCGCTGATCAAGCAAATCGAAACTAAGAATATGCCGGTCCGCTTGGCAAATGAGATAGTGGAATTTCCTTTCATCCTGTAGTCTATCTCTCGTTTTAACAAGCATGGGACTGACTTCTGATTGTTCTTTGCAAAGACTATCCTCAAAAGCTCCTAAACCTTTTTCGTGAACATATTGTCTCAAACGCGTTCTTTCATTAGGCTCAAGTTTATATTGACTCCATCCCAAATCGTTTACTTTAATATAATACTCAGCATAACTCTTAGCTTCTTGTTGGCTGGCAGCTTCTTCTGTGTGCTGATACAAGGAGATGGCTTTTAGAACGTATATGCCATTCAACACGCGAATATAGTGTTTTCCAAGGCGAAGAAAAATACTGCTGCTGAAAAGACCGATTTTTATTGCGTCCTTATACTTTTTCGTATCGATTGCTTGAATGATGGGATCTAACAACCGGGTTTCATCATCAACATACGCCAAGGTCTGTAAAATCAACACTCTGCTATACGCTACTTCCTCGGATTCCAGTATCGGGAAATACTTCTCTTTATCGGCCTTTCTGACATATAAATACCTCTCTATCTTTGGATAGAACCTCTTCAAGAGAGCCGCTATAACAACTGACAGAATCAAAATTACAATGAGTGCTACAGGACCAGACGTGGAAGCAAGTTGATATACGGAAATGATCGGAGCAAATACAATCAAGATATACCCCAAGAAAGAGCTTTGTTGTTTTTGCCTTCTTTTACTCATTACTGTCACCCAACAGGCTTTCTAAGGTCTTCAACATGAGCATGCGCGATTGCTTTTCGATGAAATCATGGTTCGCCTTTTCAATTATTATTTTCTTGCATTGAAGCGTAGAGAGTATCCCCTGGTCGATATATTTGTCATCATCCGCGATGACCAGCGATGTCATGCCCAGAATGTCTTTCTCCAGATTCACCAGCGCCTTGTCATCCTCAAAAAACGACCCGTGCATATAGAAGCCTTTTCTATACACATATCCTTGTGCTTTCAGCTCCGCATATTCTTCATCCTCCTGATTTTCAGTCAGTAGATTCTTGATGTCAAAAGGCGAAAGGAAAAATGGATTGATCAGCACCAAACGATGAATCAACTCTGGATTGCTTTTCGCAAAAACAGCTGAAGAAGTGCATCCAACACAATGCGCAACGAGGTTGATTTTATCTGTTTCAATTTGGTCACGCGAAAGCAGGAATGATCGGGCATCCTGTATGTCCTGAAGATGGGTATGCAAAGTGATGGTTTCGATATCGACGCCGCTTTCCCCAAAACCGCTCATATCAATGCGAAGGCAGTAAAACCCGAGCGATTCGAAATGCTTTGCTATGTCGAAATATAAATGGTAGTATCCGATTCTGTTGGAAGCAAGATACCCGTGCACGATCAGTATCGGCGGCATCCCGTTGTAATTGTCCGGTGTATGCAAAGTGCCGACAATATCACTTCCCCCCTGCCTTGGTATCCGTACAAGTTCCATCGCCATCCTGTTTGACTTCTCCCCAAAAAAGTTGTTTTCCGACATGGTTATTATACCTGAAATGGGCTATGGGCGCATGACTTTGGTTGAGAGTGGTCGAGCTTACGATTTGGTGGAAAGGCGATGGGCCTATGACGGAGGAGACCATCGAGCTAATAGGTGTGTAAACTGCATGGTTTTGGCCGCAGAGCCGCTGACGATCAGCTTTCAGCTTTGCGTGTCGTCGTTGGTGAGCACATATTCGTTGACCTCGGTGTCGTCTATTGTTTCCCGGACGCACCAGAACGGCGAAAACGTGCCGTCGTCGTCACCTTCTACGAAAACTGCCTTGACGTTCACGGTATGCCCTGCTTGTGACAGCTTGTACCAGCTGCGCTCGAACATCCGCCACGCGCCATAGCGGTTCATGATAATGTCCTGCTCCATGGCAATGCTTGGGTGCTGTCCGAGCGCGATGCCGAAATGGCCTGCGTCCATGCCCTCGTGCGAGGCATGGGCACCGCCAACCGATTTGTACTCGCCATGCGCCTTTCTGATCGCTGAAGCATCGTCGGTATGCATCATTTCGCTATCGATGTAGGCGATGTTCCCTTTATCGTCGGTAAGATATAGATTGTCGTTGTAGACGTAGGCGCAGCTGGGGGCGAGATCAGCTGGGTTGAGCCTGCTCTCCATGCGCAGCGTGACCACCTTCTTGACTTCCAGGTAGTCGGGGTACTGTTTTCTCATGGACTCAAGCTGTATCTGCCCGGCGAGGATGATGCCCGGCGACATGACATCCGTGAATATGGCTTTGGGTTCGGCGCTCATTGACGCTCTTGCAAGTTTTCCGTTGGAGCCGCCTGCCTGCTGAGCAGGTCGTACAGGACTTGTGTCCCTTTGTCCTCTTTGCCTTCTGCTACGAGGCGGTCGTAGAGGGTTTTTGCGAGCTCCAGCCCCGGGGCGTGGAAGCCCATCGCCTCCGCTTCCGCGATGGCGATGTTGAGGTCCTTGACGAAGTGCTTGACGTAGAACCCGGGCTCGAAATCGCCCCGGATCATCCTCGGCGCGAGGTTGCTGAGCGACCAGCTCCCGGCGGCGCCGGCGCCGATGCTCTCCAGGACCTTTTCCGGGTCGAGCCCGGCCTTCTGCGCGTAGACCACGGCCTCGCTGACGCCGATCATGCCCGAGGCGATCGCGATCTGGTTGCACATCTTCGTGTGCTGCCCCGCGCCGGGGCCGCCCTGCAGCTTGATGTTTTTCCCCATGCACTCCAGCACCGGGAGCGCCGCTTCGAAGTCCGCCGCCTCGCCCCCCACCATGATGGTCAGCGTGGCGTTCCGCGCGCCCACGTCCCCGCCGGAGACCGGGGCGTCCAGCGCACGGACGCCCTTCGCCGCGGCGACCTCCTGGATCCTCGCCGCGAGGCTTGGCTTGGACGTGGTCATGTCGATGACGCAGGCGCCCGGCCTCGCCCGTTCCAGGATGCCCCCGCCGCCGAGGTATACCTCCTCCACGTCGGACGGGTATCCGACCATCGTGATGATCGTATCCGAGCCGGCTGCGACCTCGCCGGCGGAATCCTTCCAGGCGGCGCCCCGCGCCACAAGGCCGTCCGCGCGCGCTTTCGTCCGGTTGTAGACCAGCAACGGGTACCCGGCGTCGAGCAGGTGCCCCGCCATGCTCTCCCCCATCACGCCCGTGCCGACAAACCCGATCACCAAATCCTTTTTCATCATTTGCCCTCCTGTTTTTTCAGTTTGATCCACCACAAAGATATTACCACGTATTGCGCTCTGCGAAATGCGCCGGCGGGCGGCGACACTGGCTCATTATTTCGTTGCTGATGCATGGTCACGGCTTCAGCATCGTGATTGGCACTATGTAAACACCATCCGGGCGGCGCATGGCCACGCCGGTGCCGGTGATGACGGCAAGGCAGCGCGGCGGCTTTGCGCCCCATTTCACAACTTTGCTCCCAAGCCGGAGGAGCGCGCGCCCTCCTCGATTGCACTTCCTCTGAGCTTGATTTCAAAAGCCCCCCAGCTTCCGTCGCGAAGCTCGATAATGGCGTCCACTTCCAGCATGCTGCGCAAAAATCAAGTTTTCTATTGATGTTTTTGCAAGAACTGCGCACGCAAACGATTGCTTAATCTCTCCTTGTAAATCGCTGGCGACCGGTATAACATAGTAAATATATTGTATTACTATGTTATTAAGGAGAAATGTTATGAAAAAGAGTGTCAATCCGAAGAGGCTGTTTGCGATTGTCCTATCGCTCGTCATGATTGCGGGACTTTTTGCGGGTTGTTCCGACAAAGGGGAGAGCGCCGGGTCGGCGGCCAGGGGAAGCAGCGCATCGGGCAGTGCCGCCGGGGACGCGGCGGCCGGGGAGGCGAGGCCCGATACCATCGAGATCACCAACGTCTCCTATGACCCGACGCGCGAGCTCTACGCCGAGTACAACGAGGTGTTCGCGGCGCACTGGCTGGAGGAGACCGGCCAGACGGTCGTGGTCACGCAGTCGCACGGCGGCAGCGGCGGCCAGGCGCGCGCGGTCATCGAAGGCAACGAGGCGGACGTGGTCACGCTCGCGCTCGAGGGCGACGTGGACGCCATCCGCAAAGAGGGCCTCATCGACGAGGGCTGGCTGAGCGAGCTCCCGAACGACAGCTCGCCGTACACCTCCACGATCGTCTTCCTCGTCCGCGCGGACAACCCGAAGGGCCTGCAGGACTGGGACGACCTCGTCAAGCCGGGCGTGGAAGTCATCACGCCCGACCCGAAGACCTCGGGCGGCGCCAAGTGGAATTTCCTCGCGGCGTGGGCGTTCTCCGACCAGAACTACGGCGGGGATGAGGAGAAGAACACGCAGTTCGTGAAGGACCTCTACGCCAACGTCACGGTGCTGGACTCCGGCGCGCGCGGCTCCACGACGACCTTCGTCGAGAACGGCCAGGGGGACGTGCTCCTCGCGTGGGAGAACGAAGCGTTCCTGGCGATCGAGGAGCACCCGGGCGAGTTTGAGATCGTCACGCCGTCCCTCAGCATACTGGCGCAGCCCTCCGTCGCCGTGGTCGACGAGAACGCGAGGAAGCACGGCACGGAGGAAGTGTCCGAGGCCTACCTCGAATTCCTCTACACGGACGAAGCGCAAAGGATCGAAGGCAAATATTATTACAGGCCGTCCAACCAGGAGATCCTTGAGGAGTTTTCGGACGTCTTCAACCTCGAGATCAAGCTCGTCAACATCACGGACGACTTCGGCGGCTGGGACGCGGCGAACGAGAAGTTTTTCAACGACGGCGCGATCTTCGACCAGATCTACGCCAGGGAAGCGTAAGCGCGGCAGCGCAGACAGCGGACAGATGCCGAAGCGGGCGATGGGCACAAACACAGGCAGAAGCATACGGCGGCGCCGGAACCAGGTCATACCGGGTTTCGGCCTGTCGATGGGCGTCACCATCTTCATGCTGAGCCTGATCGTGCTCATCCCCCTCGCCTCGGTTTTCGTGGTGCTGTCGGGCGCGACGCCCCAGGAGATCTGGAAGGCGATCACCGACCCACAGACGGTGTCCACCTACAAGGTGAGCTTCGCCTGCGCGGGGATCGCCTCCGTCGTCAACGTGGTGTTCGGCATCCTGCTCGCCTGGATCATCACGCGGTACAAATTCCCGCTGCGGCGGGTGTTGGACGGGCTGATCGAGCTGCCCTTCGCCCTGCCGACCGCCGTGGCCGGCATTTCGCTGACCACGCTGTATTCCGACAAGGGCTGGATCGGCGGCTTCTTCGCCAAATTCGGGGTCATGATTTCCTACACGACCATCGGCATCACCATCGCCATGATCTTCATCGGCATCCCGTTCGTGGTGCGGTCCATCCAGCCCGTGCTGGAGAAGCTCGACCCGCAGTACGACGAGGCGGCCTCCGTCCTGGGCGCGAGCAAGGCGCGCATCTTCTTCAAGATCATCTTCCCGGAGATCACCCCGGCCGCGCTCACCGGCTTCGGCCTCGCGTTCGCGCGCGCCATCGGCGAGTACGGCAGCGTGGTCTTCATCGCGGGGAACATCCCGTGGAAGACGCAGATCACGCCGCTCATCATCAAGAGCAAGCTGGAGCAGTTCAACTACACGGCCGCGACCTCCATCGCCCTGGTCATGATCATCTTCGCATTCTGCGTCCTGTTCGGGATCAACACGCTGCAGGCGCGCATCAACCGGATCGCGCAGGGGTAGGGGCATGAAGCGAAATGGCGTACAATTGATCCTGATCCTGCTCGGCGCCGCGTTCGTCTTCGTGATGCTGATCCTGCCGCTGATCACGGTCATGACCTATGCGCTCCGGCAGGGCTGGGAAACCTTCGCCGAGGCCATCACGGACGACTATGCCGTCAAGGCCTTGAAGTTGACAGGCTTCAGCACCGTCATCACGCTCGCCGTCAACACGGCATTCGGCGTCTTCGCGTCCTGGGCCATCGCCAAGTTTGCCTTCCGAGGGAAGCAGGTCCTCACGACGCTCATCGACATCCCGTTTTCCATCTCGCCCATCATCGCGGGCCTGATCTTCATCCTGGTCTTTGGCCGCATCGGCTGGGCCTACCCGCTCACGGAGTCCCTCGGGGTCAAGGTCGTGTTCGCCGTGCCCGGCATCGTCCTCGCGACCATCTTCGTCACCTTCCCCTTCATCTCGCGGGAGCTCATCCCGCTCATGCAGGCGCAGGGGAACGAAGAGGAAGAGGCGGCGGCGCTGATGGGCGCGAAGGGCCTCAAGATCTACCGCCGGATCACGCTCCCGCATATCAAATGGGCGCTCCTGTACGGCGTCATCCTGTGCACGGCGCGCGCCATGGGGGAATTCGGCGCGGTGTCGGTGGTCTCCGGGCATCTGCGCGGGAAGACCAACACGCTGCCGCTGCACGTGGAGATCCTGTTCAACGAATACAAGCTGACGGCGGCGTTCGCGGTGTCATCCATTTTGGTTGTCACCGCGATCATCATCATGATTCTGCGCAACATCGTGGAATACAAGCTCAAGAAAGAGGAGGGCTGACGGGCGGATGTATGTCGAACTGAAAAACCTGAACAAGAGATTCGGAAACTACCAGGCCGCAGACGGCGTGAGCTTCTCCATCGAGAAGGGGAAGCTGGTCGGGCTCTTGGGGCCGTCCGGCAGCGGGAAGACCACGATCCTGCGCATGATCTCCGGGCTGGAGCAGCCGGACTCCGGCGACATATTCATAGACGGCGTGCGGGTCAACGACCTGCCCGCGGCGAAGCGCGGCGTGGGCTTCGTGTTCCAAAACTACGCGCTGTTCCGCTACATGACCGTCTTCGACAACATCGCGTTCGGCCTGACCGTGCAGAAGAAGGACAAGGCCTTCATCCGCGCGCGCGTCACCGAGCTGATCCGCCTCATCGGCCTGGAGGGCCTCGAGAAAAGGCGCCCGCACCAGCTGTCCGGCGGCCAGAAGCAGCGCGTCGCCTTCGCGCGCGCGCTCGCGCCCAACCCGCACCTGCTGCTGCTCGACGAGCCGTTCGCCGCCATAGACGCCAAGGTGCGCAAGGAGCTGCGCTCCTGGCTGCGCGAGACCATCGGCAAGGTGGGCATCACCAGCGTCTTCGTGACGCACGACCAGGAGGAGGCCGTCGAGGTGGCGGACGACATCATCATCACGAACAACGGGCGCATCGAGCAGATCGGCTCGCCCGTGGACATCTACCGCAACCCCAAGACGCCGTTCGCGGCGCAGTTCATCGGCACGTCCATCCGCATCCCGGAGTACTGGAAGCTCCACGGCTACGAGAAAACCCCCGGCTTCGAGCACGCAGTGGTCCGCCCGGAGTTTGTGCTCGTTTCCAAGATAGAGAAGGAGCAGTACCCCGTCACCTCCAAACGCGGGGTCATCTCCGGCATCTTCTTCCGAGGCAACGCCATGGAGCTGAACATCGACGTCAACGGGCTGCACCTGACGTCCAACCAGTCGCTCGACGAAGCGGCCTTTGCCGTCGGCGAGGAGGTCAGCGTCCTCATCTACCGCCTCTATATCTATAATGAAACCGAGGTCCGGCTCGTGGAAAACTCGTCCATCAAGAGCGACGGCACCTTCTTCATATAGTGTAATCCTCCACATACCCGCGCGGCGCCGCGACGCTCTCCCGCCGGACGAGCTTGTTGGGCAGTATGATCTTCATGGGGATTTTGCGGCGCTTGGCCACCCGGTCCGTCAAAGCCTGGACCGCGATGTTGCCGAGCTCCACGATGGGCATCCCGACGGTCGTGAGCATCGGCGACACGTAGGCGGACAGCGTGATGTTGTCGATGCTGACCATCGAGAGCTCCGTGGGGATCCGGATCTTGGCCTCCTTGAAGCGCCGCATCGCCGCGATGGCGGATATGTCGGCGGCGCAGAACACGGCCGTCGGCATGGGCGACGCGCTCTTCAGCAAGGCGTCCGCCCCGGCGTAGCCGCCCTCTGCGCTGTTCTGGTCGCAGGAGGCGATATGGCAGGGCAGCGGCTCCAGCCCGTTGCGCTCCATGGTCTCCAGGTACGCGCGGTACCGCGTCTCGGAGCCCGTCTCGCCGATGTAGCCGATCTGCTTGTGGCCAAAGCCGATCAGGTGCTCCACCGCGATCTGCGAAGCCTCGTAGCCGTCGCAGATCACCTGGTCCCAGTCGGTCTGTATCGGGCTGCGGCCGATGTAGACCAGGTTGCGGTAGTTTTGCTCCAGGAAGCGGATGATGCGCGCGTTGTCGAGCCGGCCCAGCACGACGGCGCTGCCCTTGCCGCCCTTGTCCCCGCCCGTCAGCAGCGCCTTGTGGTCGGGGTCTATGACCGAGTACGAGAAACCGACCGTGTACCCCATCTGCAGGGCATGCTGCTCAATGGCGCGCGCCACCTGCTCGAAAAATGGGTTGTCCTCCATCCGCCTCGTGCGCCCGAGGATGCAGGTCAAAGGCTCCGTCTTCGGCGCGCGCGCTTTCGGCGAGGCCTGCCGCAAGGCGCGGGCGCTCTGGTTTGGCACGTAGCTGCATTCCTTGACGACGGCCCAGACGCGGTCCTGGACTTCCTTGCGCGCGAAGCTGCCGTCCGGCGAATTGAGGATCCGGGACACGGTGGAAATATGCACGCCGGCTTTCCCGGCGATCTCTTTGAGCGTTACGTTCGGCATTTCGTACTTTACATATTATTCATATATGATATAATAATAATACCGCAAAACCGCGCAAATTGCAAGCCTGATCCGAGCAAACGATTGCGTAATTTGCCGTGGTATTTGCGGAGGGTCATTGGTAGTATAAGGACAGAATGCAAGAACAGGGGCACAACAAAATGACGCCGGTTTCCGCATTGCGCACTTGCCGCGTGGAGACGGATCTGCTGATCATCGGCGGCGGCACAGCGGGCTGTTTCGCCGCGCTGACGTTTTGCAAGCACTCGAAAGGCTCCGTTTTGATCGCCGAGAAGGCGGACATCCGCAGGAGCGGGTGCCTGGCGGCGGGCGTCAACGCGCTCAACGCGTACATCGCGCCGGGGAAGGCCCCGCAGTCCTACGTGGACTACGCGCGCGCGGACGCGGAGGGGATCGTGCGCGGCGACCTGCTGCTCACCATGTCCGAGGGGCTGAACGAGGCGGCCGCGGAGCTGGAGCGGCTCGGCTTGGTCATCCTGAAAGACGCGGGCGGCGGCTACGCCATGCGCGGGGAGCGCAACGTGAAGATCAACGGGGAGAACATCAAGCCCCTCCTTGCCGAGGCCGTGCGGAGGCACCCGCAAATCAGGGTGCTGAACCATGTCAACGTGACGGACTTGACGCTCCGTGACGGGGCGGTGCGCGGGGCGGCCGCCATAGACGTGCGGCAGCCGGTCTTCTATGAGATCGCGGCGCGCGCGGTGCTGTGCGCGACCGGGGGCGCCTCCGGGCTGTACCGGCCGAACAACCCCGGCTTCTCGCGCCACAAAATGTGGTACCCGCCGTTCAACACGGGCGCCGGGTACGCGATGGGCATCCGCGCCGGCGCGGAGATGACGTCGCTTGAGATGCGCTTCGTGGCGCTCCGGTGCAAGGGCACGATCGCCCCGACGGGCACCCTCGCCCAGGGCGTGGGCGCCAGGCAGGTCAACGCGCGCGGCGAAGTATACGAGGGGAGGTACGGCCTTTCGACCTCGCAGCGGCTGCTGGGCACCGTGACCGAAAACGCGGAGGGGCGCGGGCCCTGCTGCCTGCGCACGGCGGGGATCACGAAGGGGCAGTCGGACGACCTGCTGCGCGCCTACCTGAACATGGCGCCCTCCCAGACGCTCCGGTGGGTGGAGAGCGGGCGGACGCCCGACGTGGCCGACGTGCCGATCGAGGGCACGGAGCCCTACATCGTGGGGGGGCATACGGCCGCCGGGTACTGGGTGAGCACCGCGCGGGAAACCACCCTGCCCGGCCTCTACGCGGCGGGCGACGCGGCCGGCGGGTGCCCGCAGAAATACGTGACGGGCGCCTGCGTGGAGGGCGCGATCGCGGCGAGGGCCGCGGCGAGGGCCCTGGCGGAAACCGCAGGCCAGCAAGGCGGGGCGGAAACCGCGCCCCCCGCGCAAAGCGCCCTGGCGGAAGCCGAGGGCTTCCTGCGGCGCGGGCAAAGCGGGGAGCAGACGGACGCGCTCGAAGAGGAGATGCAGTCGGTCATGGACGAATACGCCGGGGGCATCGGCCAGGGTTACCAATGCCATGCGGAAGGGCTCGCCGAGGCAGACGGAAAGATCCGCGCGCTCGAGGCGCGGGCGGGCGGCCTGGGCGCGGCGGACATGCAGGGGCTCACCTGGATCTACGAGCTCCGCGACCGCCTGACGCTCTGCCGTTCCCTGATCGCGCACCTCGCGGCGCGGCGCGAGACGCGCTGGCCGGGGTTCGTGCGGCGGGCGGACTACCCCGCGAAGGACGACGCCTTCCTGCTATACGTCAATTCCCGGATGCAGGGCGGGGAAGTTTCGATCCTGCACCGGCCGCTCGTCGGCGAGGCGGAGACGTATGAGCATTGAGGTCGACCGGGCGGCCTGCACGGGCTGCGGCCGCTGCGCGGACATATGCCCGGGCAGCCTGCTTGCTTTGGACGAAAGCGGGGCGGCTTTCATCGCGCGCCCGGAGCGCTGCTGGGGCTGCGCCTCGTGCGTCAAGGAATGCGCGGCGCAGGCGATCGCCCTGTACTTGGGCGAGGACATCGGCGGCCTGGGCGGGCGGCTGACCGTGCGGCGCGACGGCCCCCTGCTGCACTGGGCGGTGCGGCTGGCAGGCGGGGAAACGAAAGTGATCACGGTAGACGGCCGGGACGCGAACCGTTATTGAACGAAAGGGAGACACGGCACCTATGGAATTGTCGCACTTGGACAAATTGGAAGCGGAAGCCATCTACATTTTCCGGGAAGTGGCCGCCGAATGCGAGCGGCCGGTCATGCTCTACTCCATCGGCAAGGACAGCTCGGTCATGCTGCACCTGGCGCTCAAGGCGTTCTACCCTGAGCGCCCTCCCTTCCCGTTCATGCACATCGACACGGGCTGGAAGTTCCGGGAGATGATCGCGTTCCGGGAGCGGCGCGCGGCGGAGCTGGGGATCCGCATGATCGTCTACCGCAACGAGGAGGCGGCCGAAAGCGGCATCAACCCGTTCGACCACGGGTCCGCGTACACGGACATCATGAAGACGAAGGCGCTGAAGGACGCGCTGGCCAAATACGAATTCACGGCTGCCTTCGGCGGCGGGCGCCGCGACGAGGAGAAGTCCCGCGCCAAGGAGCGCATCTTCTCCTTCCGCAACGAGAACCACGCATGGGACCCCAAGAAGCAGCGCCCGGAGATGTGGAAGCTGTACAACACGCGCATCCACAAGGGGGAGAGCATCCGCGTGTTCCCCATATCGAACTGGACGGAGAAGGACATCTGGCAGTACATCCGGCGCGAGCAGATCCCCATCGTGCCGCTGTACTACGCGGCGGAGCGGCCGGTGGTCTACCGCGACGGCAACATCATCCTTGTGGACGACGAGCGCATGCGGCTCTTCCCGGGGGAGAAGCCGGAAATGAAGAAAGTGCGCTTCCGCACGCTCGGCTGCTACCCGCTCACGGGCGGCGTGGAGTCGGAAGCCGATACGCTCGACGCCGTGATCGAGGAGACGCTGTCCGCCGTCACGTCGGAGCGGACCAGCCGCGTCATCGACAACGAGGAAGTGGGCAATATGGAGCGGCGCAAACGCGAGGGGTATTTCTGATGGCGCGTGCGGGGAAGGCCGACGGCGGCCTGCTGAAATTCATCACCTGCGGCAGCGTGGACGACGGGAAGTCGACGCTGATCGGCCATATCCTCTACGACAGCAAGCTGCTCTACGCCGACCAGGAGCAGGCGCTGCTGCTGGACAGCAAGGTCGGCAGCCGCGGCGGGGAGATCGACTACGCGCTGCTGCTGGACGGGCTCATGGCGGAGCGGGAGCAAGGCATCACGATCGACGTGGCCTACCGCTACTTCACGACGGACGTGCGCAGCTTCATCGTCGCCGACACGCCGGGGCACGAGGAGTACACGCGCAATATGGCGGTGGGCGCCTCGTTTGCGGACCTCGCCGTGATCCTGGTCGACGCGTCGGCCGGGGTGCAGATCCAGACGAGGCGCCATATGCGCATCTGCGCTTTGATGGGGATCCGTTATTTCGTATTCGCCGTGAACAAGATGGACATGGTCGGCTACGACGAGGGGGTCTTCCGCCGCATCGAAGAGGGCATCCTCAGACTGAAGGACGCCGAGGGCATGAAGAATGTCCTCATCATCCCCGTGTCGGCCACCGAGGGGGACAACGTCACGAAGCCCTCGGGCAATATGCCCTGGTACGGCGGCGGGACGCTGCTGCATTTTTTGGAGACGGTGGATGTTTCCGCGGACGAGGCGGAGGCCGGCTTCTTCATGCCGGTGCAGCGGGTGTGCCGGCCGAACCACGCGTTCCGCGGCTTCCAAGGCCAGATTGAAAGCGGGCGCATCGCGGTGGGCGAGCTGGTCACGTCGCTCCCCGGCGGCGAGACGGCGTTCGTCAAGTCCATCCGCGTCGCGGATGCCGAGGCGGATCACGCCTTCAAGGGGCAGCCCGTCACCATCCAGCTCGACCGCGAGGTGGACGTCTCGCGCGGGTGCGTGCTCGAGAAAGGCGCCGGGCTCAAGGTCGCCAAGGAGTTTGCGGCGACGCTGCTCTGGATGGACGACGCGCCGCTGGCGCCCGGCAAGGACTATTGGGCCAAGGTCGGCACGAAGCTCCTGCCGGCCATCGTCACGGGGATCCGCTACCGGCTGGACGTGAACACCGGCGCCCGGCTCGACGCGGAAACGGTCGGGAAAAACGAGATCGTCCAGTGCGAGATCGTCCTCACCCAGCCCGCGGTCCTGGACGAGTTCCGGCTGCACAAGACGCTCGGCGAGCTGATCCTGATCGACCGGGTCAGCCACGCGACGGCGGCCTGCGGGGTCGTGGAATCCATCGGCGGTAGCGCGGGGGACGGGACGGTCTTTGCCGACGGCGCGCAGGAGATGCCCGTCCGGATGTTCGACCGGTTTTACTACCACCAGGACATCGACACCGTGCTGCGGCACAGCCCTTCGCCGGAAAGGTACGCGCCCGGGGACCGGCTGCCGCTGCAAGAGGACGGCTTCCGCTACCCGCCGGACTTCGACCTTTCGAGCGGCGGGCTGGTGGCCAACATCCGCGGCGGGGCGTTCCGCGGGTTCGGCGCCCGGGACGCGCGCGTGCCGCTGCTCGACAAAAACGGCATCGACGCGGAGGGCGCGCGGGCGAGGGATTTCACGAAGTACCGCAAGATCGCGGTGTGGGAGCCGGAATACGAGATTTAGTGATTGGGAAAGGAGAGAAACATGGAAGTTGATTACAAGGCGCTCAAGGACGGCGGGTTCATGCGGCAGATCCAGAAGGATCATTTTTCGCTCCGGCTGAAGGTGGTCGGCGGGAACCTGACGGCGGAGCAGTTCGAAACCATCGCGGCGATCAGCCGCAAATACGGCAAGGGCACGGTGCACCTCACGTCCCGGCAGGGCGTGGAGATCCCGTTCATCAAGCTGGCGGACGTCGAGGCGGTGAAGGCGGAGCTGCTGGCGGGCGGCGTGCACACCGGCGTGTGCGGGCCCCGCGTCCGGACGGTCACGGCCTGCCAGGGGAGCGCT
Source organism: Eubacteriales Family XIII. Incertae Sedis bacterium (assembly GCA_031272365.1). Classification (GTDB taxonomy): domain Bacteria; phylum Bacillota; class Clostridia; order Peptostreptococcales; family Anaerovoracaceae; genus WRFF01. Next base: position 77,124 of record JAISTX010000039.1, read on the forward strand.
ATCTGCCCGTCCGGCTGCATCGACACGCACGGCCTCGCGGTCGAGATTTCCGAGCGTTATTTCGGCCGGCAGCTGCCGCACAAATTCAAATTCGGCGTCACGGGCTGCATGAACAACTGCCTGAAGGCCGAGGAGAACGACCTCGGCGTCAAGGGCGGCTACACGGTGGCGTGGCGGAAGGAGCCGTGCACGCTCTGCGGCGTCTGCGTGAAGATCTGCCGCGAAGGCGCCCTGGCCCAGACGGAAGACGGGATCCTCTTCGACGAGGGCAAGTGCAACTATTGCGGCCGGTGCGTGAAGTCGTGCCCCTTCGACGCCTGGGAGGGGGAGCCCGGCTACATCCTCTCGTTCGGCGGCACGTTCGGAAACCAGATCGCGCCGGGGAAGGCGGTCCTGCCGATCCTGCACGACAAGGAGGCGCTGTTCCGCGTCTCGGACGCCGCCCTCGCGTTTTTCGACAAGCACGCGAACGCGAGCGAGCGGTTCCGCGTGGCCATAGACCGCGCCGGATGGGATGCGTTTGCAAGAGAAATGGAGGAAGCATACCATGGTTGATTTTCAAGTCGATGAAACAGTGGACATCACCGATGTCGTGTGCCCGATCACCTTTGTCAAGGCCAAGGTGGCGCTCGAGGAGCTGGACGACGGGCAGGTGCTCCTGATCCACCTGAACGACGGCGAGCCCGTGCAGAACGTGCCGCGCAGCATCAAAGAGGAGGGGCACCAAATACTGAAGCTCACGGGGAACGAAGACGGCACATACGATCTGGTCGTCCGCAAGGCGGGCGGCTGACGCAAGGAAGGAGAAAGAGCAATGAAAATCACGGTAGCGGGGGACGTCAAGGAATACGCGGACGGGATCACGGTGGCGGATCTGATCGTTTCCGAGGACGTCGAGACGCCGGCGTACGTCACGGTGGCGCTGAACGACGAGTTTGTGCTGACGGAAAACCACGCGACGACGAAGCTCGCGGACGGCGACAATGTGGAATTCCTGTACTTCATGGGAGGCGGCGGCTGTGGCGTTTACAAATGAACAATTGGAGCGGTATTCGCGGCACATCATCCTGCAGGAAGTCGGCGCCGGGGGGCAGAAGCGGCTGATGGATGCCAGCGTGCTCATCATCGGCGCAGGCGGCCTCGGCGCGCCGGCGGCGCTCTACCTCGCGGCGGCGGGGGTCGGGCGCATCGGCATCGCGGACGCGGACGCGGTGGACCTTTCCAACCTGCAGCGGCAGGTCATCCACGCGACCGCGGACGTGGGGAAGCCCAAAGTGCAGTCCGCCTCCGAGAGCATGCTGGCCATCAACCCGGAGATCACGGTGGAGACGCACCGGATGTACGTCTCCGCATCCAATATCCTGGATCTGATCGCGGGCTACGATTTCGTGATTGACGGCACCGACAATTTCCCCGCGAAATTTCTCATCAACGACGCCTGCGTCCTCTCGGGGAAAGCTTTCTCGCACGCGGGCATCATCCGGTTCCAGGGGCAGCTGATGACCTATGTGCCGGGCGAGGGCCCCTGCTACCGCTGCGTGTTCCGCGACCCGCCGCCGCCGGACGCCGTGCCGACCTGTTCGCAGGCCGGCGTCATCGGCGCCATGGGCGGCGTCATCGGTTCGCTGCAAGCCATGGAGGCTGTCAAGTATTTCATTGGACAGGGGGAGCTGCTCACCGGCGCCCTCCTCACGTTCAACGCGCTCACCATGGAATTCCGCAAGGTGCGCCTGCCCCGGCGCGCGGACTGCCAGGTCTGCGGCGCGCACCCCACGATCCTCGAGCCCGTGGACTACGCGCTGGCCGCCTGCGACCTGGACGGGGGTGGGTGAGATGGCGGTAGTCATTCGCAAGGCCGACTACGAACGCATGCTCGAGCACGCGCGGACGGGGGTGCCGTTTGAGGCCTGCGGGCTGATCGCCGGCAGGGTCGAAGGGGTGGACCGGCTCGTGGAACGGGTTTTCCCGCTCGAGAACCCGGACCAAAGCGCCGAGCATTTCACGATCGACCCCCGGCAGCAGCTGGCCGCCGTCAAGGAGATGCGCGCGTTGGGCCTGGCGCCCCTCGGCAATTTCCACTCCCACCCGGCCACGCCGGCGCGCCCTTCCGAGGAGGACATCCGCCTCGCGCACGACCCGAAGGCTGCCTACCTCATCCTGTCGCTCGCGGGGGAGGCACCGGTGCTGAGGGCGTTTGAGATCCGCGGCGGCGAAGCAGCCGCCCTGGAAGTGCGGATTGTGTAGCGTGTCACCCCTGGCACAGGATCCTTGCCGTGCAGGGTGCGATGGGGATTGGTTCGTTTGCGTCAAATCTTTCGTTTGACAGCAAGTCCATAACGGCTTCGCCGCAGCCTTCCCCCAGGCTGACCGCGTCTTCTTGCTCCGCGATGTTGATTGCGGTGAAAACCCGCTCGCCCTCGCACGACCGCTCGAAAACGAACGGGCGGTGGTATTCGAGATAGAGTTGGCGGTACGCGCCGTACCGCAGCGCTTTGCATTGCCCCCGGATGTCCGCGAGCTTTCGGATGTAGTCCGCCAGCCAAGGGATGTCCGACGGCAGGTTGTCCATGTCAAGGCACGGGCGCAGCCCCTGGTCGGAGCCGCTTTCCTTCACGCCGGTGATCCCCCATTCGCTGCCGTAGTAGATCGACGGGATGCCGGGCAGGGTGAACAGCAGCGCGTACAGCGTGCGGAGGTGCGCGGGGTTTGCCACATTGCTCGCGATGCGCGGCTGGTCGTGGTTGTCCAGGAAATTGTACAGCGGCAGCCCGCCGTCGGGGACGGCGTTTTGCACGGCGTGGGCCAGCTCGAAGAGGTTGTTGTCGTTGTGGCTCGAAAACAGGCTCTTGTACAGGATGTAGTTTGTGACGCTATGGAGCAGATCCGGGCGCACCCAGCGCGCATAGTCCCCGCCGACCACCTCGCCCATCAGCCAAAAATCCGGCTTCTTTTCGGATACGGCCTTGCGCAGATCATGCATGAAGCCGAAGTCCAGGACGTTCGCGGCGTCGAGGCGCATGCCGTCAATGCCAAATTCATCAATCCAAAACCGGGCGGCGTCGAGGAGGTGATTGCGCGCGTCATTATTATTGAGATTGAATTTCACGAGCTCGTAGTGGCCGCTCCATGTGTCGTAGGTGAAGGGGTCGCCGAGCGGGCTCCCCCGGCCGAAGTCCACGCCGGAGAACCAGTCGGCGTATTCGCGCTTGCCGCCCTGCAGCTCCCGGAACGCGAAGAAGCCGCGCCCGCAGTGGTTGAAGACGCTGTCGAGGACGACGGCGACGCCGTTTGCGTGGAACTCGTCCACCAGGGCTCGGAACTCGCCGTTCGTGCCCAGGCGGCCGTCGACCCGGAAGTAGTCGGTGACGTCGTAACCGTGGCTCATGGACTCCAGGACGGGCGAGAGCAGCACGGCGTTGCACCCCAGGGATCGGATGTGCGGGATCCACCGCGCGATCCGGCCTGTCCTGTGCGCGGTTCCGCCGCCATCATTGGCAAAGGGCGCGCCGGCCAGCGAGAAGGTGTAGATGTGGTAAAAAAAGTAGTCGTTGTGGTTTTGCATTGCGCTCCTCACGTGGTATACTTGTATGTATATTATATCAGGAATGATAGTTCGATTGCCGGAAGTCATGATAATAGGAGGAAAGTCACATGCAATTGTTTGTTGACGAGCTGATTGGCGCGATCATGCAGATCGCAATTTTCACAGCCATACCCTTTGTCGTATGGCTGATCGCCGCCCGGAAAAAGGAGAAGTTTTTCGCGCACATAGGCCTCAAGAAGCCCGTGGTGCAGGAAAAGGGCAAGGTGGGCATCGCGATCGCGGTCGCCGTCGGCGTGGCGCTTCTGGAGCTGACCGTTCTGGGCTACCTGACAGCAAACGGCATCAAGATGGCGAATTCGGATTTTGCCGGGATGGGGATCGCGGCGTTGCCCGCCGTCCTGGTTTACGCCTTCCTCAGGACGGCGCTGTGGGAGGAAATATTCTTCAGGGGTTTCCTCGGCGGATGGCTGATCAAATGGCGCGGCTTCTATGTGGGGAACACGATACAGGCCGTGATTTTCGGGCTGGTCCACGGCGTGTCGATGTTTGGCATCCTCGGCGTCTGGGTCCCGCTCGCGGTCATCGCGATGGCCGGCGTGCTGGGTTTCATCATGGGCTACCTCCGCGAAAAATCAGGCGGCTCCATCGTCCCCGGCATCCTTGTGCATGGCCTGCTGAACGTGATGTCCAGCCTGGTGATCATGCTGGCATTCTAAAGGGCATGCCATGAGCACCGTGTAGCTGTCGCTCCGGAAGTCGACCATCTTGTAGATGGTCTCGGCGACCCCCGCGCTGATGAGCGTCATGAAAAACACGCCCAAAAAATTGAAGACGGCTGCCATGACGATTGCCTGTCTCACGCCGATCG
>JAISTX010000046.1 GCA_031272365.1 Eubacteriales Family XIII. Incertae Sedis bacterium
ACCCGCTCATCATCGGCGAGGACCACTACAACACCGCCCGCTCCGTGCAGGAGGTGCTCCAGCACTACAAGGAGCTGCAGGACATCATCGCGATCCTCGGCATGGACGAGCTCTCCGACGAGGACAAGCTCATCGTGGGCCGCGCGCGCAAGATCCAGCGCTTCCTGTCGCAGCCGTTCTCGGTCGCGGAGGCGTTCACGGGCATGGCCGGCAAATACCTGCCGATCGCCGAGACCGTCCGCGGCTTCAAGGAGATCCTCGAGGGCCGGCACGACGACATCCCCGAGCAGCTCTTCCTCTTCGCGGGCGGCATCGACGAGGTCGTCGAGCGCGCGAAGAAGCAGTCGTAAGGGGGCTCCCGCATGGCCAAGACCTTCCCGCTCGAAATCGTGACGCCGGAGCAGCGCTTCTACAAAGGCGACGCCCAGATCGTGGTCGTGACGACCCGCTCCGGCGAAGAGGGCTTCCTCGCAAACCACGTCTGGGGCTGCAAGCTGCTCGCCGATGGGCCCTTGCATTTCAAGGAGCCCGGCGGCGCCGAGAAGGCCTGCGCGATCAAGGGCGGCTTCATCGACGTCAAAGACCGCGTCCTCGTCTTCACGGACGACGCCTCCTGGGACGAGCCGCAATAACATCCCGCCGAAGGGCCTCTGATGCTTTTGTACGAAGCGCCGGCAGCGGCGGGCACCCTCTCTGAAAAAACGGACAAGGCGGCGTTTTGGTTCGCCGCCGAAGAGCACGTGATGCGCGATCTCGCGCCGGGCGAGCCCGTCCTCATGCTCTGGCGCACGCGCGACACGGCGATGGTCGGCGCCCACCAGATCGCCGAGGCGGAGGTCGACCGCGCCTACGCGGAGGCGGCCGGCATCGACATCGTGCGGCGCGCGAGCGGCGGCGGCGCGATCTTCACGGACGCGGGCACGCTGCTCTACACGATCATCCTGCCGCACCGCGAGGGCATGGACCCGAAGGATGTCGTGCGCGAGCGCCTCGCGGGCCCCGTGACGCGCGCCCTTTCGAAGCTCGGCGTCACGGCCGCCCTGGAGGGCCGCAACGACCTGTTGATCGGCGGCCGGAAGTTTTCCGGCATCGCGCAGTGCCTCTCCGGCGGCTACCTTTTGAGCCACGGCTCGCTGCTCTTCGACGCGGACCTCGCCAAGCTCGCGCGCGTCCTGACCGTGGGGCGGGAGAAGATCGAGACGAAGGCGGTCCCGTCCGTGCGCGCGCGCGTCACGAACATCACGGAGCACACGCAGGAGCGCGACATCGCGGCCTTCCGGCAGGCGCTGGTCGAAAGCTGGGCCGAGGACGGCCCTTTGGGGCGCCGCGTTTTCGGGGAGGGGAGCCTCTCCGCGATCGGCGCCATCATGCGCGGGAAATACGAAAACCCCTCCTGGACGTACGGCCACGCGCCCGCCTTCTCCATCCGGAACAAGGCCCGCTTCCCGGGCGGCGGCGTGGAGGCCTTCCTCTCCGTCGAGGGCGGCAAGGTGGCGTCCGTGCGGATCACCGGCGACTTCCTCGCGCTGCGCCCGGCGTCGGAGGTCGAGGGCGCGCTGCTCGGCGCCCCCTACGAAAAGGAGGCCCTGGCCAGCGCCCTCGCCCGCGCCCGCGCCGCCGAGGCGCTCGGCTCGATCACGGAGGAGGAGCTGCTGTCCGTGCTTCTGGTATAATACTGCCGTAGTGGCGAAAACGGGAAGAAAGGCGGGCACGCGATGACGGGAAAACCAGCTTGGATACGGCGGCCGTTCCGGCACACGGACGAGATGGCGGCGACGGAGGGGCTGCTCGCCCGCCTCGGCCTCAACACGGTCTGCCGGGAGGCCCTCTGCCCGAACTACACGGAATGCTTCTCCCGGCATACGGCGACGATCATGATCCTCGGCGCGCGTTGCACGCGGGACTGCCGCTTCTGCAACGTCGAGGGCGGCGCGCCGGAGGCCGTCGACCCGGGGGAGCCCGCGCGCGTCGGCGAGGCGGCGGCGGCGCTCGGCCTCTCCTACCTCGTCGTGACCTCCGTCACGCGCGACGACCTCCCCGACGGCGGGGCGGCCCAGTTCGCGGAGACGATCCGGCAGATCCGGGCGCAGAGCCCCGGCACGGCCGTCGAGGTCCTCGTCCCCGACTTCCGGGGCGACGCGGGCGCGCTCCTTGCGGTGGCCGCCGCCGGCCCCGACGTCATCAGCCACAACATGGAGACGGTCGAGGAGCGCTACGAGGCCGTGCGCCCGGGCGCGGACTACCGCCGCTCGCTGGAGCTGATCGCGCGGATCCCCGCCCCCATCCACCGCAAGAGCGGCGTCATGGTCGGCATCGGCGAGACGCGCGCGCAGCTGGACCGGCTGTTCGACGATCTGCGCGGCGCGGGCTGCGCCTTCCTGACCATCGGCCAGTACCTCTCGCCGTCCAAAGCCCACCTGCCCGTCAGCGAGTACCTCCCCCCGGAGGACTTCGACGAGCTGGCCAGGGCCGCGTACGCGAAGGGCTTCGAATTCGTCGCCTCCGCGCCCTTCGTGCGCAGCTCCTACCACGCCGGCGAGGCCCTCGGCCGCGGCTGACGCGCTGCGGTCCACGCATTTAGGCGAATTTTGCCCACGGCACTGCCGCAAAACGCGAATCGTGGTATGATATACCTTTGTGAAAGCGAGGTGTTTATTTTATGAGCAGGATTTACAATTTCTCGGCCGGCCCGTCGATGCTCCCCCTGGAGGTGCTGGAGAAGGCGGGCGCGGGCATCACGGATTACGCTGGCTCGGGCATGAGCGTCATGGAGATGAGCCACCGCTCGAAGGTCTTCGACGAGATCATCGTGAACACGAAGGCGCTCTTCCGCGAGGTGCTCGGCATCCCGGAAGACTACGACGTGCTCTTCATGCAGGGCGGCGCGACGGCGCAGTTCGCGGCGGTCGCGATGAACCTGCTGTCCGGCAAGGGCGCGGCGGACTACGTGATATCGGGGAATTTTTCGAATAATGCATACAAGGAAGCTTTGTTGTTTGGGAAAGACATCCGCGTCGCCGGAACGACGAAGGACGAAAACTTCACGCGCATCCCCCGGCAGGACGAACTGACGCTGAACCCGGGCGCCGACTACGTGCACATCTGCGAGAACAACACGATCTACGGCACGAAATGGCAGTACGTCCCGGACACGGGCGGCGTGCCGCTCGTCGCGGACATGAGCTCCTGCATCCTGTCCGAGCCCGTGGACGTGTCGAAATACGGCATCATCTACGCGGGCGTGCAGAAGAACATCGCGCCGGCGGGCATGGCGCTCGTCGTCATCCGCAAGGATCTGCTGCGCGACCCGATCCCGGGCACGCCGACGATCCTGAATTACAAAACGACGGCGGAGAAGGACTCGATGTACAATACGCCGCCGTGCTGGACGATCTTCATCTCGATGCTCGTGCTCGAGTGGATCAAGGACCTCGGCGGGCTGCCCGAGATGCAGAGGAGGAACCGCGAGAAGGCCGCGCTGCTGTACGACTACCTGGACAGCACGGACTTCTACGTCGCGCCGAACCTCCCCGCCGACCGCTCCCTCATGAATGTGACCTTCCGCACGCAGAGCGAGGAGCTCGACGCGAAGTTTGCGAAGGAGAGCGCGGCGGACGGCATGAGCAACCTCAAGGGGCACCGTTCCGTCGGCGGCATGCGCGCTTCGATCTACAACGCGATGCCGAAGGAGGGCGTGGAGCACCTCGTCGCCTTCATGAAGGAGTTCGAGAAGAACAATGGCTGATTTCAGACCGTTCCGGGCGGTGCGGCCCGCGGCGGGGTACGCCGCCAAGGTGGCCGCCCTGCCCTACGATGTCATGAGCTCACAGGAGGCGCGCGCCATGTGCGCGGGCGACCCGTATTCGTTCCTGCACATCGACCGCGCGGAGATCGACCTGCCGGAAGGCACGGACCCCTACTCGGACGCGGTCTACGCCCGCGCGAAGGAAAACTTCGAGCGTCTGTGCATGGGCGGCGTCTTCACCCAGGATCCGGCGCCTTCTTACTACATATACCGGCTCACGTGGAACGGCCGGCAGCAGACGGGCCTCGTCGGCTGCGCGGCGATCGACGACTATATTTCCGGCGCCATCAAGAAGCACGAGCTCACGCGCGCCGACAAGGAGGAGGACCGCATCCGCCACGTGGACGCGCTCGACGCCAACACGGGGCCGATCTTCCTCGCCGCCAAGGCCGATGCGGGGCTGGGCGCGCTGCTCGAGGCGTGGATCCCGCGCGCGGAGGCGCTGTACGATTTTTCGGCGGACGACGGCGTCCGGCACGAGGTGTGGAAGCCGGGCCCGGGGGCCAGCGAAGAGATCCGGGCCCTGCTCGCGCGGGCGCCCGCCCTCTACATCGCCGACGGCCACCACCGCTGCGCCTCCGCCGTGAAGGTCGGCGAAAAGCGCCGCGCGGGGAACCCGGGCTACACGGGCGAGGAGGAATTCAACTATTTCCTCGCCGTCGTCTTCCCGGAGGAGCAGCTGCGCATCCTGGACTACAACCGCGTCGTAAGTGACCTGAACGGCCTGACCAAAGAAGCCTTCCTCGACAGGATCGCTTCCTCTTTTTCGGGCGCGGCCCTGGAATCCAGGCAGGCGCCCGCCCGCCCGCACGAGTTTTCGATGTACCTGGACGGCGCCTGGCACACCCTCGCCGCAAAGCCCGGCACGTGGGACGACGCCGACCCCGTCGCGCGCCTCGACGTGTCCATCCTCCAGGAAAACCTCCTCGCGCCGGTCCTCGGCATCGACGACCCGCGCACGAGCGACCGGATCGACTTCGTCGGGGGCATCCGCGGCTACGCGGAGCTCGAGCGCCGCGCGGACGCGGCGGGCGGCGTCGCCTTCGCGCTCTACCCGACGCAGATGGAGGATCTTATCGCCGTCGCGGACGCGGGCCTCATCATGCCGCCGAAGTCCACCTGGTTCGAGCCCAAGCTGCGGAGCGGCCTCTTCGTCCACCGGCTTTAGACGCCGATCTGGTCAAGGTCTGTCCACCGCAACAGGGTTGTGTTTCCGGCAGTCTGACCGGGCCCTCCGTAGATGATGAAGGACGGCTGGTTTTCGGACCCCGTGGCGTTTTCCCAGTAGCGAATCCCTTTCATGAAGGCCTTGGAGAAGGTCGCGGACGATTTGATCTCGATGGGAATTGTCTGCTGTTCCGTTTCTACAACCAAATCGATTTCATTTCCATGCGACTCCCGGTAGAAGTACAGCGCAAACCGTGCGCCGCGTTTGCGCAGGATTTTCTCGATTTCCAAGATCACATAGTTCTCAAACAGATTCCCCCGCATGAAATGCTGCGACGCGGCCTCCGCGTTCGAGATCCCGAGCAAGTAGCAGAGCAAGCCCGTGTCTTTGAAGTAGATCTTGGGGCTCTTGATGTACCGTTTGCCGAAATTGTTGAAATAGGGCGGCAGGATCCGGACGATATAGCCTGCCTCAAGTACCGATATCCAACCGCGCACGGTTCCGGGAGACACGCCCACGTCGTTGGCAAGGGACGTATAGTCCACGACCTGGCCCGCACGTCCCGCGAGGAGCAGCATGAACTTCCGGAACAGCGACAAATCCGAGATGTTCTTGACCTGCCGCACATCCCTTTCCACATAGGTTGCCAAATAGGCATCGAAAAACAGATCGGGCGGGACGCGGTCTTTCCTTTGCCCCGGATAGCCGCCGTTGAAAATCTCGGTGAATACGTTTGTGTCCGCGAGTGACGCGGCGAGAAGCTCCCGATAGGACAAAGGCGCGATTTCATAGTACGCGGCGCGTCCGGCGAGCGTCTGGCTCACGTTCTCGCCCAGCAGGATGTTCTGCGAGCCGCTCAGGACGAACCGCCCGGCCCGGCGATCCTCGTCCACGGCCGCCTGGATATAGGAAAGCAATTCCGGCATGCGCTGCACCTCGTCGAGCAGCAGGCCGTCTTGATGCGAAGAAACAAAGGAAACCGGATCCGCCTCGGCGAGCGCCCTCGTGGCGGGGCTCTCCAGATTGAAATAGGCCCACTCCGGGAATAGCTTGCGCATCAGCGTCGTCTTCCCCGCTTGCCGCGCCCCGGTGACGACCATGACGGGGAAAAACGCCATGCGCTTGACGATATGCTGTTCCGCGTCTCTTTCGATATACATAAGGACAGGATACCATGGTTTGTGCAATTCGTCAATGCAAATAACGAATTACACAAAAAGGACGCGACACGGATCGACCTGCCCCATTATTGCGGGCGGGCCTGCTGTATCGCGGCGACGGAGCACACACCAACGCAAAAAAGACGAAATCACGGGGACCCTCCCCGTGATTTCGTGTTATTCTATTCAATAATATGGCGAAGAAAAAACCGGAGGATTTGGAACTGTACCTGGAGCACGTGCTCGGCCTGATGGTCATCGACACCGAGGGCCGGCTCGTGTATATGAACGACCAGTGCGCGGAGTACATCGAGGTCGACCGCGCCTCCTCGATCGGCCGGCCGATCCGGGAGGTCTTCCCGCCGTCGACGATGGAGCAGATGCTCGATTCGGAGAACGACACGGAGGCGGACTTCTATTTCGCGGAGGGCCGCATCAGCTTCACGCGCCGGCGCAAGCTGAAGAAGGGCGGCAAGGTCATCGGCATCATCGAGTACGACCTGCTCCAGGACGTCGACTCCCTGCAGCAGTTCATCGAGAAGTACACGCACATCCTCAACGCGGGCACGAAGAAAAACGCCGAGCAGCTCAAGAGCCTGCGCAAGACCAACTACTCGCTCGCGGACCTCGTCGGCTCGTCCGCCGTCATGAACGAGCTCAAGCAGCAGATCATGCGCGCGGCGCTCACGAGCTCGACGGTGCTCATCACCGGGGAGACGGGCACGGGCAAGGAGATCGTCGCGCATTCCATCCACAACCAGAGCAACCGGACGTTCGGCCGCTTCATCAAGGTCAACGCCGCCGCCCTGCCCGAGGGCCTCGCGGAAGCGGAGTTTTTCGGCTACGAGGCGGGCGCGTTCACGGGCGCCGTGCGCGAGGGCAAGAAGGGCAAATTCGAGCTCGCGGACGGCGGCACGCTGTTCATCGACGAGGTCAGCTCCATGCCGTTCGACCTGCAGCCGAAGCTCCTGCGCACCCTGCAGGAGCGCGAAGTCGACCGCATCGGCGGCACGGGCAGCATCCCGATCGACGTGCGCATCATCGCCGCCACCAACCAGGACCTCGTCGACCTCGTGACGCGCGGCCTGTTCCGCCAGGACCTCTACCACCGCCTCAACGTCTTCCCGATCCGCGTGCCGCCGCTCCGCGAGCGCCTCGAGGACATCCCCGAGCTCGTCATGGGCAAGGTCATCGAGCTCAACATCGACTTCGGCAAAAACGTCCTCGCCGTCGACGACGCGGTCTACCGCCAGCTCAGCACCTACGACTGGCCCGGCAACGTGCGCGAGCTGCACAATATGGTCGAGAACGCGATGAATTACGTCGAGGGCGACACGCTGCGCCTCTCCGACTTCAATTTCCGCTTTGACAATAACAGGATTGACATAGGCGCCTTGTCCGCGGAGGAAAAGCCGATTGAGGCGATCACGCGGGAAGCCGAGCGCAAGCTCATCACGGAGGTGCTGATCCGGTTTGACGGGAACAAGACCCGCGCGGCGGCGTTTCTGAAGATCCCCCGTCCGCTCCTGTACCAGAAGATGCGCCGCCTCGGCGTGGAGGACGTGCGCCCGGCCAAGGAGCGACCGTAAGCAAGCGCTGACACTGTCATTTTGTACTGACACGTGCAAAAAACCCTTTGATTTTGCTACGGGGTGGCGGTCTGGCGCACAGGGCTGACCCGGAAACTGTCAGTTTGCGCTGACACTCCACTGGCGCGGCGATTCTTGAAAAGCGCGAAATTTCAACGCTTTTCCTTTTTGGCATAGATTTTGCGACTCAAGAAGCGCAAAGCGGGGGAGACTTGTTTTCGTCGTTCTTCGGCAATAGAGATGAATGTGGAGAGGGAGAAGAGATGAACATGGATACGCTGTATTTCGGCGGGCCGATCCTTACCATGGAGCCGTCCGCGCCGGAGGCGGACTGGGTATTGGTGCGCGGCGGGAAGATCGAAGCGGTGGGCGCCGGCGGGCAGCCGCTGCCGGAGGGCGCGGCGGAGCGCGTCGACCTCGCCGGGAACACGATGCTGCCCGGGCTGTACGACGCGCACTGCCACGTCATGCCGACGGGGCTGTTTTTGAACAGCGCAAACCTGCTCGGGGCGAAGACGATCGACGAGACGCTCGCCCTGCTCTCCGAGCAGTGCCTGGGGGCGCCTGCTGGGGAGTGGGTGTTCGGCGGCGGCTTCATGTCGCAGAACGTGGCGGAGGGCCGCTACCCGACGCGGCAGGAGCTCGACCGCGTGTCGGCGGACCACCCGATCATGCTCGCGGCGCAGACGCTGCACGGCGGCGCGGTCAACACGCGCGCGCTCGGGCTCGTGCAGGTACCCGACGTGGCCGGCGTGGGGCGGGAGCCCGGCGGCGGGCTGGACGGCACGCTGCTCTCGGACGATTCGTTCTTCCCCGTGATGTCGCAGATCATGGCGCTGCTGCCCGAAGAGACGCTCCGGCGGTTCATCGACGAGTGCGCCAAATACGGCGCGTCGAAAGGCACGACGTCCATCGTCGGCCTGCTCGGGCAGTTCGTCGAAGGCGACACGGATGTGGATATTATTGAAAAAAACAAGGGGGCGTTTCCGGTTGATTTCACGACGTTCTACCAGACGTGGGACCTCGCGAAGACGGACGCGTACGGGCTGCCGCGCATCGGCGGGTGCCTGACGCTCGACGGCGCGGGCTTCGAGTACACGATGGCGCTGTCGGACGTCTACCCGGAGCGGCCGGAGCGGCGCGGCTTCCTCATCCACACGGACGAGGAGATCTACACGCTGCTGTCGGAGGCGCACCGGCGCGGCATCCAGACGGCGTTCCACGCGCTCGGCGACCGCGCGATCGACCAGCTGCTCTTCGTGTTCAAGCAGGTCATCGGCGAGCAGGGGCAAAAGGACCTGCGCCACCGCGTCGAGCATTTCTCGCTGGCGTACGGCCACCATATGGACATGGCGGCGGAGCTGGGGCTCGTCTGCTCGATGCAGCCCGCGTTCTCGGGGCTGTGGGGCGCGCCGGGGACGGGCTACTACGACCTGCTGCTCGGGCGCGATCGCGCGGCGCAGATGGAGGTGTTCCCGGAGATCCTCGCGCGCGGCGGCGTCATCTGCGGCGGGTCGGACTCCCCCGTGACGCTCATCGACCCGCTGTACGGCATCGCGTGCCTCATCGACAACCCCGACCCGCGCCGGAACGTCCCCGTCACGGACGCGATCAAGATCTTCACGGTCAACGCGGCGTACTCCGTGCATCAGGAGCAGCGGAAAGGCTCGATCAAAGCGGGGAAAGACGCCGATTTCACAGTTATTGACAAAAATCCTTATGACGCGACCGCTCCCGGGGAAGCCTTCGGGATGCGGGTGGTCCGGACTATAAAGGGAGGTCTGGCCACCTACGAGCGGGCGCAGCCATATTGATCCCGGGGTTGTTGTTTTTGCAGTAATAGAAAGGAGAGGGCAATGACAAGGAAAGGCTTATATACTTTATCCGCAATCATCTACATCGCGCTCATCGCGCTCATCACCCTGCCGCCGGTCACGGCGGCGCTCGACCGCGTGACGCCGCGCATCCTCGGGATGCCGTGCATGCAGTTCTTCCTCATCATGGTGCCGGTCGCGCTCGCGGTCTGGCTGGCGGTGTGGTTCTTGTGGGAGTGCAAGATCGAGGACAGGGAGGCCGCGAAGGCGGAGGCCCAGACGGGGGGTGAGGCGAAATGAGCGGACCGGCAATCGCGATCACGATCATCGTGGCATACTTCGTCATCAACGCCGTCGTCATCCGCCTGATGGGCCGGAAGCAGGAGTCGCTGGAGGACTTCGGCATCGGCAACCGGTCGTTCGGCTGGCTGCTCAACTGCTTCTCGTACATCGGCGGCTGGTACGTCGGCGCGATCTACATCGGCTGGTTTGCGAACGCGTCGGGGCTCGGCGTGTTTGCGCAGTACGTCATCATCTATTCCATCACGAGCCTGTTCATCATGTTCTTCATGGCCAGGCCCGTCTGGATCCTCGGCAAGGTGTACAACCTCGAGACGCAGGGCGACCTCATCGAGCTGCGCTACGGGAGCAGGGCGTTCAAATTCATCTTCGCGCTGCTCACGTTCGTCTTCTGGGTGCCGTGGCTCATCATCGAGATCAAGGCGATCGGCTACGTCGTGCAGGCGGCGACCTACGGGTCGATCGGCTTCAACATCGGCCTCATCGTCGTCAGCGTCTTCGTCGTCGCCTACTGCTTCCTCGGCGGCGCCAGGGCCTCGGCGGTCGGCGGCCTCGTGCAGGGCATCACCTTCACGATCGTCGGCGTCATCGCCGTGTACTGGCTCATCGTCAAGACGTACGGCGGCTACCCGGAGCTGTACGACTCCGTCGAGCAGTTCAATTCCGGCCTGCTGCAGCTCGGCGCGCTCGGCGGCAAATACTGGTTCTCCGTCGTCGTGTCCTGCACGATGGGCGGCTACATCATCCCGGGCGTGTTCGCGACGATCTACCGCGCGGACAGCTCCAGGGCCGTGAAAAAATCCGTGCTCATCGCGCCGTTCGCGGGCATCCTCATCGGGTTCACGATCCTGTCGCTCGGCCTCGGCCTGGCGCAGTTCAGCGACTTCCCGGCGGACCCGCAGAGCTCGGCGTTCTGGATCGCGGACAAGATGGGCGGGCCCGCCATGCTCGGCCTCATCGGCATCCTCGCGCTCGCTGCGGCGATGTCCACGCTGTCGGCGGTGCTGAACACGGCGTCGCTGCTCATCTCGAAGGACCTCGTCGGCACGCTGTTCAGCAAGCTCGACCGGGGCGTGCTCTTCAAATGGGCGCGGATCCTGACGATCGCCATCGGCGCCGTCTCGATCGTCATCGCGACGACGGATCTCCCGAACCTGATGTCGATCTCGCTCGTGATGTACGACTGCTCCGTGCAGGCGTTCCCGGCCGTGTTCATCGGCCTGTTTTGGAAGAAGGCAAACCTGCCGGGCGCGGCCGCGGGCTTCTTCGTCGGCTGCTTCTTCTCGCTCGTCGGCAACTTCTACCCGGCGTCGATCGCGTGGGCCGGCGGCTGGTCGGGCGGCATCATCGGGGTCTTCTTCAACATCCTCATCCTGTTCGTCTGCGGCCTCGTGTGCAAGCGCTATGACCGCGTCGACGAGCTGTTCGATACCGTGAAGACCTACAAGGAAGTGCATACAGGAAAGGCAATCTAAACATGGAATACGACCTGCTCTTGAAAAACGGAAGCATCTGCACGATCGACCACAATATGTCGCTGGCCAGCTGGGTCGGCGTCGTGGACGGCAAGATCGCGGCGGTCGGGCGGTACCCGGACGACAGCCTGAAGGCGAAGAAGGTGATCGACCTCGAGGGGAAGACCGTGCTGCCGGGGCTCATGGACTGCCATGTGCATGTCATGCCGGCCGGGCTCAACCTGTCCGCCATCCCGCTGGAAAACGCGAAGACGATAGAGGAGGTCCTGCAGCTGATCGGCGAGGGGTGCGCGCGCGCCCCCGCCGATCAGGACTGGGTGTTTGCGATGAACTACGTGTCGCAGAACGTCTACGAGGAGCGCTACCCGACGCGGTTCGAGCTCGACGCGGTGTCGGGGGGCAAGAAGGTCATGATGATGGCCGCGACGCTGCACGGCTGCGCGGTCAACACGGCCGCGATGGAAGTGTGCGCCGTGCCGGAGGATATGCCGGGCGTCGAGAAGGAACAGGGACGGGTGCTCGGCATCTACTCCTCGGACGAGTCGTCGTTTCTGGCTTGCGCCAACGCGCTCGGGGATCTGTCCGACGACGCGCTGTGGCGGTATATCAAAGGCTGCGCGGAGAACGCCGCTTCGAAGGGCGTGACGACGATGCACGGGCTGTTCGGCATGTTCGTGAAGGACGACCGCGACATGGATCTCATCACGAGGCGCGCGCACGAGCTGCCGATCGAGATGGTGGTGTTCTACCAGACGTGGGACGTCGACAAGGCGCACGAGATGGGCCTGCCGCGCGTCGGCGGCTGCCTCACGCTCGACGGCGCGTCGTTTGAATACACGATGGCCAATTTTGCGCCCTACAAGAGCGCGCCCGCGCTGCGCGGCGTGCTGTACCACAACGATGAAGAGGTCTACCAGGTCGTGAAGAAGGCGCACGAATACGGCATGCAGTGCACGCTGCACGCGCTCGGCGACCGCGCGATCGACCAGCTCATCTGGGTCTACCACCGCGTGTTCACGGAGCAGGGGCGCGGCAGCATCCACCACCGCATCGAGCATTTCTCCTACCCGACGGACGAGCAGATCGCGATGGCGGCGGACATGGAGCTCGTGCTCTCCATCCAGCCCGGCTTCACCTACTACTGGGACCGCGCCGAGGGCGGGGAGTTTGAGTATATGTTCGGGCGCGAGGGCGCCGACCGTTGGGATCCGTTCAACAAGCTCGTCAATGCGGGGTGCATCGTCTGCGCGGGCTCCGACTGCCCGGTGACGGCCGTCGAGCCGCTCGTCGACATCGCGACCGTCGTCAACAACCCCAACCCCATCCGCAACGCGCCGCTCGATGAGGCGATCAAGATGGTGACCATCAACGCCGCGTACGCGGCCTCGCTGGAGGACCGGAAAGGCAGCATCGAGGTCGGCAAGGACGCGGACTTTGTCGTGCTCGACCGCGACCCGTACGGGCTCGAGGCGAGCAAGGAAATCTATGATATCCAGGCATTGCTCACGATACGGGAAGGCAAGATCATCTATGAACGAAAAGAATAATGTAACGATCGGCATGACGCAGTTTTGCTGCGTGGAGAGCCGCGAGGCAAATCTTGCGAAGGCCGAGGCGCAGATCCGCCGCCTCGCCGCGGAGGGGGCGGAGATCGTCTGCACGCAGGAGCTGTTTTCCGACCTGTATTTTGCGCAGATCGTGGACGCGGGCGGCTATGCGCTCGCGGAGCCCTGTGGCGGGCCCGTGAACCGGCGGATGCGGGCGCTCGCGGAGGAGCTCGGCATCGTCCTCGTCAGCTGTTATTTCGAATACGCGATGGACGGGGTCTACTACAATTCGGCGGCGGTGTTCGGCGCGGACGGGGCTCTGATCGGGCACTACCGCAAGCACCACATCCCGGACGGTCCGCAATACCATGAGAAATACTATTTCACGCCCGGGGACGGGCCGTACCCCGTGTTCCGCACGGAGCTGGGGACGTTCGGCGTCCTCATCTGCTGGGACGAGTGGTTCCCGGAGGCGAGCCGCATCCTGTCGCTGAAGGGGGCGGACTTCATCTTCTACCCGTCGGCGATTGGGTCGGAGCCGGATCACCCGGGGCTTGACACGTCGCAGACGTGGATGGACGGCATCCGCGGGCACGGGATCCACAACGGCCTGTATGTCTGCGCGTGCAACCGCGTGGGGCGCGAGGACGCGGGGGACGGCTCCGGCGGGTACATGACGTTTTACGGCCGCAGCTTCGCGGCGGATCCCTGGGGGCGTGTGATCGCGGAGGCCGCGCGGGATGAAGAGGATGTGCTTTTGGCGACGCTCGATCTTTCGGAGGTGCGGCGCGCGCGGGACATCCTGCAATTCCACCGCGACCGCCGGACGGATACGTACGGGGAGATCCTGGAAAGGAGCATCGGGTAGGGGGATATGACAGAGATGAGGACGGATCTCGCGATTGTCGGCGGGAATATTTTTGACGGCGTGCGCGACGCGCCCTTCCGGGGCGCGGTGCTGATACGCGGGGATCGGATCGAGGCGGTTGTACCGGGGGATGGCGCGCGCGCCTGCGAAGGGGCGGCGCGCGTCATCGACGCGGGGGGGCGGCTCGTGATGCCCGGGTTTTTTGACAGCCATGTGCATCTGATCATGGCGGGGGTCTACCACGAGAACCCCTCGCTGCTGACTTGCGCGTCGGCGCGGGAGTGCGCGGAGGCCGTGAAGCGGGCTGCGGATGGCGCGGGCGGACGCTCATCCGCCCCTACGGGTGCCGGCGCCGGCGATTGGGTGTTTGGCTTCGGCTGGTACCCTGTGTTTTGGGAGGACAAGGCGTTTCCGGATCGGGCGGCGCTCGACCGGCTGTTTCCGGATCGCCCCGTGCTGCTCGTGGACGCGGAGGCGCACGGCGTGTGGGTCAACTCGGTGGCGCTGGTGCAGGCGGGCGTGACGAAGGACACGCCGGATCCTGTGGGCGGGGAGATCCTGCGGCGCGCGGACGGGGAGCCGACGGGCGTGCTGCTCGAAACGGCCGCCGGCCTTGCGACGAGGCTTGCCTTCGACCTCCCCCCCGAAAAGGAGAAGGCGTTCATCCGCTCCTACATGCGCAGCGCGGCGGCCT
Organism: Eubacteriales Family XIII. Incertae Sedis bacterium; assembly: GCA_031272365.1. Lineage (GTDB taxonomy): Bacteria > Bacillota > Clostridia > Peptostreptococcales > Anaerovoracaceae > WRFF01. Next base: position 14,421 of record JAISTX010000046.1, read on the forward strand.
ACGGCATCACCTCGATCAACGACGTCATGCCCTATTTCCACGGTGACATCGGCTCGCTCTCCGTGTACAGCGAAATGGACCGTGCCGGGGAGCTGCGCGTGCGCATCCACGCGGCGCCGGATCTGCTCGGCGATTTGGACAAGGTGCTGGAGGATCAGCGGCGGTATGGGTCAGACCGCTTGCGGGTTGCGAGCGTGAAGGCCTTTCTTGACGGGGTCGCTTCGACGCATACGGCCGCGATGCTCGAGGACTACGCGGATGCTGCGGGTGTGCGCGGGTGTGCGCTCTTCGACTGGGACGCCATCCGCAGGGCGGTGCCCGAGGCGCACCGGCGCGGGCTGTCGGTGAAGCTGCATACCTGCGGGGATGCGTCTTTGCGGTTCGGGCTCGACTGCTTTGAGGAGGCGGTGCGGCTGCATGGGCCCGGCCGGGCCCGCCACACGCTGGAGCACTGCGAGGTCGTGGACGCGGCGGACATCCCGCGGTTCGGCGCGCTCGGGGTCATCCCTTCCGTGCAGCCGGAGCATATCGCGCTCACGCAGACGTTTGCGGCGAACCCTTACCGGACGGTGCTTGGGGAGGCGCGGGCGATGCACGCGTGGCCGCTCCGCAGCCTGCTCGCCTCGGCGGGGGCGCTCGCTTTCGGCAGCGACTGCCCCGTCGTCGACGACAACCCGTTCCTGGAAATCTACCGCGCGGTCACGCGCGTGCACAACGACGGGGAGCCCCGCGGCGGCTGGAACCCCGCCGAGAAGCTCACGCTGGCGGAAGCGCTGCGCATGTATACATGGGGCTCCGCCTACGCGGCCGGGCGTGAGCACGAGCTCGGCACGCTCGAAGCCGGGAAGTTCGCGGACATCGCGATCATGGACCGCGACCTGTTCGCGGCATCCGTGGAAGAGATCCGGGAGGCGCGCGTGGACTGCACGATCATGGGCGGCCGCGTGGTTTTCGAGAGGCAGCAATCCGGGGTGCGACCTATGGTATAATAGTTATCAGCGGGGGATTTCCTCGTTACCAATTTCATTTCACAAACGTCAAAACACTGAGGAGGTGTTAACTCATGACAATGACCGACAAAAAACGCGCGCTCGAAGAAGCAAAGAAGGTGGTCGCCTGGATTGAAAAAGACGAACTGACGGATGCCGAGAAAAAGCAGATCCACGACGAATCCATCGAAAACTTCAACGAGAACGTGAACCCGGGATGGCTCGAGTATCGCAAATCCGTATCAACGGATGCCGCTTTCATCGAGTGGACCGATTCGGTCGACCACTTTGAGGATTTGAACGGCACGCAGTTCATCGACTGCCTGGGGGGGTTTGGTATCTACACGTGCGGGCACAGGAATCCTGAAATCCTAAAGACGGTGCAGGCGCAGCTCAACCGCTACGCGCTCCACAGCCAGGAGCTCATCGACCCGCTGCGCGGGTATCTGGCGAAGATCACGGCGCTCGCGACGCCCGGGGATCTGCAGTACTGCTTCTTCACCAACGGCGGCGCGGAAGCGGTCGAGATGGCGCTGAAGCTCGCGCGCCTCGCGACGGGCGGCCGCTGGTACATCTCGACGGTCGGGGCGTTCCACGGCAAGTCGATGGGCGCGATCTCGGTCGGCGGCAAGGGCGCGTACCGCGAGGACTACCTGCCGATGATCCAGCAGGTGCAGCACGTCGAGTACGGCAACGCGGACGCGGCGGAGGCCGCGGTCAAAAATCTCGTCGCGGTCGGCGAGAAGGTCGCGGGCATCATCGTCGAGCCGATCCAGGGCGAAGGCGGCGTCATCATCCCGCCCGCGGGCTACCTGAAGCGGCTGCGCGAGATCTGCGACCAGTACAAGATCGCCCTCATCTTCGACGAGATCCAGACGGGCATGGGGCGCACAGGCACGCTGTGGCGCTGCGAGGCGGAGGACGTCTGCCCCGACATCATGACGTACGGCAAGGCGTTCGGCGGCGGCATCATGCCGATCACGGGCATCATCGCGCGCCCGTGGACGTGGGTCGACAAGCTCGTCGACAACCCGTGGATCCTCGGCAGCCCGACGTTCGGCGGCAACCCGCTCGCGTGCGCGGCGGCGATCTCCACGATGCGGTTCATGCTCGAAAACGACATCCCGGGGCTGTGCAAGAAGCGCGGCGAGGCCTTCATGGCGAGGCTCGCGGATCTGCAGAAAAAATACCCGACGGTGCTGACGGCGTTCCGCGGCGCGGGCCTGCTCATCTGCATGGAATTCCCGGAGGCCGAGGTCGGCTACGCGGTGACGAAGGAGCTGTTCTCGCGGCGCGTCATGACGGCGGGCACGCTTGTCAACGCGAAGACCGTGCGCATCGAGCCGCCGGCAGTGCTCTCCGACGAGAGCCGGGAGGCAGTCATCACGGCGCTGGACGAGGCGCTTGCTGCCGTGAAGGCTGAGTTCAAGCTATAGTTGCACGACAGAAAGCAGTGCTGATCCTCGCCCTGTTCGCGGGCGAGATCATGCTCAAAAGCGGCGCGGAGATCTACCGCGTCGAGGACACGATGGTGCGCATCTGCCGCGCCTGCAAGATCGACTACGTCGAATGCTTTGCGACGACGACGGGGATCTTCCTCTCGCTGGACTCCGGCGAGGACGCGGCGATGCACACCTTCATCAAACGCATCAACGGCTGCTCCATCGATCTCGACAAGATATCGCGCGTCAACACGTTTTCGCGCGTCTTCACGACGACGGATTTGTCCATCGAGGACGGTATGGAGCAGCTGCGCGCCATCCGGACGCAGGCCGGTTATTCCTTCCTGCTGCGCCTCATCGGCGCGATCCTCGTCGGCGCGTTCTACTGCCCGATGTTCAAGGGTAGCATCGGCGACATGTTCATCGCGGGCGGCATCTCGGGCGTGGCCTACCTCATTTCCAGCGGCATCGCGAGGCTCCGGTTCCCGGACTTCATCCGCATCCTCATCAGCTGCATGGGTGCGGCGGGCCTTGTGCTCGCGGCGGCGGCGCTCGGCGCGGGGGACAGCATCTCGCCCGTCATCATCGCCGCGACGACGATCTTCATGCCCGGCGTCGCGATCACGAACGCGGCGCGGGATTTCCTTTCGGGCGACATGCTCTCGGGCCTCGCGCGGTTCGCGGAGGCCGGCATGAGCGCCATCGCGATCGCGGTCGGTGTCGGCTTCGGCATCCAGCTCTGGCTGCTCGGCGGCGGCCATGTCGGCGCGGACCGCACGGTCGTGTTCGGCGTCCCGTGGTTCCTGCTTTTCGGCTTCTTCTCGACGCTGGGCTTCTGCTACCTGTTCAACGTCCCGAAAAAGCACTGCCTGTCGGTGTCCGCGATCGGCGCCGCGGGCATGTTCGCCTTCGAGGCGATGTACGGCGGCTACGGCATGATCGCGGCCTGCTTCTTCGGCACCTGCCTCATCGCGATCCTCGCCGAGGTCTGCTCCCGCGCAGGCAAGGACGCCACGACGATCTTCATCATCCCCGGCATCATCCCCTTCGTCCCGGGCGCCCTGCTCTATGAAACGATGAGCAGCGTCCTCGTGAGCGACTACACGTCGGCCGTCTCCACCGGCACGGAGGCCGTCCTCGTCGCCGGCTGCATCGCGATCGCCCTCGTGCTCATAGCGACCTTCGCCCGCCTCCTCCTGGCCCTCACCCGGAAACTCAAGACCCTCGTGGGCCGGGCTTGACGCCGCACCTCCTCCCGGCACTCACCCGGAAACTCAAGACCCTCATGGGCCGGGCTTGACGCCGCACCTCCTCCCGGCACTCACCCGGAAACTCAAGACCCTCGTGGGCCGGGCTTGACGCCGCACCTCCTCCCGCGCCCGCGCCCACACCCACACCCCGTCCCACACCCCCGCCCGCGCCCACGCCCGCACCCCGTCCCACACCCACACCCAGACCCCGTCCCACACCCAGACCCCGTCCCATACCCAGACCCCGTCCCATACCCCGCCCGCGCCCGCGCCCCGGCCTCGGTGTGGCTGTCACCGATTTTGCATCGAGTTCGCGAGTTAAACCGCAATCCGCGAACTCGATGCAAGATTGGTAAGAAATCCGGCTCCTACACGACCAATATTCAATCGAGTTCGCGGATTGGCGAAAATGCCGCGAACTCGATGCAAAATCGGCGAAGACAAAAGATCTTGGCTCGGAAAAGACAAAGACATCGGCAGGGAAAGGCGGTCAGAAAAGGAAGCGAGAAAAACGAACGAAAAGAAACGGCGATTTTGAAAATGTTATATATTGACATATAAAGAAAATCAAGGTATACTCTGCTTATGAAGATTGAATATGCAAGAAACAATCAGTATGACAGCCGGCAGTTCGAGCAAATCGGGCCGAGCCTTTTTGTGCTGCGGGCCGACTGGGCACAGGCTTCCGCTCTGGCACGGCACCGCGCGCTCACCATGTTCTACGCAAACGGGCCGGCGAACCCGAAGGCGGTTTTCTCCGGCGTCAGCGGGGCTGTGATGCGGGGAATCCCGATATTGGGGGAAATCCCGCTCAAGCCGCGATGCTATTCAAGCGCAAGGCGCGGCGCCACACAGGATCTGATCAGGTGGCGCTATTCCCCGAAGCTGCCGGCCTGCGAGCTGGTTGACGGCGTGCGGGTGGCCTGCGTCGAGCGCGTTTTGATAGATCTGTGCATTGAGCTGGATGCTGCGGCGTGCCTGGCCGCGCTGAACCATTGCGTGTTCACAAGGATGACGACGGTGCGGAAGCTCAAAGGCTACTTGGGCAAGCACCCGGGTGTGCCAGGCGTCAGGCGCTTGGCGAGGCTTCTTCCCTTCGCGAACGCAAAATGCGAATCCCCGCTGGAATCGCTGGGCTGGCTGTCTATCTACCGGAGCAAGTTGGTCTTGCCGCGCCAGCAGGTCGAGATCAAGCTGCCACTGGGGGGCAGGGCAGGCCTTGCGCGCGTCGATATGTGCTGGGATGCCGCAACGACCCCGCTCATTGTCGAGCTCGATGGCAAAGTGAAGTACAAAACGCAGGAAGACCTCATCAACGAAAAAATACGGGAAGACGGTCTGCGGATGTTGGGCTGCAGGGTATTGCGATTCTTGTGGGACGATGTCATGGCCGGAAAGATGGCGGCAAAGCTGAAAAGCATCGGTGTGGCGGAGCGCAGAAACTTCGGACGAAAAATCCCCAGCTGGTAGTCGGCCCTGGTTCTTGCAACTGAGGGGCAGTTCATTTCACTGCGCTATTCGTGGCTGTGGCGAGGGAACCGCTGCCGATTTTTGATCGAGTACGCGGATTGGGGCGCAATCCGCAGACTTGATGCAAAATCGGTAGGAAAATAGGCTTCTGGAGCACCAAATTTCAATCGAATACGCGGATTGGCGTGGAATCCGCGTACTCGATTCGAAATCGGGGAGAGGGGTTGCGCTGCCGGGCGGCGCGCGATGGGGCGACCCGCTGCTGGGCTGTCGAGCCAATAGCGGCCCGCCGGGGTGTCACGCGGTGAAGCGCACGATCGGGGCGTCTTCCGCTACAAGGGCGCCCTTGCCTACCGGAGCGCCTTTGGCCGCCAGTGTGCCCTCAGCCGCCGGGGCTCCCTCAGCCGCCGACGCGGCATCGGACGCCGGAGCGCCTTTGGTCGCGAGGACGACCTTGGCTGCCGGGGTCTTTTTGGTCACAGGGGTCTCTTTGGCTGTCGGGGTGCCTTCGGGCATTGGGATGCCCCCGGACGCGAGGGGGTTCTGTTCCGCCGGCACGGCTTCCCCGATCCGCCGTGCGCAGATGGCTCCGGCGCGCTGAAGCTCGTCCAGCAGGCGACCGGCCTCCCCCGGATCCACTGCGATCAGCAGCCCGCCCGACGTCTGCGGGTCGAACACCACGTCGGAGACGGCCTCCGGGACAGCGGCGTCCATGGCAACCGCGCCCGCACCAGTGCCCACGTCCAAGTCTGAGCCTGCGCCAGTGCCCATGCCCACGCTCAAGCCTGAGCCCGCGCCCATGCCCGCGCTCGCGCTCGCGCCAGTGCCCCTGCCCACGCCTGAGCTCGCGCCCACGCTCATGCCCGCGCCCGAGCCCACGCCCGCGCCCGCGCCCGCGCCCACGCCCGCGCCCAAAAGATGCTCCCGGTTCGCGTAGGCCCCCACCGGCACGAGGCCGGCGCGCGCGTGCTCCAAAGCGCCGGGCAAAAATGGGAGCGCGCCCGTATCGAAAACAAGACAGCACCCGCTCGCTCGCGCCATTTCCGCCGCGTGCCCCGCGAGGCCGAAGCCCGTCACGTCCGTCATCGCATGCACGCCGGGGCATTGCCCCGCGACCTCGGAAGCGGCCTTGTTGAGGGCCGCCATCGAGGCCATCAGCTCCACGTATTCCGCCGCTGCGAGCAGCCCGGCCTTGAGCGCCGTCGTCAGGATGCCCGTCCCGAGGGCCTTGGTCAAAATCAACACATCCCCCGGCCGCGCCCCCCCGTTCGTGCGCAGCTTCTGCGGCGAGACGAAGCCCGTCACCGCCAGCCCGTATTTCGGCACCGGATCCTTGAGCGTGTGCCCGCCCGCGATCACCGCGCCGGCCTCGCGCACCTTGTCGCCGCCGCCGCGCAGGATCTCCCGCACGACCCCCGTGTCCATGCCCTCCGGCACGCAGAGGATGTTCAGCGCCAGCTTCGGGCTGCCCCCCATTGCGTAGATGTCGCTGAGCGCGTTTGCCGCCGCGATCTGCCCGTAGAAATACGGCTCGTCCGCCACGGGGGGGAAGATGTCGACGGTCTGCAGCAGGATGGTGTCCGCGTCGATGCGGTACGCCGCCGCGTCGTCGCTGGTATCGTAGCCCACCACCAGATCGGGGCAGGCCGGGCCCGGGAGGGCGGCGAGCATATCCTGCAGCGCGCCCGGCCCGTATTTCGCGGCGCACCCCGAAAACGGGGAGGAGGCCAGAAGGCCGCCCTGCGTCTTCATACGCGTATCAGCCTCCTCGCGCCCGCGAGCAGCTCCGTGATGTGGTACATATTCGTGATCTCGCCGACGGCGAGCCTCCCTTCCAGCCCATAATAGCTATGGCAGGCGCCGCAGGTCAGGACCTTCGCCCCCTTCCCCGCCAGCGTCAGCAGGTCGTCCAGCACAGAGGAGCCCTCGGCCGTCAGGAACGCGCCCGCATTCATGAAGATGACGTGCGAAGGCGTCTCGGGCAGCTCCGTCAGCGCGTACAGAAAGCCGCCCAGAAGCGTCTCCCCGAGGTCCTCCGCGCCGAAGCCGATCCGGTTTCCCGGCACCCAGACGACAAGCCCCGGCGCGTCGCCGGACGCCGCCGGAAGCCCGGGCGCAACGCCTACGTCCCCGTCCCCGGGCGCCACCGGGGGCGCTGCCGGCGTCAAGGGCAATGGCGGGGCCGCCGCCGCGCCGTCCGCCGCGATGGTGACGATGTACGCCGCCTCGCCCCGCTGCTCGTCCCGCGCGCCGCAACCGAGGCTCGCCGCCAACTTCTTCAGATTGCTGACGGCGATCGCGTTGTCTACAATAACAACCACGCCATCCTCCCCTCCCGTCAAGACCTTCCGCGCTTCCACCACCGGCGCCGGGCACGCCTTGCCTGTCATATCGATTGTCTTCATCCTTTTGCCACCTCCTTCACCGCTGCGATCCCCGCGTCGGCTTCCTCCTCCGTATTGAAACAGGAAAACGAAAAACGGACCATCCCCCGCCGTGCCGTCCCGAGCCGCTCGTGCAGCAAAGGGGCGCAGTGCAGCCCCGGACGCGTGGCGATTCCGTGGGTGTGCCACAGCGCGCCGGCCGCCTCGTCGGACCCCAAGTCCCCGATGTTGAGCGAGACCACGGGGAGGCGGCAGGCGGCATCCAGATCCCCGTAGAGCGTCACGCCGGGGATTCCGCGCACGCCGCGCACAAACCGCTCCGCCAGCGCCCCGGCGGCAGCCCCAGTGCCCGCGTCCGCGCCGCCGCCCGTACCCGCGCTGCCGCCCGCTCCGCCGCCCGCGCCCGCGCCCGTGCCGCCCGCACCGCCCGCGTTCGCACCGACCACAGCACCGCCCGCGCCGCAAACGCCGCGCTCCAGCACGTACGACACGCCGGCCGCCAGCCCGTGGAGCGCCGGCGCGTTCAATGTCCCGGCCTCGAAGGCGTCGGGCATCGCGAGCGGCTGCAGACGCTCCGCGCTGTGCGCGCCCGCGCCGCCCGTCTTCACGATGCGCAGCCCGCCCCGCGCGCCGCGCAGGTCCCGCGCCACGACGCCGCCCGTCCCCGGCGGGCCCAAAAGCCCCTTGTGGCCCGTGAAGCAGAGGAAATCCGCGTCGTCCGCCGCCGCCTCGACATAGCCGAGCGTCTGCGCGGCGTCGAGCACGAGAGCGAGGCCGTGCGCCCCGCAGAAGGCGCGCAGATGCCGGGTGTCGGTCACGTTGCCCGTCACGTTCGAGCCGTGCGTGCAGACCAGGCATTTCGTTTCGGCCCGCAGCATCCGTTCGAGGCCCGAAAAATCGAGCCGCCCCTTCTCGTCGCAGCCTGCGAAAGACAGAGCGCAGCCCGCGTTGTAAAGGGGCCGCAGCACGGAATTGTGCTCGGCCACCGTCGTGATCGCGTGGTCGCCCGGCCCGAGCAGGCCGTAGACCACGAGGTTCAGGGCCTCCGTCGCGGACGAGGTGAAGGCGACGGCCTGCGCGTCCGCGCACCCCAGCAGCCGGGCCACGGCCTCCCGCGCGCCTTGGACCGCGCGCAGGGCGTCCATCGAGGCGTCGTGGAACGACCGCCCCGGGTTCCCGAAGCGCCGCAGCCCCTCCGCCGCCGCCTCGTAGACGGCGCCGGGCTTGCGGACCGTCGTGGCGCTGTTGTCAAAATAGATCATCGGGAAAGACCCCTTTCTCACGGCCGAGCAAAAGGCAGGCCTCCAGCACGGCGCCGCCGAGGCAGCGCGCCTTGTCGGAAATGGAGAAGCAATAACGCACGGCCTCCTCGCGCGGATCGACATCGCCGACCTTTTGATTGCCGCGTTCGACCACCGTCCCCTCCGCGATCAGGCCGCGCAGCACGCCGTCGATCTGCGCATGCACCGGCGCCCCGCCCACGGTCAGCAGCGCCTCCCCGGCGCAGACGCGGTCCCCGATGGCGCGCAGGTGGCGCACCTCGCCGAGGCAGGGGGCGTGCAGGACGCGTTCCGTCGTCTTCCCGCCCACATCGCCGGGCATGCCCGTGTTCGCCGCCGCCGCGCCCTCCCGGATCACCCGGCCGAGGTCGTGCCCGCGCATCGTCTCGATCACGGCGTCGGCGTCCTCCGGCGCCGAGAACCCCGGGCCCAGCGCGATCGTCACGGGTGCCAGCCCCGGGTGCACCCCGCGGTTGCGCTTCATCAGCGTCGCGTCGATGAAGATCTGCGGCCGCAGCGCCACCAGGGACTCGAGCCCCGTGTCGATCAGCAGCGGTATCTCGCCGCGCGCCCAGGCGGCGGCGCACCCCGAGGGGCCGCCCACGCGCCGCGCGGCCACGTCCTCCACGCGGAAAACGCCCTCCCACACGGCCGAGGCGAGCGCCACGGACCGGCGGACCACGATGGGCCAGGGCAGCTCCAGGATCACGACGCGGAGCCCCGCGCGCCAGAGCTTCTGGGCGACGCCCGTCGCCAGGTCGCCCCCCCCGCGCAAGGCCACCGTCACCCTTTCCATAACAATACCCCTTCGTCGTTGCGCGCGCTGCCGGCGCAGACGGCGGAAAGCGCGCCCGCGAAATGATCGGGCAGCCGCCGCGCGATCCCCTCCGCCCGGCGGAAATCCTCCGCCGACTCCGCCTGGTTCAGCCAGAGGATGCGCTTCCCCCGGCTCCCCTTCATCGGGCCGTCCGGATGGCTCAGGGCGGCGGCATAATGCGCCTCGGTCAAAACCTCGCCGGGCGCCGCGCCGCTCTGCTGGCAGAAGAGGGGTAGCCGGAACACGCAGCTCTCGGTGGCCGGGCTGCCGAGCGGCCGCAAAGAGGCCACCCCGATGGTGCAGGTCGAAAACGGCGGCACCGCGGGCTCGTAGGGCGCCCAGCCCTTCAAAGGCAGCGTCTTGGATCCGTCGCCCTCCACCAGCACAAGGTCGTAGCGGCGCGCGGCGCGCGCCAGCGCCTTCAGGGGGGGCGCCTCCAAAGCAAACGTGACGCCGGCCCGCGCATCGGCCCCCGCAAGCGCCGCGCCGTCCAAGAACCGGTCGTAGCACCCCGGGTCGGGCATCAGCATATGCGTCGTGGTCGTCGCGAGCACGCGCCGCGCGCGGAAATGCCCGGCCAGCCGCCAGAGCAGCGTCGTCTTGCCCCCGCTCCCGGTGAGCGTGACGATCTCCCCATCGTTTTCAAGGAATGGCGCGAGGACGGCCCCGACACTCTCCATTTTCCGCTCTCCTCCTGTGTTACAATACCTATATATTACTCCGAAAGGGTGCGAAATGCGAGAGCTTCGTGGGCCGGAAACGGTTTTTATCTTCCAAAATGCCAGGGACGCCGTCGACGGGGAGCGCCTGCTCAAAGCGAAAGGCGTCCAGGTCCGCGTCATGCCGCTGCCGGTCGAAATCTCCGGCAGCTGCGGCATCTGCCTCCGCGTGGACGCGCAGGA